>CAYGMC010000069.1:0-1521 GCA_964351105.1 uncultured Candidatus Saccharibacteria bacterium | reverse complement strand
GATTAATACGTTTTTGGGAGGAGAGCTGACTACTCGATTCGTGCTTAAGGTTTTGGCGGTGCTTATTGTAATCGGCAGCGCATTTGCCTATTATTGGCAGGATTTGCGGGGCCGCTGGGAACGGGATGCGCAGACTGCCAAGATGATTTCATGGATTACCGCAGGCGTGGTGGCGTTTTCCATCGTCGGGGGATTTTTCATCGTGGGTTCTCCCCAGACTCAGCGTTTGGTCCGTTTTGACCAGCAAAAAATAAATGATTTGCAAAACATACAATGGCAGGTGGTGACCTTTTGGCAGCAAAAGCAGAAATTGCCCGAAACGCTGGATGAATTAAACGATCCGCTTACTGGATTTTCCGTGCCGGTTGATTTACAAAACGGCAAACCGGGCAGCCCCTACGAATATCGCGTACAAGGAGTGCGCACCTTCGAATTATGCGCAGAGTTTAATTTGGAAAGCGGAGTGCAGAGTCCGGATAGGTTTACGTATCCTGTGCCGGGCGAGGCGTTCGCCAATGAGAGCTGGCAGCACGAGGCGGGCACCGCTTGTTTCGAGCGTACCATCGACCCCGACAAGTTTCCTCCCATTAAGAGATAGGGAAGCCGCTTCTTGCCACCGTTTTTGCTCCTTCCGGGCCGGAGCGTATATTTCATATGTCTTCGTTTTATAATCCTCGCAGAACGCGTAATTTATTTGACCCACAGGCGCGCGCGCCCTATAAATTAAGCCGTTCAAAACTCGATTTATTCTTAAAATGTCCGCGCTGTTTTTATCTTGACCGGCGGCTCGGTGTGGGCCAACCGCCCGGTCCTCCCTTCAGCTTGAATTCCGCCGTAGACGCCCTTTTGAAAAAGGAGTTTGATACGCATCGCGCTTTGGGCGCGGCGCATCCGCTTATGACGGCGCATGGTATTGATGCCGTGCCCTATGCCCATGATCAGCTTGAGGCATGGCGCGATTCGCTGGGAGGCGGCATTCAATATTTTCATGAGCCGACCAACCTTCTTATTACGGGAGGGATTGATGATGTATGGGTGAACCCGGCCGGTGAACTTCATATTGTTGACTATAAAGCAACTTCAAAAAACGGGGAAGTGAATTTGGATGCGGATTGGCAAATCGGATACAAACGGCAGATGGAAATTTATCAATGGCTTTTCAGGAAGAACAATTTCCCCGTACATAGTATGGGATATTTTGTGTATGTAAACGGGAAAACAGACAGAGACGGCTTCGGCGGTAAGCTTGAGTTTGAGGCAAAAATATTGCCTTACGAAGGGGATGATCGGTGGGTAGAGGAGACTATTGCCGCGGCGCATCGTTGTCTTTCTTCTTCGGAAATTCCCGATTCCGCGCCAGAGTGCGATTTTTGCGCGTATCGCGAGGCTGCACGCCGCGTTGAACGCTAAAAAAGAGAGCCTTTTTATGAGGGCTTGGATTATGACGGCTTGCCTTGAGCATCCAAGCCGTATGCTCGTACCAGCTCTTTGTATGACTCCCGAAGCACAATTTTATATACG
>CAYGMC010000068.1:0-1536 GCA_964351105.1 uncultured Candidatus Saccharibacteria bacterium | reverse complement strand
GATTAACTACTCAATCCTACTAAATCTGTTCCATTAGCTTTGTATCACCTAAATATAGATTGACCCCGCCAAACGCGAGTGCTAAGGTCATTTATGAAAGGATCTTTATTATGGATAACGACGAAATAGAATTACGCGAAGTTCCACTCTTCACCATAGGCGGACCGTATGCGGTCAATCGCTGCATCGGCATTACACAGCGGGATCTCATCACGCAGGGAAATTTTGGACACGTCGACGAAGGATTTGAGCGCGGAGAACTTAATTCCCTTCCCCATGACATTTCAACACTTCGACTCGACATTGTAGGCTTTGCCGGTAAGTTCAGCACGCAAGAGATCGCTCGTGCGCTCAACAAACCTGGTGGCAGGGTCGCGCCGCTCGAAGCAATCCTACTCTTTGCAATTAGGTTTCCCCACATTCAACGAGGGTGGTTCAAAATTTCCCAACCTCACGGAAAATATCTTTTTTCTCCCATACCAGAGGGAGTGATACTGGATAAAGATGCACAAAACTACTGGAAGCCGAAAATCGTCGCACTCGGCAGCGCGGTACCCACAGGAATCGAAGATCTGTCGATGGCAGCGACACTCTCGTTCAATTGCCCCTTCGGCACAGGACGTAACTTGATCGGCCCACACTTCAATCGTAGTTGGGATGGCGACAGCTTCTGTTTTCTACGCCTCTTAGTGTAAGAGATACAAACTTGCACAGACTCCCGAATTTTTACGATTCGGGAGTTTTTTCTTTTCCGCTTGTTTTCTCTGTACGCAAATATTTCTTCCCCTTCAGTTTGTCTGGCAGGTGGCTCTCGAGAGAATATTTTTCATACCCTTCGCCATAGCCAAGCTCTTTCATCAATTTTGTCGGCGCATTTCGAATGTTCATCGGAATTGGGAGATTCTGCATTTTGCGGACATCTTCTTGCGCGCTGCGCAGTGCGTCATACGCCGAACGATCTTTCTTCGCAAGCGAGAGATACGCGACTCCGTGAGCAAGATTAATCGCGGCTTCAGGCAAACCGATTTTATCTACCGCTTCAAAAACCTGATTCGCAACTACCAAAGCTGTCGGCTGAGCGAGGCCGATATCTTCTGACGCAAAGATAACCATGCGCCGTGCAATGAACTTCGGATCTTCCCCGCCCTCGATCATACGTGCAAGGTAATAAATCGCAGCATCTGCGTCCGATGCCCGCATGCTTTTAATAAAAGCTGAAATAGTATCGTAGTGCTCATCACCTATTTTATCGAAACGTATAAATGCATTTTGAAGTGTTTCGGTTAAATTTTTTACATTTACGCTACCGTACAAACGTTTCGTATTTTCAAGAACGGTGATAACAATCCGCGCATCGCCATTGGCCATCTCAACGAGCCACCTCGATGCTTTTGCATCGAGCTTAATCTTGGTTCGTTTAATAATCATCTTAAGCTCATCTTCAGTTAGTGATTTCAATACAAACACGCGACAACGCGACAGCAGTGCAGGTATAACCTCAAATGATGGATTTTCGGTAGTGGCGCCAATGAGCGT
>CAYGMC010000067.1:0-1641 GCA_964351105.1 uncultured Candidatus Saccharibacteria bacterium | reverse complement strand
ACACAAAGACCGAGCGTGAAAGTCATCACCGGGCTTATCAAGGCAAATATCCCCGCGCGCGTTGCATTGCAAGTCGCTTCACAAATAGATTCTCGTACCATTCTCGATACTGGGGGCGCGGAAAAACTCTTAGGCGCGGGTGACATGCTCTTCCTTTCGGGAGAGATGAGCAAACCTCGCCGTATACAAGCCCCATACATCACGGAAGCTGAGGTAAAGAAAGTCGTTGCCCACATCGCAAAAACAAACGAAGGAACATTGCCTTCTGAGATTGACTTCGCCGAAAAAGGTCAGGCTGGCGGCACTGATGCAATCTTTGCGTCTATGGAGAGCGTCCGTGACGACGATGATGAATTGTATGGCGAGGCGAAACGCACTGTCGTGGAAGCTGGAAAAGCTTCTACCTCGTACTTGCAACGCAAGCTCGGAGTGGGTTATGCACGAGCCGCACGACTCGTGGACTTATTGGAAGAGCGCGGAGTCATTGGGCCCGCGGATGGTGCAAAACCTCGCGAAGTCATCGGTGCGGGAAATGCCGACGAACTCGCGCGTGAACCAGAAGATGAATCTACTGAAGAAGAGAGTGAGGAGGAATCCCGATAACATATGCTTCCGTATCGTGACAGTCGAATTACAACTCTCGCCATTATTGCCTTTTTCTTAGTCGTGTGTGGCTATGCCTACTACGAAGCGCGTGGATTTATATATGGTCCGCGTATCACCGTTTCAGAACGTATAACAGAAGTGCGCGATCCATTTGTTGTTATTCGCGGAACAGCGGAGCGGATATCCTCTCTCTCAATGAATGGGAAAGATATTAGCGTGACCGAAGAGGGCGTGTTTGAAGAACCTTTCCTTCTTGCAGAAGGCCTCAACCGCATCACGCTTGGGGCGAAAGATAAATATGAGCGGGAGCGTACGGAGGTGTTGCAAATCGTGTATACCCCGGCGGTCAACATCTCCTTGCAGTCAACCTCTACGAGCACTCCTGCGACATCCACATCTGGGATAACCCCCTAACGGAGGTACGGTATACTGCCCTCAATATGCCAATGAAGAAAAAAGAGAAGGCCCCGCCCAAACAGACCGGCACCGGATCAGATAAGGATATTGAACGAGCGCTTTCTGATATCAAAACAAAGTTTGGTGATGACTCAATAATGATGCTGGGCGCTCAGCCAAAAGTCGATGTCAACGCAATCCCCACAGGTTCTATCGGCATCGATTGGGCACTTGGCATTGGTGGACTCCCCCGAGGCCGCATTATCGAAATATTCGGTCCCGAATCTTCAGGAAAAACCACCCTTTCACTTCACGCCATTGCTGAAGCACAAAAGAAAGGCGGTATCTGTGCGTTCATAGACGCCGAACACGCTCTCGACCCCGAGTATGCAAAAAAACTTGGTGTACAAATCGAGCACCTGCTTGTCTCTCAACCAGACACAGGAGAGCAGGCCCTTGAAATTGTGGAGTCACTCGTGCGCAGTGGCAAGATAGATGTCATCGTCATCGACTCCGTCGCGGCACTCACACCTAAAGACGAGATCGAGGGCGACATGGGCGCACAGCATGTCGGCAAGCAGGCGCGCCTTATGAGTCAAGCGCTACGCAAGCTCACCGCTATCGTGAGCAAGACTAAGA
>CAYGMC010000066.1:0-1692 GCA_964351105.1 uncultured Candidatus Saccharibacteria bacterium | reverse complement strand
GTATGAGTATATGCTGTATGGGTCGTATCCTGCAGTCGCGGCGGCTACCTCTATAGAAGAAAAAAAGACCGTACTTAAAAATATTGCAACACAATATCTCTATAAAGATGTATTTGTATTTGCGGCGATACGAAATCCCAGAGTATTTGAAGATTTAGTAAAATTGCTTGCTTTGCAAATCGGCTCATTGGTATCGTTGAATGAATTGGCAACACATCTTGGCGTCAGTCGATCGGTTGTTCAACGATATCTTCGTCTCCTTGAACAATCATTCATCATCAAAATAATACATTCATTCTCAAACAACCCGAGAACTGAGCTTAAGAAAGTTTTTAAAGTCATATTCCTTGATATCGGTGTAAGAAACGCCCTTGTTGACATTGATACTCCTCTTACGGTCCGTAAAGACGCAGGATTTATTTTTGAGAACTATTTTATCAGTGAACGTATAAAAGAAGGGAACAACAACTCGATATTTCCTCCCGAAATCATGTTTTGGAGAACACGAACAGGATTAGAGATCGATGTTGTCGAGAAGAAGGGGGTGCAGATAGATGCGTATGAGTGTAAATGGAGCGACACTCCCGTTTCTTTTTCGCATTTCCTCAAATCATACCCGCAAGCGACAACGCATGTCGTCACTCCGAAAGATTTGCTATAGACTGAGTCGGAGGCGGGCGATATGTCGCGCGAGACGCTCTGGGCAACTCAGGCACAGATTGCCGAGGTGTTCGGCGTTGAGCGATCGGTGGTGACCAAGCACATCAGGAATATCTTGAAAGACGGAGAGATTGATGAAAAAAGCAATGTGCAAAAAATGCACATTGCAAATTCTGACAAACCTGTCGCTACATATTCACTCGATATTATTTTAAGCACTGGCTACCGAACTAATTCAAAAATTGCCATTGAATTTAGAAAGTGGGCTCTGGTGTCGCCGGTAACGGCATTTTTCTGGAGCGTGTTTCTGGTGTGGTGGGTGCTCCGGCTCGACTCAAGAATACTCGGGGGAGTTGCGATCGGCTTCCTCGTCTTAATTCCCGTGATGCAGTTCTCCACTAGGTCTTGCCTAGTAAGTTAGCGCATAGACCAAGGAATATCAGAATCAAAAGTATTGGTTTTCGGAACTTCATGATGGAATGCATAGTAGCCCCTTTGATGGTATTCTTCAATTGCACCCAATTTTATGGCTACAAAAATACATCAAGCAAAATATCGCAACGCCATCCTGTTTTTCTCAAGCAGGATCAAGAATGGCACGCTAGGTAAGCTGAAACTGATGAAGCTTCTTTACTACTTCGACTTCGATTTCTTCGAGAAGTATGGTCGCTCGGTTACCGGCGATGAATATCTCCGTTTTGAAAACGGTCCTGTGCCGCGCATGGCAGAGAAAATCTTGAAGCAGATGGATGATGGCAAGGAAATTAAGATTTCAAAGCATAAGGTGGCAGATGGATACAAAGACCAGATGCATATTGAGGCGATTGTGCCATTTGATATCAGCGTTTTTGAAAAGGAGGAGATCCTTCTTCTCGAAGAGCTTGCATCTAAGTGGGAACGCTTTAGTGGCGCAGAAATGAAGAGCGCGACGCACGGCGAAGCCCCGTGGATTGCTACTAAGCCGGATGACATCATCGATTACAACCTTGCCTACTATCGAGACACATACGGTGAAATGGCGAAGATCTAGGG
>CAYGMC010000065.1:0-1783 GCA_964351105.1 uncultured Candidatus Saccharibacteria bacterium | reverse complement strand
CGAAGGCATTTTTACTGTATTGGGAAAACGGGTATGGGAAAGTCTAATTTAATGGAAAATATGGCTATTCAGGACATTCAGGCAGGTAGAGGTATTGCCTATGTTGATCCCCATGGAGAAGGTGCAGAAAAATTATTAGATTTTGTTCCTCCTGATAGAATCAATGACGTCATCTTTTTTAATCCTGCTGACCTAGATTATCCTATTGCTTTTAATGTGATGGAAAAGGTTGATTTTAAATATCGTCATTTGGTAGCGGGAGGCCTAATGGGAGTATTCAAAAAGGTTTGGCCAGATGTTTGGTCAGCCAGAATGGAATATATTTTAAACAATGCCATTTTAGCTTTATTAGAATATCCAGATTCTACTTTATTAGGTATTAATCGTATGTTAGCAGATCCTGATTATCGGGCAAAAGTAGTTTCAAAAATTACCGACCCTATAGTCAAGGCTTTTTGGACGGTAGAATTTGCAAATTATAGTGCACGATATGAACAGGAAGCAACTGCAGCTATTCAAAACAAAGTGGGTCAGTTTATTTCAAATCCATTAATAAGAAATATTATTGGGCAGACCAAAAGCACCATTAATATGAGAGATATTATGGATAAGGGTAAAATTTTTATTATGGATTTATCTAAAGGAAGAATTGGAGAAGATAACTCACGGTTAATGGGGGCACTATTAATTACTAAATTACAGCTAGCTGCGATGAGTCGGGTTGATATTCCTGAAGTAGAGCGCAGAGATTTTTATTTATATGTTGATGAATTTCAAAACTTTGCCACAGAATCCTTTGCTAATATTTTATCTGAGGCTAGAAAATATAGGCTAAATATTATTTTAGGGCACCAGTATATTACTCAAATGGAAGAAGAGGTAAGGGATGCGGTATTTGGAAACGTGGGCACTATGGTAGTTTTTCGAGTAGGAGCAGAAGATGCTGAATTTTTAGAAAAGGAGTTTAGTCCTGAATTTATGGCTACCGACTTAGTTAACTTACCAAAATATAGCGTCTATTTAAAGCTAATGATTGATGGAATCGCCGGCAGTCCGTTTTCAGCAAGAACATTGCCCCCGCCAGTTCCGCTGGACCAATCTAACCGGGAAAAAATTATTCAAGCTTCTCGCGAAAGGTATGGAATGAAGAAGGAAATCGTAGAAGAAAAAATTACTCGTTGGTCTACTCCAAATGAAGGGGAGACGGTCGTTTTAGCCCCAAAAACCAGTCAAAATAGCTCAAAAACACCTGTTTATCTAAATGTGGCTTCTGTTATACCAAATACTAGTGCTAATGTTGCTACAACTCTTTATGATGCTATATGTGCTAGTTGTCAGAAAGCTACTAAGGTAATCTTTCCGCCAGAACCCGGTAGGCCGGTTTATTGCAAATCCTGTTTAAAAAAAATAAAAGACGAGAAAGCTCAAAAAGAGATAATTAAACCACCATTGGTTCCTGTCCCTGTTATGGTTACAACCCAAGTAACTACAACAAAAGCTGATCTACCCGAGAATGCAAAAATAGGTACCGTTTCTTTTAATCAGCCAAGGTTACACCAAAATCTACCTGCTACCGAAAAACCAAAGCGTAAAGAGATTAATTTATCAGAATTAAAAAAGGCTTTAGAAGACTCACTAGATAAAAAATCTGCTCAAAATTCTGCCGATATTGAGGTGGGCGAAGAAAAAATAATACCATAGTTATGAAAAGTATAACCGATTTTGATGTTGCAAATAAAAAAGTTTTGGTCCTCTATGACAAAAATTCCGTTAAACAATTTTG
>CAYGMC010000064.1:0-1956 GCA_964351105.1 uncultured Candidatus Saccharibacteria bacterium | reverse complement strand
CTTTTGAATCAAGATCCAGATACGCGGGTATCTGCTTCAGGTATTGGTTCTCCCGGCAATGAATCCACCTACTTCGGTCTAGCTACCGTTAAAGCAGTCGCCAAGTTCCAAAACAAATACAAAGGAGAAACTCTCACTCCCGCAGGTCTCACTATTGGCACTGGTTTCGTCGGCTCTCTCACCCGTATCAAACTAAACAAAATGGGAGGAAGCACTCAAGCGAGTGCAGCACCCACCTCTATCACCCCAACCCTTCTCTTCACCAAATCCCTTACTCTGGGAATGAATGACCCCGAGATCAAACAACTCCAGATCTTCTTAAACAAAAGTATTGATACTCGTGTGGCATCTACGGGCGCAGGTTCTCCCGGCAATGAAACCACAAGCTTCGGTCCCGCTACCCAAAGAGCCCTCACTAAGTTCCAAGAAAAGTACCCTTCCGACATCCTTACTCCCCAGAATCGCACCAAAGGAAATGGCATCACCGACACCTTCACCCGCGCTAAGCTCAACGCGCTCGCAGGAGGCACAGTTGCAGGATTTTCCGCTCCCTCCACCAACCTCTTCACCAAACCCCTCATTCCCGGCATGACCGATCCCGAAGTGAAGAAGCTCCAATCAATCCTCGCTCTCGACGGCACTATTTACCCTGAGCGCACCATCTCTGGCACCTATGACATCTACACCATTCAAGCAGTCAAGCGATTTCAAGACAAACACAACCTTGCCACCCCTGAGCAAAAGCTCACCGCCAATTACGGCGCTGTAGGAGAGAAGACCGCAGAAACTCTTGCCAAAGTCTACGCAGTAAAGATTGCTCTCATGAATGCTCCAACAACGAGCACCACTACAACCACCAGCCAAACAACTCCCGCGCCAATCATTTCCTATGGTGGAGGAGGAGGCGGAGGTGGTCCATCACCCGCTCCAATAGTAGTGGCTTCCCCAACTCCAGTAGACGGAGGATGGAGTACTTGGAGCGCCTGCTCAGTCTCTGCCTGTGGATCAAGCGGTACCCGATCTCGTGCCTGTACTAATCCAACTCCTCTAAACGGGGGAGCAGTCTGTGTAGGTTCCACACTTGAGAACTGTAGCACTGCCGCATGCACTGCCACCACCACCCACATTCTTTCATTAACCAACAGTGGTAACGGCACCGTCACTTCAAATCCTTCTGGTATTTCTTGTACCACCAACTGTTCTGCATCCTTCGACGAAGGCACTTCCGTTAATCTCACCGCAACACCGAGCGCAGGCTACTCATTCTCCACATGGGGAGGAGTATGTTCGGGCACCGTCAATATATGCACCACCATCATGTCTGTCGCGCGCGCAGTCTCTGCTTCATTCTCGCTCATCCCTGCCACCACGTACACCATCTCGACAACTGCAGGAGTAAACGGCGCCATCTCACCTTCAGGCATCACCACCGGTATTGCAAGTGGATCTTCTCGAACCTACTCCATCACTCCAAGCGCAGGCTACCAAGTCTCCAGTCTTCAAATTGACGGAGGTCCTGTCGCCGCCGCTTCTTCCTATACATTCAACAATATCACGGGAGACCATAGCATAGAGGCAACCTTCACTCAGATCCCCCAAGGCGCAAGTCCCATCACTCTTCCTTTAGCAAGCACCATTCCCGCCCGCACTATCGGTGTCGCCCCACTCTCTGTCTTCTTTGACGCTACCGCTACCACCGCAAACTCCACTACGAGACCGTTCCATGAATTAGAGTACCGCTGGAACTTCGGTGACCCCCTTGGCTCTCCTGTCTCTGGCACCACATGGAGCACTGGTTCTAACACTGGGGTGAACAGTAGAAATGAAGCGATGGGACCCGTGGCAGCACACGTGTATGAACGACCCGGCACGTACTATACAACCGTGTATGTGACTGATGGCACCAATACCGTTTCAACAACGACACAGATGATTACGGTGGAGGATCCGGTGGAG
>CAYGMC010000063.1:580-2004 GCA_964351105.1 uncultured Candidatus Saccharibacteria bacterium | reverse complement strand
GTATTATTCTCACTATCATGCTTTTGCCATTTCCCTTGATCCAGTATCCATTAGGAAAATTAGCAGACAGAAAATATGGTGAGAAAGAAATCATGACACTTGGTTTTGCGGTGATGGGATTGGCGACGATTGGATTATCCTTTATACAGGTACCAAGCGTAATGATCTGGGCTGGAGCACTCTTCATGACCCGTGTTGGTGCGGCGGCGGCTGAAATCATGATAGAAACGTATTTCTTCAAGACCGTATCACCACGCGATGCAGCAGCACTAGGCATATTCCGCATTACTCGACCGATTGCGTATTTTATCGCTCCACTTATTACTATTATTGGACTTCTATTCACGACTGATCAATATCTCTTCGCGATTGTAGGCGTTATTTCATTGTTAGCGATGTATCCAACGATGACGATCAAGGATACACGGTAGAAATCAAAACTTATGAACAGGCTGTGCACAGCTTTTACCCTGAATTACGGAAATAGCATATTGATTTTTTATTTTTAAGGAATATAATTGTTCTAGGTGAGCCTCGTGGTTATGGAGAAGAACCTTAAATAAACTAACAAGGGTCCACACAAAATCCGCGCTTTATGCCGGACTACGGACACCACTTAAAATTTCGGTATCTCTCTCCTAAGCCAGGCAACCGATTATGCATGAAGATCCCCGCAAGGGGATTTTTATGTGGGGGAATTTTTTCCAAAAGAAATGCCCCTGAAGGGGCGTTCTTTTCCTGACTATTTAGCAGCAGGAGTTACTGGCTCTGATGGAGCCGGCTTTGGCTTATTTGGCATATTATCTGCCATAGTAGTAAGCAGGTTGGTTAGCTCCCGCGAGTACCATTATACTCCGCGCACAAGTGATACCTATGTTTGCTCATTGTTTTGACACAAAGTCAAAACTAATAACACAATAATGGCGTGAATACATACTCTACGGGTATGGTGTAATGATGTAGAAAATTACGACACGATTTTGATATTTGTAAAAGATCTTGTACAAAAAAGGCGCTCCAGAAAACCAGAGCGCCTTCGACACGTAGAATGGTGGATTACTTGCCACCACTACTACCAACAACACCAACGCCCTTGCCGCCAAAAGACTCAATTGACGTCGGGAGCCATTGAACACCGAAACCATTCAGCCAATCTGGGCTCTGCAGCCCTGATTGACTGACCGTGTTTGGTGACCAGATAAAGTTGTTCTGGTCACCCGCATCCACGTCCGCGAATGGAACAAGCACTTTCGTACTATACGATCCATCGCCGATCTGCGAGAAGTTCAACCAAGGCCACTGACCAACATCTTGAACATCACCCAGAACCGTAAAGTATACAGCTCTGCCTGCCGGTATCCGAATAATATCTCGCTGACCGAGAGTGTTTGTCGGATAAAATGATGTCGCATTGCCAGTTGTTG
>CAYGMC010000063.1:0-570 GCA_964351105.1 uncultured Candidatus Saccharibacteria bacterium | reverse complement strand
GACCGCCTGGACCGAATGATGTGAGAGGTGTCGTCCGTTCCTGATCCGAATAAGCGAACACAGTGAACGAATTCAGCACTGAACCAGTATGACCGAAGGTCATCTTGGCAATACTGATATCACTGTCCCCCTCGGCCCAGACGACAAACCCGTAAATATTCTGAGTACCGTTTCCCGCTATTTCATACCACTGATCATTGTAGATATGTGGTATTGAGCGGAACAATCCGGTCCCAAATTTCTGGGACTCGCCGACGACATCGAATCTCTTTCCAGACGGCGTAGTGGCGATGGTGTCGTCGGGTCGCGCCGAATTGAAAACGACACCAACTCGATCGCCACTTGTACCTGGCAAACCTGGTCCAACACGTGCCAACATAAGTGTCGTACGGATGATCAAGGTCACGTGTTTTTTAAACACGATTGGCGGACTGAACACGGCAATCGTGTCAGGACCCCCAGAGAAAGTCGCCCGTGCGACTGTCTGATAACTATCGCGCCCCTCAATGTTCAGGTACACAGACGCAATGTCCGTGGACCTGCTTTCTTTAGGGTACGCGAGCGTCAACC
>CAYGMC010000062.1:0-2217 GCA_964351105.1 uncultured Candidatus Saccharibacteria bacterium | reverse complement strand
TACTGATAGAGCGCCCGAGAAAGCGCCAATATAAAAATTATGAGTAGAATTATCAAAAAACATAAGGTTAGGCTAATAATTGTTTCCTTGGTTGGAGCCATACTTCTTCCTGGACTATTTGTCTTCCTGTATGCAAAGCAAGATATTGCCACAGATTCTTCAGAGAAAATTACCGAAATGGAAACGCAAAACGAGCAACGAGAGATTAAAGAATACAAAGTAAAGTCAGGAGATACGTTTTCATCGATTATGGATTCGTTCGGAATTTCCAGTACAGAAGCAAATCAAATGCTGGCTGTCTCAAAAAAAGTATACGACTTTGCTACAATCAAAACAGGACAGCTATTCAAGGTGATCTTCATTCAAGATGCCTTTGCGGCTACAGAATATGTCATAACTGATCATGAAATTGTGACTATAGAAAAAAATGGCGAGGATTTTACAGTAAAAGAATCTGAAATTAAATATGATACTAATCCTGTAATAGTGGGAGCAACTATTGCATCATCATTATTTGTCGATGGTTCGGCAGCAGGACTTCCGGATAAGACAATTATGGAACTGGCTGACCTATTTGGCTGGGATGTTGATTTTACCACTGATATTCGCGAGGGAGACTCATTTAAGGTTATATATGAGGAGCGATTACTTGACGGTAATCCAGTAAAATCAGGGAAAATCTTAGCTGCTTGGTTTGAGAACCAAGGAGAGAGGTATTGGGCAGTTCTATATAAAGATCCAAACGGTAAGGAAAAGTATTATGACCTTGAAGGAAGATCTGTTGCTAGGCAATTCTTGAAATCAGCCTTGGACTATAAATATGTGAGCTCGAAGTTTACTAATAGTCGGATTAATCCCGTTACAAAAAAATTAAAACCCCACCTAGCTGTTGATTTTGCTGCACCCACAGGCACTCCTGTATTTACGACTGGTGACGGCAAGATTAGTTATGCTGGATGGAAAGGTGGTTATGGAAACTACATCGAGATAAAACATGAGGGATCGTATATAACACAGTATGCTCATCTGTCTAAAATTGCTAAAGGAATAAAATCCGGGACAGCCGTAAAACAAGGACAATTGATAGGATATGTAGGATCAACTGGCATATCAACCGGTCCACATCTTCACTTCGGGATAAGCAAGAGTGGTACGCCCCTCAATCCTCTAAAATTAGAACTACCACCAGGTAAAGTTATTGACGCAGAGTGGAGAGAAGACTTCAACCAAAAGAAAGAAGTTATTGTTAAATTGCTACAAGAAGTATAATGACTATATGAGGAAAAAATCCAAAAAGAAAATTTACATCATAGTCATTTTAGCGGTAATAATTACTGCCAGTTTTTTCTTTCTAAAAACAAAGATCAGAATAACGGGGCAAGATGAAGGAGAGCAATTAAAGCTGGAAGTAATACCTGACATAGTAAAACTGGCGAAAGAATCATCGAAAATAGATTTCATTCCAGCAACTAAGACCGTAACTGCGTCTGTTACCAATCCTGAAACTGAAATTACTCCTCGCGACAATTATCCCAAAACAGGCAGCATAACAGATCAAGTACTAAAAACCTTAGTAGCAGAAAAAACTCCGGACCTTTCTTTGTTCGATGTGGTAACTCTCGATGTGCCCGCAGATAAGCAAGAATTCAGAAATAGTTGCGAAGAATCTGCCCTTCAAATGGCGCTTGCTTATTATGATATTCAAGCCACGGAAATGGAAATCGTGGAAAAAGTCGGATACAATCCGAGACCTTGGAATAAAGGCATTTGGGATGACCCCTACGAAATGTTCGTTGGAGCAATAAATGAGCGGAGTGGCTATGGCACTTACGCACCAGCGATTGCGAAAGCCGCGCGAGCTTTTGGACGGAACGCTCAAAGCTATTCTCCGGTTACTCCCAATTTTATAGCAGAACAAATTTACAAGGGATATCCGGTCATTGTATGGGGCTTTTTTAAAACACCGCCTTATACAAAATATTCCTGGAAAACAGATACAGGAAAAGAAATTGAAGGATATCGTGGCGAACATGCGCGAATTGTAGTCGGTGTTGTCGGGAACAAAGATAACCCAACTGGGTTTTTTCTTAACGATCCGCGAACTGGAGAGGCAAAAGTATATTGGAGCAGTGAACGTTTAATGAAACATATGAACATATGGGGCAATCTGACTAATCAGGCGGTTGTTGTCCAATAACTAAAAATCCATTTATTAAA
>CAYGMC010000061.1:0-2247 GCA_964351105.1 uncultured Candidatus Saccharibacteria bacterium | reverse complement strand
TCGGCGAGAAAGTTGCCGATACCGCATCCGACATCGAGTACTCGACCAGAAGTACCCAGATACGAAAGTGTATTTTTGTGGTTTGTGGTCGCACTCCATTCCGGATGACTATTGCGTTCACCGTACTGTTCCGCTTTTCGATACCATTCGGCGCCGGGATTCTTGAGCGGCCACCAGAATTGTACTGAGCATGAGCCACAACCGTATTGGGTATACGCGGTGACACCATCCACGTGCGTGCGTCCCGTCACTTGCGGCGAAGCGGCAGTACAAAGCGGACACGTCGCGGGTGGGTGCATAGAGTCTCAGGAGTTCGGTATCATATCACGCAGAATCCACGCGACAGCTTCAGGTAAGTTCGGCGTAACGTGGGTGGGCTGAAAATCTTCTTTCCACGTCGACCGCTCTTCGCTCCCCTTGCCCGTCAGCACCAGTACACTCGAAGAGCCCGCGGCGTGAGCTGCGCCAATATCGCGCGCGGTGTCCCCAACTACGACGCATTTTGTGAGATCCAGATTCTGCTCTTGGGCGGCTCTATGCAACATCCCGGGCAGCGGCTTACGACAATCACAATTCTCTCCGTCCTTCTTAAAATCCGGATGATGAGGACAATAGTAGAAATGATCTATATGCGCGCCGTATTGTAGGAGACGATTATTGAGCGCCTCGTGAAAGACGCCGACTTGTGATTCTGAAAACAGACCTCGCGCAACGCCTGATTGATTCGTAATGACACTAACCGGAATCGAGTGCTCGTTGAGCGTTCGAATGGCTTCTGCGGCCCCTTCGATCAAGTGGAGTTCTTGAGATTCATGTGTGTACCCCCAATCCTCGTTGATGGTGCCATCGCGATCAAGAAAAACACATTGAGGATTCATACGTGGTTATGCGACAAAAGATTTCATTGCAGCATAGCCTTCGGGTGTGCCGATATCAATAAACGATTCCCCCAAATCGGTCCCAAATAATTTCCCCTCCTTAACCAAAAGCGGAAAAAGATCGTGCTCGATTGAAGATACTCCTTCCGGGATCAAGTCTAATACGCCCGGCTCCAGCACGTAGGCGCCAGCGTTCACAAGTCCCGTGCCTGCGGATTCTTTTTGTTTTTCAAAAAAACCGCTCACCCGGCCTGTTGCATCGACAACGACGCGTCCGGAATCGTTGTGTTCGGGCATCAGTGAAAGAGCCATGGTGCCGAGCGCGCCATACTGGGCGTGGTGCATCGTATGTCTCTCAACCAAGTGCTGATAGTCGATCGGGAGATACGTATCGCCATTGAGCACGAGGGACGTCTTTTCAAAAAGAGGCCGCGCGTTTTTTAGGGTGTGGCCGTTCCCGAAAGGGTCTTCAGAGAGATCGTCTGCGTATTCGACCGATGAGTACTGAATTGTAATGCCCCATCTCGATCCATCTCCGCAGTATTCCCGTATTTGAACGGATCGATAGCCAACACAGATCACAAAGTCCTTAAATCCCTGTCCGATCAGGTATTCGAGCTGTATTGCAATAAAAGGTTTTCCGCCAAAAAGGATCAGGGCTTTTGGAGTATCGGGAAACATCGCGCGCATACGCGTACCGAGTCCTGCCGCCAAAATAAAAACCCTCATGCGCGTGATTGATTGAAAATGATCCGGCTCCCATTCTCTTCAAACAAAAAAGGCGCTTCCGGAAGACCGAGCGATTGAATGACGCGAGCACGTTTTTTTGGTTCTACAAAGAAAAGGAGAAATCCCCCGCTTCCTGCGCCCAAGAGTTTCCCACCGAGAGCACCTGCTTCTCGCGCGCTTTCATACATCTCGTCGACGCTCGCATTACTTACCTTTCTCGAGAGCTTGCGCTTAAGCATCCAGCCATCGTGAAGAAGTGCTCCGAATTCCTCTATGTCTCCTTCCCCCGACAGAACCGCAACGCCGCGTGACACAAGAGCTTTTAGTTCGGAAAGATTGTGGTCGTTGACGCCCGATTGTGTTCTCTCCACTTGCTCATCGAGGATTGCGTGGGCGAGACGCTGTCTACCCGTATAGACGAGGAGCAGATGTTTCTGGAGCGCGTGAAGACGCTCTTGGGAGAGTGCGATGCGCGTCGCGATAATCTTTCCGTTCCGCTGAAATTTCAGGTGCTGCAAACCTCCGAGCGCGCACATGTACTGGTCTTGGGATCCGACAAGATCCTTGACCATTTCCCGCTCGATATGTATCGCTTCGTCAGCAAGCTTATTTTGCGTGACACGATCTCCCTGCATTGCGT
>CAYGMC010000060.1:0-2299 GCA_964351105.1 uncultured Candidatus Saccharibacteria bacterium | reverse complement strand
TGAGCCAACCATACTGCCTA
The DNA here is from genome assembly GCA_964351105.1 of uncultured Candidatus Saccharibacteria bacterium. GTDB lineage: Bacteria > Patescibacteriota > Minisyncoccia > Phycocordibacterales > UBA2100 > UBA10103. The sequence continues at coordinate 2,279 of CAYGMC010000060.1, read as the reverse complement.
AAATCCCAGCCACTTCAGGCTCACGCGAATCACCTGATGTAAAGAATATATACGATGGTGTTGCGACGTTTGATGAAAATGGTGAGGTTTCTATCGAATTGCCTTCGTACTTTCTCGCGCTCAATATCGAATATCGCTATCTCGCAACAGCCATTGGCGCACCTATGCCTGATGTGCATATCTCAAAAGAAGTGGGACTTAAGTATCTGATTTTCGGTCCTGCGCGATTCGTAATAGCGGGAGGAAAACCGTTGGGGAAAGTCTCTTGGCAAATCAGCGGTATTCGTCACGATCGTCTCATTCAACAGTATCCCATCATTCCGGAAGTGCCGAAAAGCGAAGATACTCTTGTCAAACCAAGGGAGTGCCTTTTTGAACCGTTATGCGAATAAGTCCGTATGTTGTAGTCGGGTGCGTCAGCATCGTTTTCGGTATTTGCTCCGGGTTAGTATACGCGGCGATGGTTGATAGTGCGACCATACTTCTCATCCATGCCGACGGGGCAGATGCTACGACGGTGTTCAGCGACGCCGCCGGCAAAACCGTCACAACGAACGGCAATGCACAGGTGGATACCGCACAGAGCAAGTTTGGTGGTTCGAGCGCTCTTTTCGACGGGAGTGGTGACTATCTAGCCCTTGGGGGGCAGTCCGATTTTGCCTTTGGGACAGGCGATTTCACAATTGATTTTTGGGTACGATTTAACTCCCTTGCTGTTAGTAATGCACTCTATGACGCAAGGCCGGCGAGTACAGATGGTGCATACCCGAGGATTTACACGGTCGGCACGCAACTACGTTATCACGCTAATAGTGCGGATAGGATAACGGGTGGGACGACGCTTTCGACTGGTACGTGGTACCATGTCGCGCTTGTGCGCTCTGGAACGGACACAAAACTGTTTTTGAACGGAACGCAAGAAGGTTCCACATACACAAGCGATTCAACGAATTATTTGAGTGGTACTGACCGTCCGTATATTGGGAGAAATGGGGTGACAGAAGGGGACAATTTCAATGGTTGGCTTGATGAGTATCGAGTCTCAAAAGGCACCGCACGATGGACAGCAAACTTTACACCTCCGACACAAGCGTACGCAGGAGGATTGGTCATGACTGGTAATGTGTTTTTCGCAAGTACGCTCGCAATTACCGGCACGTTATCAAAAGGGTCTGGAACATTTTTAATCGATCACCCGCTCGCGCCGCGCACAAAACTTTTATACCACTCGTTCGTTGAGTCACCCGATGTAAAAAATATGTACGATGGTATCGCAGAATTGGACGAAAATGGCGCGGCAACAATAATGCTTCCTCTCTATTTCGAAGCACTGAATAAAGATTTCCGCTACCAGTACCTTCCCCTCGGTGAACCAATGCCGAAGCTCACCATCGGTGAGGAAATCAAAAATAATCAGTTCACGATAGTTGGGGGGGCGCCACACGGCCGTGTCTCATGGCAGGTAACCGGGATTCGTCATGATCCGTTTATTATCGCGAATCCGATCATTAACGAAATTCCAAAAACACAGGCCACGGTAGTGGGTCCCGGAGAGTGCATCTTTGAACCATTATGCCGGTAATACTTATATTGCTGCTCGTGAGTATTCCAGGAGGCGTCCATGCCTACTTTGAGGGCTACTATGAGGGCTACTATCAAGGCTACTACCAAGGTTATTACCAGGCTTCATACGATCTCAACTTCACCGGATCGGTGGTAGAAGAGTTGAATTTCTCTGTGCTCGGTACGATTTGGAAAGGGTCAGGAACGTTTGTGATTGATCATCCACTTGATCCAAAAAACAAGCTCTTGTACCACTCATTCGTCGAGTCACCAGACGTTAAAAACTTGTACGATGGAATAGTGACTCTGGATAATGATGGAGCGGCAACTATCCTGCTTCCACGGTATTTTGACGTATTGAACGGTGATGTTCGGTATCAATTGTCAGGCCTTTCCGAAGCGATGCCGAATTTGTATGTTTCTGAAGAGGAACGTGACAACAGGTTTTCGATAGGAGGGGGAGTGGCGGGAGGCACGGCTTCGTGGCAAATTACTGCTGCGCGCCATGACCCCTATATCACGGCGTTTCCGATATTGGTAGAGGTCGATAAAGGTCAGGGACAGCCGGTAGAGAAGGGTCAGTATTTACACCCCGATGTGTGGGTCGAATTGCCGTCAGTATGGATAACTTCTTACATACGTACTTGGTTCCAATAAAAAAATACGCGTGGGCATGCGTACTGGTTTTACTAGTGAGCGCCGGTGCAGCATATGCC
>CAYGMC010000059.1:0-2457 GCA_964351105.1 uncultured Candidatus Saccharibacteria bacterium | reverse complement strand
AATATTCGACGGCTTTCACGTCGTGATTCGTTGCCGGAATCCCCTTGTACCCCTCGCGCTCGATCTTTTTCACAACCTGCGCATCCTCGAGCGAGATGTCGGGAATCTTTTTGAGAATCTTCTTTTCGTCGGCAGTGAGAGAACGAACACCTACGCCCGCCGTTTCAGAAAGCGCGACTAAATATTCGCATTCCACCTGAGCGCGCGCCCTGATAAGCGCGAACTCACTGAAATACGCGGCGAGTTCCTTGGCCGCTTCTCGGTAGCGGCCATCTGTAGAACTGATTGCGGTGAGAGCTTCAAGCGGCATAGGATTTCAGGTTACGTTCGATGCGTGAAATGATCGGTTCGTCGCCGGCTACAAATTTGCCTCCTGTGATTTGCTCATACATTTGAATATAGCGGCGCGAGAGCTCCGCAACAAGTTCTGCGGGTGCCTCCGGTAAAATCTCATCTTTATACGGATCGCAATTTTCCTTAAACCAGAGGCGTAAAAACTCTTTATCAAAACTCTTCGGTTCACTACCTTTTGCGAGACTGTCCTCGTAGCCATCCGCCTGCCAGTATCGCGATGAATCCGGCGTGTGAATCTCGTCGATGAGAACGAGATTCCCCCTTTCGTCGGTACCAAATTCGTATTTCGTATCGACAAGAATGAGTCCGCGTTTTGCAGCAATCTCTTGTCCGCGCAGGAAAAGTTTCGTGGCTGTTTCTTTGACCTCTGCAAGCCTCTCTTTTGTGATCAACCCCTCCTCGATCATTTGATCCGTGGTTATTGCACGGTCGTGTGTGTCCTCTTTGGTGGTCGGATCAAACACCGGATGCGTAAGTTTCGTGTTTTTCTTCAAACCGTCTGAAAGCTTCAGGTCGCCAAATTCGCGCTGCCCGTTTTGGTAGCGAGTCCAGATCGAAGTATCGGTGACACCGGTGAGATACCCGCGCATCACCGCTTCTACGGGCACCAATTTGCATTTCTTACCTACCGTGACATTCGGGTCGGGCACAGCGAGCACGTGATTGGATATGATGTCTTTCGTTTGTTCAAACCACCACGCGCTCACCTGATTTAAGACCTGCCCCTTATGCGGGATGTGGGCGATGATGCGGTCGAAGGAAGAGTGGCGATCAGTGGAAACCAAAATCAGCCGATCAGGCTGGATGTAGATATCGCGCACCTTTCCTTTTTTCATCTCTCCGAGACCTTTGAGATCCGTTTCCTTGAGTACGTCCATATTTATTTCCATAGGAGTGTTCCCGAAAATTGTACTTGTTTGTCTCCCGTTCCTATTTCGCCGATTTCATACGCCTCGATATCGTATTTTTTCATATGCGCAATTATATTCTCGACAAATGATCGCTTCACGACTGCGGTAAGCCCCACTCCCATATTAAACGTACGCAGCATATCCTGATCTTCAAGGTCCCCAAATTTCCTGAGAACTTCAAAAATGGGGTGAATCCTAATTTTCCGCAGATCGATGTGCGCTGAAAGGCCCGCTGGCAGGATTCTGTTGAGATTTTCTTGTATGCCGCCACCGGTAATGTGTGCCAGGCCGACCAATTCCTTTTTGCCGAACAAATCTTTAAGCGATTTGTAATATGCGCGATGCGGTGTAAGAACTGCCTGAATAAACGGTTTGCCGTTCACCTTCTCATCAACAACGCCGGGCATTTCTTCGATAATCTTTCTCACTAAGGAAAAACCGTTGGTGTGCACGCCGCTTGAAGCGAGCGCCACGACCACATCCCCTTCTTCGATCTTCGAGCCGTCAATGATGTTCTCCTTCTCCACGACACCGACGATACTTGCGGTAAGAACATATAAGCCGTCTGGTATCACGCCCGGCTGCTCACTTGTTTCTCCACCCGTGAGCACACACTCGTTCTCTTTGCACGCCGCATTGCATGCAGAAACCATGCGCAAAATCACCTCTTTTCGCATTTTCCCACATACGATGCAGTCTTGGATCGAAAGCGGCCGCGCGCCCATGACGATGGCATCATTGACGAGGTGATTCACTAGATCATGACAGATTGTTTCGACGCTTCCGTGCTCGAGCGCAAGCTTTTGCTTCGTACCAGGCTCCTCTGTTTTCAAGACGAGAACCGGATGTTTGTATTCGGGAAATGAGCCATCGTAGAGACTGGCAAACGCACCAAGTTTGTTGAGTACGCGCGTATCCGCACTCTCAAGTATCGTCGCCATCGCACTTTTCGTATCGTTGGCAGTGTCTATGTCGACACCTGCCTTCTTATACGAAAACTTCTTCATATGAGTCCTTTTTCTTCGAGATATTTCTTAAAACCCTTCTCCTGAAGTTCGGTATCTTTCGCCACGATATCCTTTGCCATTTTCTCCTTGTATGCCGTCACTTTCGCGCGGACCGCTTCGTCTCCCGATCCGATAATCTGCGCCGCGAGAATTCCCGCATTTTTGGCCCCGTTGATACCCACTGT
>CAYGMC010000058.1:0-2595 GCA_964351105.1 uncultured Candidatus Saccharibacteria bacterium | reverse complement strand
GCCTCCAAGCACTCGTATCAAGTAACTTTATTTCCGCGCTACCCATTGAGCCAAAGTCTGGCCAGTACTATTATTACGACAATTGGTGCAGAGATCCTTCGGGTGGTGGTGCCCAACACTACAGAATGTGGGCGAACGGAGAAACCAACAATGATGGTCTCGCGGGAAATTGGTGGGCGACGTCAACGATTGGATATACCACATGCAAAGACCCGTCGTGATTACGGGTGAATATGGAAGAAAAACAAATAACAGTATTGGTGATTGACGATGACAATTTCTTTGCCGACGTCGTATGTCACAAGCTCAAGGCGGAGGGAATGGAGAGTGAATATGCTCCCACGGGAACGATAGCCTTTTCGCTTCTTGAGACAAAGACTCCCTCGTGCATCCTTCTCGACGTTATGATGCCCGACATGAGCGGATTAGAGGTGCTGAAAAAAATCAAGGCAGAGCCGCGATGGGCAAAAATTCCCGTCGTCATGTTTTCCAACGATGCCACCGATGGCAACATAGGAGAAAGCAAAACATTGGGTGCCGACGTGTTTCTTGAAAAGGTCAATGTGGACCTTGGTCGCGTAGCTTCCACCATTCGTTCGTTGGTCGAGAAATGACCACGTGAGGCGAGATTATTTGTGCAAGAAAGCTTCTTTGGGAGAAAGCTTTGATGCACGGTGAGCCGGCCAAAAGCCAGAGACAAGTCCGATAAGTATCGAGAGTCCGATAGTGAGCCCCATAAACCAAAATGGTGTGATAAAGAGGGTAAATGACTTCCCTCCGAGATTGGTGGAGAGAATGTTGAGACCAAGGTTGATTCCTTGAGATACCAACACACCCAACACAACGCCGCTCGTGCCGCCCATGGCGCCCATTGTTGCCGATTCAACGAGGAATAGATTGCGTACATCCGTATCGGTCGCTCCGAGCGATTTTAAAATACCAACTTCGTAGGTGCGTTCCATAAAAGAGACGATCATGGTGTTGAACATTCCGATGGCCGAGACGATGAGCGCCGTCACGCCAAACACCGCGAGCACGATGGTAATGATATTCGTTATTTGCCTCGCCTGCTTTACGAGGTCGATGCGTGCGGACACGATGAAGCCTTTATTGACGAGTTCGGTACGGACTGTTTCAACGGTATCTATCGTCTTCGCTTTTACCAGTGCCATCTGAAAAAAAGGAGGCGATTGTGTGAGTGCGGTCGTTGGAATATAGACAGTAGGCGCTTGCGCGTCATCGGTAATAATCCCGACGATAGAAATGTTTTGCGCCGAACGCACGGTCGTGGTGGTCGCGTGAAGGCTGTCTTCGTAGTACACGGTGAGCGTGATGGGTTTCTGGATTGAGGCACTCGACGATGCCATTCCCAAAAGCGCGAGTGTTTGACTGGTTACCACCGCTTCAGACACTCCAGCACTATACGCGTTGCCGATATCGGGCTTCACACCCATGAGACGAAAGTAACTCGGGTCAGCAATATATACAGAAACGAGCGCAGGATTCTCGCCTCCCACTTGTGCCACCTCGGCGGAAAATTGTGCGACGGGCGTCACTTCTGAAACAGAGGGAATTTGCTGAAGTTCGGCTATTTTGTTTGGAGCAAAATAAAGGTTGGTCTCGCTGGGGTACGCCGCTTGGAGGGTAACGAGCGAATCTTCGGTCGCCACAAGGTTGCCGATGAGAATGAATTGCAAACCATAGCCCAGTGAGACGAGAAAGAGAACGACGCCAAAACCTATCGACATTCCGAGTACGGTCAAAACGGCACGGACTGGCTTCACGCGAAAATTACGGAGCGACAATCGAAGCATCTCCCGAAACAACAGGTGGTGAGGCATTGCATTATTATACGGTATGTCTAGCGTGTCGGGGCGTAAATCTCCGAACCATCAACAATAACCTCCAGTCGTTCGGCCATTTTTTGTGCGGTATGTACGGGGACGCCCGCGCCCGCATCTTTGACTGGCGTGTGGAGAAGGCGCAAGAATTGATCCGAGGTGATGTTGTGGCGAATTCTGTCCCCAATGAGCTCTTCAATTATTTCTACGCGGTAGGGGGAAAGTGTGCCCACGTATTCTTGTGCCATCCACTGGCGCAGTTCGCGAATCTCTTCGGATAGGGGAGTGAGCGGGTTTTTACTCAATTCTTCGATGACGTGGTCAAGATCTTTTTGTTTCTCGAGCAATACTTCAATGTACGCTGATATTTTCTCTGCTTTCTTACTCCAAAGCCCGACGCCACCTTTGTCAAAACGCGACCCGAGCAGTTGTACAAACGTCTTTGCATCCGTTTTCTTTGCGAGCCGATCCAAAAGAAGTGTTTCAAATCGCGCGGTCTCCTCAAAGGTGTGTCCACGCATAAAGAAGTTGGAAAGTATTCGCGCCATCATGTGCAAAGATTCTGCTTTTTCGGTCTCGCGTTCGAGCTGTTTTTTGATAAATGCCTTTTGTGCGTCTTCTGCGCCATCTCCGCCTCCCGCGCCGCTTTTTGCAGCATCTCTTTTTTCGACAGAGAGTATCTGACCATCTTTCATATGAAAAACAGTGCGCACGTCCTGCAAGCTCCACGCTTCGTGGGTAACCATGATAATGG
>CAYGMC010000057.1:0-2639 GCA_964351105.1 uncultured Candidatus Saccharibacteria bacterium | reverse complement strand
GCCTCTTCTTTTTTGAAGACGTCGGATTTCTTGATGGTTGCAAGAGCGAAGTTCTCGATCTGGCGCACACGCTCACGCGTGATGCCATATGTACCACCGATACCCTCGAGGGTCATGCGGTCGGTGCTTTCACCGAGGCCGTAGCGTTTGACCATCACATCAAGTGCGCGAGGCGAAAGTGGTGCGAGGAGACGCTTGATGACCTGTTTTGGTTTAAATGTAATTGCGGGCATGACGATGGGTAATAAAGATTATTTGATTAATATTTTTCCACACAAAGTAGTATTTACACTTTAGCACTAAAGGCCTTGGAAGTCAAGGGTTCAGCCCTATTCCTCGCTGACCACGATATTCAAAACGCGGCCTTTGACCAAAATGGTCTTTTTGACCTCTTTGCCGTCAGTCCACTTTGCGACCGCAGGCTGGGCAAATGCAGCCTTTTTAATTGTATCCTCGTCGGCATCTGCGGCAAACACGATAGTTTCGCGAACCTTGCCGTTGACCTGGATAGCTATTATTACCTCACTCTGAACGGTCTTTGTGGGGTCGAATACTGACCACAGAGCTAGGTGAATCGAATCCGTATTCCCTATCTCGTGCCAGAGCTCCTCGGTCATATGAGGAGCAAACGGCGCAAGGAGTACGAGGAGCGTCTCGTACTGAGCGCGTGAAATAGCAGGGGCTTTTTCCATATCATTCACGAGAATCATCAGTGATGAGATTGCGGTATTGAAACTAAAGGTCTCGATATCGTCCCCTACTTTTTTTATCGTCTTGTGCAAGATTGCATCAAGAGCGCTTTCATCCCCGCCCTCAGCAACCCTTTCCTTGAGCCTCCACACACGCTCAAGGAAACGTCGCGGACCGATGATTGACTCGGTACTCCACACGACTGACTGTCCGAACGGCCCCATGAACATTTCATAGAGACGGAGTGTGTCGGCGCCATAGGTTGCCACAATATCATCAGGGTTAATAACATTCCCCCATCGCTTGCTCATCTTGCGGCCATCCTCGGCCATAATCAATCCCACATTCTGAAGACGCTTGAACGGCTCGGTGTAATTCACCACGCCAATGTCGTAGAGGAACTTATGATAAAAGCGCGCGTAGATGAGATGCCGTGTCGCATGCTCGGCCCCGCCCACATACATATCCACCGGTGACCAGTAGGATTCTTTTTCTTTATCAACGAGAGCCTGGTCGTTCGTAGGGTCAATGTAGCGCAGGTAGTACCACGATGAACCTGCCCACTGCGGCATCGTATTGGTCTCGCGCTTGCCGGCACCGCCACATTTCGGGCACGGCGTATTTACCCATTCTGCAATATCCGCAAGCGGTGACTCCCCTGTCCCTGTCGGCGCATAGGATTCTACTTCGGGAAGTATCACTGGTAAATCTTTTTCTGCTACGGGTACGACACCGCATTTTTCACAATGCACGAGCGGTATCGGCTCTCCCCAGTATCGCTGACGCGAGAACACCCAGTCCTTGAGACGATATTTCGTAACCCAGCGCCCTTTTACGAAGTCGGTGATTTTCTTTTTTGCGTCTTCATTCGACACACCATCGAAACCTCCTGACTTCACGAGCTTTCCCTCGCCGACATATGCCGTATCAAGTATGGGACACGAAGGCGTTGGATAATGCGGACACACAACCATCGTTATCGGTAAGTCAAATTTCTTTGCAAACTCAAAATCACGATCATCGTGCGCGGGTACTGCCATCACCGCGCCAGTACCATAATGCCCAAGTACATAGTCTGCGACAAACACAGGGAGCTTGTCGCCGTTTGCAGGATTGAGCACCTGCACGCCATCGAGGAGCACGCCGGTCTTTTCGCGACCTACTGCAGTGCGCTCTATTTCACTCTGCTTTTTGGCGTTATCGCGATACCCGACCACCTCGTCCCAATTTGAAATCTGCCCACGGAGATCATCGAGGAGTTTATGTTCTGGTGCCAGCACGACATACGTCGCTCCAAAGAGCGTATCGGGGCGCGTAGTGAATACCGAGATTTTTTTCTCACTCCCTTCAATAACAAAATCAATCTCTGCCCCTTCGCTACGTCCAATCCAGTTTTTCTGTGACTCTTTAATAGAGGTCGGCCAATCGAGCGCATCGATATCGGCAAGCATACGATCCGCATAGTCGGTAATGCGTAGCACCCACTGGCGCATTGGTTTTTTCTCTACGACGGTCTCACAACGTTCGCACTTACCATCCTCAAGGTCCTCATTAGCAAGACCTGTCTGACAGGTTGGGCACCAGTTAATGGGCTCGTACGATTCGTAGGCAAGGCCCTTCTCAAACATCTTGAGAAATATCCACTGTGTCCATTTATAGAATGCGGGATCGGTAGTATTGACCTCGCGCTCCCAGTCATAATTAAACCCAATGACCGAGAGTTGCTCTTTGTAGCGCGCGGTGTTTTTATCAACCGCAACACGAGGATGCACTTTATTCTTGATGGCATACTGTTCTGCAGGTAACCCAAATGCATCCCACCCCATCGGATGAAGCACACTGAACCCCTGCATCGCTTTCATGCGCGAATAAATATCCGTCGCAATATATCCCTTGGGATGCCCCACATGCAGGCCCTCGCCTGACGGGTATGGGAACATATCAAGCAC
>CAYGMC010000056.1:0-2928 GCA_964351105.1 uncultured Candidatus Saccharibacteria bacterium | reverse complement strand
GTGCGGAAAGTAATTCCAAGCATCGGTTACCAGCTCAAGCACATTGCTCAATTCCGAAGCATCTCCGCCACGATCAAACATTGCCACTACTTTCATCATGTCGTCGTTATCTTCCTCGTGGTAAATAACGTCCCGGACATGATCCAAAGTAAAATCGCTCTTGGTTTCTTTGAGCATATCCACGAGCTCCTGCTCAATCTCTTTCCGGCGTTCCAGAATTTGTTGTTTTGATTCGATTTGCATAGTATGGCATCTTTTTAGTCCCATCTCTTACCAAATAAGGTTTTTGTGGAAGTTAACGTAATAATTGCTTCTTTTGCAATTTTATCTGGTGTCACCTTATCGGCATGACCAAAGTTATCACTTAAAGTTCCTTCCTCGTTGAGTGTAATGAGATATTGGAATTTTACATCTTTAGACATCTTTTCAAGATATTCATAGAGGTGTACAAAATGGGCCTTGTCCATGCCGTCGAATATACCATCATGGATTAAGAAGTGAGGTAGTCGAATGTTTTTCTCTATGCCGTGAAATAGAACGGCGAGATCGTATATGAGTGTTCTGCCTTGATTTTTTCCCTTAGAAAGATCTGCTGGTAAGGATACATCCATGTTTATTTTTGAATCTTTCCTCTCGTTTGATACAAGTGTAAAACTTGATCGGTCTTTGTTTTCAACATATATAGCATTGTGAACGTCAAAAAACTTCTGTCGAAACTCTGAAAGATCTTTTTGTATCTGCTGGATAAAACTAACAATTTCTGCATAGAGTTTTGCCTCTTCCTGTTTGAGATCGGCTTCTTCCTTTTTTAAATCTTGATAAAGCTTAATCTTGCCAGAAAGATCGTTGAGTTCTTCTCGTTTTTTGCTAAGTTCAAAATACGCTTCTGATAAATCCGCAATAGCATCTTTTGCCTCCAAAAACTTAAACAACTCTGCACGTCGTTCTTCCAGCTCCTTGATGGTAATTTCTCGTTTCTTTGTGCCAGCTTCAAGATCTTCAATTTCAGTTTTTAGAAAATCTTTACGTGATTGAACAATGTGCTTTCTAAACTTAACGGCTTCTTCAAGGGTTTTTTCAATTTTCTGTGCTAGCAGATCGTTAAGATCTTTGTACATCGCACTAACTTTACGTACGTTTAAATCATCGTTAAGCCGAAAGCTTTCCTGATAAGATTCAATCTTTTTTCGATCAGAGAAATTCTGAAACCAAAGTTCTTTAATCTGAAGGGTCAATTGGTTGCTCTGTTTTTCTACATCCTCATATTGATCAGCAAGCTTGAATTGTTTAATGTTTTCCTCAAGCTTCTTAACTTGGACGTTAAGCTTATCAATCTCGTTTTCGGCATGAGAAATGTCCGGCAAACCGTAGGTATCCTGAACAAGATTCCTGACCTCCTTGATGGCGGGAATTTTTTTCTTGAACTCTGACTGTAGGTTAAAGTTTTTGTAAAATAAAATATTGTCTAAATTCAAAAACAACAGGTGATACTGTATTAACTCGGCTTCAGATGCCTCCTTGATATACTTAATAGGATCAGAGAAACTTTCCGATTTAGTTGACTGTTTTTTTACGAAAAAAGACATTAACCTACGAAACCATTTATTGGAATATCTACCTGCATACTTGTCGTTTTTGAAAACCAAATCGCAAAAAATATCCTTCACATCATCAATTGAATTGTAATTGGATGGCGCTTCCTTAGTACCAAATATGATGTTTTTATTGGGTTCTGCGAAGGAACGTTTGGTAATGTAATCTTTACCATCAAGCGCAAACTCAAGCACCACAGAAGCATCTTTAAGATCATTGTGCGCCTTAGCGGACTTAATAAGTTTTGATTCTGACGAAAGGAGGCAGTAATCAATTAGATCCAATAAAAGAGTTTTGCCGACACCATTAAGCGAGTTTTTTGTGTCAGTATTGTTTTCTTTTTTTGCAAAAATAAAATTGATGCCATTCTTAAACTCAATGGCTGGAAATAATCCTTCTGGCTCTGAATAAAATCTTTTTAAATACATTATTTTTTCAATATCACCTGATGGTGTTGTAATTCAATTAGACCCGATGACCATAAAAATGTAATGGTGTTGTAGTATTGATCCAAGCTAAGCGCCTTAATTCGTTTTGCGTCCTGAAACAAACTTTCAACGTTGTGGCTTTTACGTTTAAGTAGCCCGAGCAGGTCTGCTCCGAGTACGATTATGCTGGTATCAAGTTTTTCGTGTTTTAGTGGTATCAACATAATCTGTTATTTTTCGGCATCAGTTTTTTCAAAAATAGTGCAGTCATCAAAAAAGAAGAGAATAAACGCTCGAGTGAGATTAGAGTATTCAGAGTTATCTTTTTTGTCTTGAATGATAAATTGTGAAAATAACTGCTCCAAAATCTCTATATTACTTAGCCCCTGATCTTTTAGAGCATTATAGCGTTGAAACACATGTCCACTTAGGTCGTTTTGGATCTCGGTATTTTCTTCTTGGATCCTTTTTTCAATCAGCGATATTTTAGTTAAAGCATATTTAAAATAATTTTTAACACGTTCCCGATCCTCGTCGTTCTTAAAGTTGATCTCGATTTTCTTTGATAGATTTACGTGTTCTCCATCGGTTTGATGATCGCTCGATTGAAGATCCTTTATGACATTTTTAAAAATTTCATCGATAATCCCGAAATCTTTTTCATCTGACTTTGCAACTTGTACAAACGTTACATCTCTACCTGCCTGTATGTTGGTAGAATTATCCCCACTTTTCTGTTTTTGGTTTAGCTCGTCCATATTATTTAGGAATGTTCACATCTCTACCTGCCTGTATGTTAGTAGAATTATCCCCACTTTTCTGTTTTTGGTTTAAGGTCTTACTTAACCGTTCCCTTAATATAAAACGTCTTATAAAATAACCTGAAATGCCGACGATGATTGTCAAG
>CAYGMC010000055.1:0-3392 GCA_964351105.1 uncultured Candidatus Saccharibacteria bacterium | reverse complement strand
TCCGGTTAAGACCTCGCCAAGGCGGGGTGGAGGCCGGATACCGGTGGATTTCTACCGGTAATAAAGCCCGTCCCATTAGGGACGATTCCAGCTTCATTCTGGACACTTTCCAGGGAAAGCTGGATCGTAAGGGCGAATTCCACTCTAGGGTTGTTCAGAGTGGGCGCGGGTCATCTGTAACACGGAAAAGAGGTGCAGGCACGATGAGGCAAATAAGCTTGTCAGAACAAACTGGACAAAACTTAATTGAATATGCCATTGTCGTTGCTGTTGTCGTCTCCGCTATGCTGGCGATGAGCACCTACGTGTTTCGTTCAACACAATCAACCCAGCAGATGATTCAACAGGAATTCGCAGACCAATAAATAATACGGTCAGTCTTAAAAGCAGTTGTTTTTATATGTAATTTTTCTAGAAGAGCAATTCATCAAGGAGGAATGTAATGTCTAATCAATTACGAAGAAAAAAGAAGGGGCAAAGCACCCTTGAATACATTATCCTGGTGACGGGAGTTATCGTTGTTTTGATTATCTTCCTCAGACCGGGCGGTGTCTTCAACAATGCATTCAATGCGACCCTGTCAAAGGGTACAAATGGTATGCAGGACATGGCCAACCGTTTAGGTGGGTCCAGGCCGTTGTCACCGTAATTACAGCTAGTTAATTAACAGTGTTTACTTAAAGTTTATGGAGGAAAATCAATGTTTAGAAAACTCATGAAAAATAGAAAGGCCCAGCAGACAGCGGAATATGCGCTGTTGATTTCGTTGGTTGTGGCTGCGATTATTGCCATGCAGACCTATGCCCAACGGACTATTCAAGCCAGAATCCGTGATGCTGCGCAGCACTTAACAACGAAAACCAACGCCTTAGGAACTACGGCACAATACGAACCTTATTATCTCGAGACTGACTACGAGACCTTGCGCGACGATACGACTGATCAGATTCAGGACATCGACGCAAAAGGTAACGCGATCTTCAAGGTAGCTCAGAACTCGCAGAGAACCAGGGTTGGCGGTGGTTTCCAGTCATCGGATTATGACACGGCCATTAACGGTATAATTAACGGTATCTAAGGTAACATCGATTAGCGCAATATGGCTAGTCGTGCAATAAGGAGGAATTATCGATGTTTAAATTCTTAAGAAAAAAGAAGATGAAAGGGCAAAGCACCTTGGAGTATGCCGTCTTGATCATCATTGTCATCGGTGCTCTTTTGTCGATTCAGGTGTATATCAAGCGCGGTGTTCAAGGCCGGCTTAAGAGTGCTACCGACGATATCGGTGAACAATATTCTCCGGGAAACACCAACGTGAGAATGCGTACGCACGTGAAATCCAATACCCGTGACACCTTTTTGGCGGGTATTACGAATTCCGTGTTGCTCGCAAACGAAGTCACCGACGATGTCATGAACATGGAAATTCTTAACGCCCAGGCGGAGTTCTGGGGTAAGGATTAATTGTTCTGAAGTATCGTTTGCATGATACAGAGCATGGCTTACTTGGGGGGCAGGATATCCTTAGGTAAGCCATGCTCTTTTTTGGGCGTCGACTGGGCGGCTGATGTCCCAATAAATTTTTAGGGTAGTTGTGGGGTGATCCTTTTCAAAGTGTTATAATAAAACGCCTATGTTTAAACTATTGAAGAAAAATAAAGGTCAAGGGTTGGTTGTCCAATATACCATGACCTTTTTTTTTGTTGTCGGTGTGATTGTCACGATGACGCATTATTTTAAGCGGTCTTTGCAGGCTCGTATCCACGACGCGACTTTGTATATGGCTCAGACAGTGCACAATGTTCATGACGGGAACACCTATCTTCAATACGAACCTTATTATGCCAGCAGCGGGGTTGATCGGGTGTCGGACACCAATCAGTATGTCGAACTATTCCCGGTTTCCAATACCGATATGGGGATTTTCACAAGGCAAGATGCCGTCGTCATTGTTTCAGATTCATACAGCAATCAGGCGCGGCCCGGGGTGGCTAAATAAAGAGCGGAACATTTGTATTTAAGCGACGCGAGGATCGGTCATGTTTTTGTCCAGACGAAGATGCGGTCAAACGTTCATTGAGTACACGTTGATGATTGGGATTCTGGTAACGGTTTTGTTGGCCATGACCCCGATGATCCGGCGCGGTATTCAGGGGATGGTTCGGGTGATGTCGGATCAGGTTGGTTCGCAGGAGAACTCCGAACAAATCGGCGGACGATCGGGACACATGATCAACTCAACGACGTATACCGAAACAAGAGCCAACATGCACCGAGGCGAGCAAACGGGTGTCGTAAGCGTGAGTTATGATCCGGAGCAATCTTTGACGTATAGCAAAACGTATTTGAATCAGGGATTTGTCGAGAGAAACGATAATTGATAACGTGAAGGACCTTTTTGGGTCTAGTGTTTTTCGCGAAAAGGAGCGCCATGTTATTACACAAGAAAAAAGCCCAGAGCACACTCGAGTTTATCATCTTGACGACGATCATCCTCGGGGTATTCCTGACAATGAGCAATTATTTCAAGCGCGGAGTCTCAGGGCGATGGAAAGCGGCCGTTGATGATTTGGGCGATCAATACGATCCTCGGTTTACCAATACCAGTATCCGCCAGGTGCTGGTGGCCAACACAATGACGATCGTTACGACCGTGCCGGGCAGCCTTTACGGGGAGAACGGCGTCTGGACGATGAGGACCGATCAAACCAATTCGATCGAAACCAAATCCGGCGGGACCGTTGTGGGCGCCTTTTAGGCGGGGATAATGTCATCCAAGGGTTGAAATGAGATCACCATTCCATTCCTCTATATCGGATAAGGCGCAAACAGCTTCAGAGCTCGCTATTTTTGGCGCTATTCTCATTTTTGTCATCGGGATCATCGTGCGTTCCGGCATGAGTGCAAGCCACATCATGAACCAGCAGTTGAAAGCCATGCGCATGGCGATGACGCAATCCTACACGTATTCCATGCTCAGGGAAAATACTTCAAGAAACTCCGCGAACATCCTCTTGGTCGAAGACCGGTTGTCTATCGACCCAAGCAGTAAATTGGGCACCAGGGATCGTGTTCCGTTTATGACAAGCGGAGGCGCAACCTTTAGCAATCAGCTTTTTCAGCCCATCGACTATGGGGAATGGAGCAATCTGGGCGTGTATGATGTCATTATTAACGGCCAGCATTTTGTTTTCAGCACAGCCGGATTTAAACATGTTCACTTTAATCAAACCCATCCGAATTGGGTGAATCCTTGTTATAGCATCCCGCCGGTTCTGCCCGCCACGACTCCGACCGTTGGGGGATGTGTAGTGGTTTATCAGGTTGTCGGCAACTATGTCAACAGCACCGATTGGTGTACGGGTGATGTCACCTCTCCTTGTGTATACAAT
>CAYGMC010000054.1:0-3702 GCA_964351105.1 uncultured Candidatus Saccharibacteria bacterium | reverse complement strand
CTCTGGGGCGTGCAATTCCATCCCGAAGTGACAGACACCGCCGAAGGCACAAAAATGTACGACAATTTCTGCGGAAAAATATGCGGCATCACCGATCGTTTCCCCGCGCACAACGTCGCAGGGCAAAAGATTGCCGAGTTGAAAGCGAAGGTGGGGGTGAAGTCCGCCCAAGGCGGATCGGCCTCGGGCCGAAAGGTGCTCATCGCGCTTTCGGGCGGCTCGGATTCTTCGGTGGTTGCGTATCTTTTACGCGCAGCTGTAAAAGATACGTCCCGAGCTTCGTCGAGGGACCAATCCTTCGATAGTGCTCAGGATCAATCTGGAAACTCCAGATTGAAGGGCGTCTACATCCGCGGCATTGACCGGCCCGACGACGAGGCGTTTGTCAAAAAGTATTTCAGCAATCCAAAAGACGGATGGATAGACGTGGAAATCGTTGATGCAACGGAGCGATTCCTCGCCGCACTCTCGGGCAAAATCTCGATGCGTGACAAACGCATCGCGATGCGCGGTGTGTACAAGGAAATTCTTGAAGAAAAAATCAAATCATTTGGCGCAGATTATATCACGCAAGGCACGCTCTATACCGATTTGCGCGAAAGCGGCATGGGGCACGGCACGGGCGCGCGCGTGGCCGAAATCAAGGTGCACCACAACACCGGCATCGAATTTTCCGTACCCGAGCTTTCGCCGCTTGCGACCGAGGTCAAAGACTCTGCGCGCGCTATCGGCCGCGACATCGGCGTCCCCGAAGATCTGCTCATCCGCCATCCTTTCCCCGGCCCCGGCCTCGTCGTACGCATCGAAGGCGAGGTAACGGCAGAAAATCTCAAAATCGCGCGCGCAGTAGACGCGATATATATCGAAGAATTGCGCGCAGCCAATCTGTACCAAACCGTCTGGCAAGCGGGCGCCACGCTCACACGCTCAGAACACACGGTGAGCAAAGGCGATGACGCGGGAATGGGGCATGTGGTCGCGCTCTGGGCGGTGTGGAGTGTCAATGGCTTTACCGCGCGCTTCGCCCAACTCCCCTACGAATTTCTCGATCAAGTCTCTCGCCGCATCACGAATGAGGTGCGCGAAGTGGGCGCGGTCGTCTACCGCATCTCCGACAAACCCCCCGCGACGATCGAGTGGGGTTGATTTGAGCTACCAACAAATGTTGCAATAAGATTGTTGAGATTTTTCCTCAACGACGCAAGATTGCCAATTGCGCGCGCCTCCTCAAGATACCTCAAGAGAAGGAGTCCTTCCTCATACGCTTCATAGCGACCTGTTTTGCGCAATTGATGAAGAGTCGCTCGCGCTCGCTGAAGTGAAGATTCATAGCGCGCCGTGTTCCCTTCTGTACTCGCCGCTATGCAGCGCGCCACGTCAGCGCCAAGATTTACAAAATAAAATCGGGCATCTTTTTGCGTCATACAAAAAGTTCGGGGATGAGACGACTCACGAGCGTGCGCACAGTGGTGCGAAGATCTGTATCTTGAATTTCCATATCCCGATTTCCTTGCGCTGGCCTGATATTGATAAGCGAAATGTACTCGATTGCGGCATCTCCCCGCTCATCGGGATATATATTGAAACCCCACACATGCTTCTGTTGTGAACCATCTGCAATGAGCACATTATTGGCATCCATGTGCCAATCACCTCCGAGAGCAAGTATCCCCTGGTCGACATCCGCGACGCCTTTTACGAGATTCCCATGCCACTTTTGGGCGAGTGGAATAAGCGCTTGAACAAGAAGAGGTTGGCGCACAACGATAATCGATACATTCTCATTATTCATGAGTGTCATTGTACCAAACCACCACGACGATTTAGTGGGGTTGATTTTTTGAAAATACATTGACATCTTGTCAACAATATGTTAGCGTCCCTCGGGTTGTGCAACCGCACATCTCGCACGTAGTTTGACAACCGAATAAGGAAACACGACCGATGCTTCTCAAGAAGAGCCCGCTGAACGATGGCGCGTGGGCCGCCGACGACCTCATAAACAACTTCATCATCGGCGAAGACGCCGAGGTCACCTCAACGCTCGGGATCGTCAACAAAATGACGTTCACTGCCACGGGGTCATCCTTCTGGTCGCTGAGGGCGGTCGCCGTCAACACGGTGAACTACGCGAATGGGAGCGGCGGCAACGTCGCCGCCTCGAAGAGCGCGGGCACCAATACCGTCAACTTTGAAGACGGTAGTGTCGGCAACGTATTCGCCGCCACCGGCATCTCTCGTACCACAGCCAAGATGTACGGCGAGGGCGACGTCTTGATTACGAAGGGCGGGTTCACCACCGTCACGGAGCAGGGCAACTACAACACCATCATCGCCCAAGGTGGCACGGCTACTCCGTTCTCGCTGACCGCGAGTGTCTACGGCTATCAGCCGCTGGTCGTTGCCTCCGGGCAAGGATCTGCCGACGTCACCATGGGCGGCGAAAACGGCATGTTTTTTGCCGTCGGGAATGTCGACGCGTATGCCTACGTGCCCAGCAATGGGTACGGGGCAATTCTCGTCGGTGGGGCGAAGGAAAACAACTTCTACTCCAACGCGTGGAACACTACAATGGTCGGCGGCACCGGCACCAACTGGCTGTACGGCTACGGTGGCGGGACCACGATTATCGGCGGAACCGGGTCCGAGAATCATCTCTATGCCAGTGGAGACGGTTCGACGATCTTTTCGCGCGGTATCGACGACGACATCGGGCTTGCGCCCGGCTCTACTGTCTTGCTCGGCAAGGGATTTGCCGAGAAAATCCAGATCTCTCCGTACGACGCGTACGGAAACTTCGGGGGAGAAGTCAGTGTGAACGGGTTCAGGGTCAAGGACGGAGACATCTTGGATTTCTCGGGCTACGCGTGGAACGGAGCCCTCTCCGACGACTCCTTCTACCTGGCGCCCGGTGGCAAGGACTTAGCCATCGCGTTCGTCGACTACAACGGCAACAAGCAGTTGGTCGACGTCCGCGGCGTGGGTGACGACATCGCCGCCGCAGGGGGCCTCAAGGCCGTGCTGGGGAGCTCGATCCTGTACAAGGATCCGTACGGCGGCGAACCCGGAAAGGGCCTGGGCGTCAGCGGCACGTACGATTCCGCGGTGGTGCACCATGCGCCATTGGCCGCGGTGTTCGAAACGCGCTAGCCGCGTTACATAAGTTCTCTGTAGGCGCGTGCCTACAACCCCCGCTAGCTTCGGCTGGCGGGGGACGTTTTTTTACAAGTGTGGTTTCCGCTTTCCACAAAAGCACAAAATCCGCCTCAAGCTAAATTTTTCTATTTATGGTCAGCGATATTTTGAGTGCCGTCGCACTCAAAATTCCACGACCCTAGCTCGCCGTTGCATGTACTCATGCAACATGGCTCCGCTTTCCATAAAGCCAAAAAATCTGCAGCAGTGCAGGTGGCGCCGTGTCTGCGCACGGCATCCACAAAAACAGAAAACTTGCCACAGGTTATTTTTTCAATTTATGGTCAGGGATATTTTGAGTGCCGTCGCACTCAAAATTCCACGACCCTAGCTCGCCGTTTTCGCTACTACGAAAACATGGCTCCGCTTTCCACAAAAGCACAAAATCCCGCGCAGGCGGGATGTTTGTGTCTTTTGTGGACCCACGGGGAATCGGACCCCGCCCTCGTCCATGCCATGGACGCGTAATACCACTTTACTATGGGCCCTAGCGAGGATCAAACGAGA
>CAYGMC010000053.1:0-4019 GCA_964351105.1 uncultured Candidatus Saccharibacteria bacterium | reverse complement strand
CGAGATATGGGTTATCCGCTCCGGTTACGCTAACCGTTTCAATGGGAGATAACGCCAACTGGTGTATGGGGCAATAGTGTGATATAATGAAAAGAGAAACGCCGAGGGAGGCAACGATGCCGCAACTGAAAGACGTATACAACTTTATAATTCTCTTGAACGCCAAAATCGCGCTGTTCGGGATTCCTGAAGAATTACTCAACGTATATCTCCATGATCTTCACGAACTCGGAATGAACATTATCGAAAACAATAATGGTGTAATTCCGCTAGATGAAAATTTCGTACTTGATGATGGGTCGCAAGTGCTCTTCGAAGCTCTGGTAGTCCTTGCGAGTTGGCGCTGATTTCTATTTCTTTGATACCCCCGCCGGCGCGCATGGCGGGGGAGATTCTTTTTTAAATTATACATAGCGTAGCCGTTATTTGATTTCACTCATACCACTGATATACTCTCGGCACATATGATGGATTTCTGGCACACGATAAAATCAAGTTTCTTCGACCCCGTTTTTTACAATACCATTCGCACACAGCCTCTGCGGCCAGGCATCAAAATATTGAGCATACTTGGTCTCGTGGGCGTGGGACTTCCGATGATATTTGCCTTGGGCGGACTCATTGCGTTTGCTTTTTCTGATTCGCTCCGCGTGGTCGAATCACTCTATCCCTCAGAACTCGTCATCACTATTGCAGACGGAGAAATGTCGATTAATCAGCCGCAGCCGTATTATGTAAAGAATTCTCTGACTACAAAGCCAGAGCCAAAATATCTCGTCATTTTTGACGGCGATGACCAGATTTCGGGAGACGGTCAGGAAAACTCCACAATGATTTTGGTAAAGAAAAAATTTGCAATGACGGGTGGAAGCGATAGTCAAGGCAGGGTTATTTCATTTTCGAATCTGGAGGGAACCACTACCATCGAAAAGAGTACAGTCGTCAATCTCATTGAAAAGATTCGCCCCTACTTCGCGCCAGTGGTACTGATTGGAGGCATTATTGCGCTCGTTGCTGGCACCGTCTTTGCGGTATTTTTCTGGGTTCTTTTTCACATGATCTACATACTTTTTCCTTCAGTTCTCATTTTCCTCTTTAGTCTCATGCGTGGCTCACATATGACCTACACTGAGTCATATAAGATAGGGCTTTACGCGAGCATCCCTATCGCCATCTTTTCCTACCTCTGCTCGCATCTCGGATTTCCATTGCCTGCGTTTGCGTATTCCCTGATTTTGCTTTTGATTGCCGTCGTCAACATATCTCACGATGTCAAAAGATGAGGCGATTGTGCGATTTGAGGATATATCGCATGAATTTAGCGCAAAAAAAGTCATCCTCGATGAGGCGAGTTTTTCGGTACGGCGCGGAAGCAAAATTACTCTGATGGGTCAAAATGGTGCAGGCAAAAGTACCATTTTCAAGCTTCTAGTCGGAAGCGAAGCGCCGGAATCGGGCACGATTAATATCGCTCCGCGCGTCAGTATTGCTACAGCACGACAAGTGATACCGCGCGCGGAAATGATACTCACGGTCAGAGAATTTTTTGAGGGCGTGTTTGATGAAAAAATCTACGACATCGATCCGCGTATTGATGAAGTGCTTGAGATTGTCAATTTGAAGAATCATGCCAAAGTGCACGATCGCACGGTAGGCTCTTTTTCGGGCGGACAGCAGGCGCGGCTTTTGCTCGCCTCGGCACTCATCCAAAATCCCGACCTGCTTCTTCTGGATGAGCCGACCAACAATCTCGACACTGCTGGTATTGAGCATCTGACCAAATTTCTGATTGACTATGACAAGACCTGCATTGTCATTTCGCACGATGCGGATTTCCTCAACGCGTTTACCGAGGGCGTGCTTTACCTCGATGTGCATACGCACAAGGTCGAGCAGTATGTGGGCAATTATCGCAACGTGCTCAAAGACATCACCGCACGGGTGGAAAAAGAAAACATGAAAAATGCCCAGCTCAAAAAGACGGCGATCGAGAACAAAGAAAAAGCCAACTTTTTTGCCATGAAAGGCGGGCAGTTGCGCCTCGTTGCCAAACGCATGCGTGCAAAAGCAGAAGAAGCCGAAGAATCGATGGTCGACGTGCGCAGAGAAGACAAAACAATAAAAGCTTTTACGATTCCCGTGCAAGAAGATCTCTCGGGCGATATTTTGAAAATGAGTTCGTACACCACGATGAAAGCAGGGAAGTCAAAAGTCCACAAAAAATCGCTCGCACTTCGCAAAAATCAGCATCTTCTGCTCGTTGGCCCGAATGGTATTGGCAAGAGCACGTTGCTTGAAAGCATTGCACACAATACATCAGATGGAGTTGAAATCACAAAGGGCGTGGTCGTGGGCTATTATCGACAAGATTTTTCCAACCTCGATTTTGAAAAGACCGTATATGAAGAGCTCGCGGGCGTTATGAAATCAGAGCTTGAAGAAAAGCTTCGTGCCACTGCCGCCGGATTTCTCATCAGTGCCGATATGATACATACCAAGATCGGACATCTTTCGGAAGGACAAAAGGGACTCGTCGCGTTTGCGCGTCTTGTGCTCCTGCGGCCCGGACTTCTCATACTCGACGAGCCGACCAATCACATGAATTTCCGCCATCTTCCTGTCATCGCCGAGGCGCTCAGCGCATATCAAGGCGCGATGATACTCGTGAGTCACGTGCCAGAATTTGTCTCAAAGATACGCATTGATGAGACGTTGGATCTAACGAAATAAATTATCGTTCAAGCGCCGCCGCAGAGCCCGCCACATATCCAGTCGTCCAACACAGCTGGAGACTGTAGCCTCCCGACGGACGGTCGATATCGAGAACGTCGCCGACGAGAAAAAGATTGGGATATTTTTTTGAGGACATAGATTTGAAATCAACTTCGGTGAGTGCGATACCACCAGCTGTGATGACAGCTTTGTTCATGCCGAGCAAATGACTTACTTCGAATCGGCAGTGCTTGAGCTGTTTTATAAGCTCTATGCGCGCTGAGCGCGTAACGCTATTGCACAGTGTTTCGCCTTCAATATGAGCTCGGTCGAGTATTATGGGAATGAGTGCCGCAGGAATAAGCGAGCGCAGAGAATTTCGCACCATTTTATTGTTGTGTTCTTTGAAGATGTATTGCAGTTCCGCGTTGATCTTTTCGTAGCCCATATCAGGCACAAAATCTAGCTCGATGACGACTTCTCCGTAGGTGAGCAATTCGCCGATGTCGCGGCTCATGTTGAGAATTCCCGGGCCGCTTAGCCCGACATGTGTAAAAAGTATTTTCCCAAGCGTTTGTGCGTGCCGCACGTCGTTTTGATAGAGCGTTATTTTTGCTTTCTGAATACTGATGCCAGCCGCTTTTTGTACATCGGTATCTTTGAGCGCGACGGGTACAAGCGCGGCACCCGCCTCATTCACCGTGTGTCCGAGCTCGCGGAGCCACGCGTAGGCATCTCCTGTCGAACCTGTTTCTGGGTGCGAGGTACCGCCAGTTGCTAGAATGAATTTTTTGGCATGAATACGGCGGCCGCTTTTTAATTCGGCGGCAGTGATGGCGCCGCCTTCCTTGTGAAGTTTGACGACCGGAGCGTTACTCAAAACGACTACGCCCATCTCTTTGATATACCCGACGAGCGTGTCCCAGACCGACTGCGCGGTATTTGAAAGAGGGAAGACTCGTCGCTGGGGCTCTTCTTTGGTCGGCATATTGCGGGCATGAAAAAAATCGAGTGATTCTTGCACACTCCACTGCGAAAAAGGCGAGGCGAGATATTTGCCGCCACTTTTGAATTGTGCGAGGAGTTTCTTATTGTCGAATTCTGCGTTGGTCACGTTGCATCTGCCGCCGCCGGTGATAAGGAGCTTTTTGCCGAGCGTCTTGTTTTTCTCAATCAAAATCACCCGCGCACCCATCTCGGCCGCCCTCCCCGCCGCCATCATGCCCGCAGGCCCTCCGCCAATCACCGCGACGTCCCATATTTGCTCACTCGTACTCTGCGCAACTCTTTGCATGGAGGTATACTAG
>CAYGMC010000052.1:0-4611 GCA_964351105.1 uncultured Candidatus Saccharibacteria bacterium | reverse complement strand
CGACAATTCGATACGAGGGACTGGATGGGTCGGTGGCAAACGCAAGTGAGCCTGCTGTCCCTGCGACCCTAAATGTAATTCTGTTGGAGACAGCCATGTCGTTTTGGCGCGTGAGCTGAATTAAATAATCACCGGAAGGTGTGGGTATCGAAGTAGTACCTGTACTCATCCTGGGAAACACAAAATTGAGGAGCTTGCTTGAATCGGCGAGAACATCTCGCATCCGGGCGAATAAGCCGTTGCTACTAAAAATATCGATGATATTAAAGACTCGCTCCGTGGGTGAGTATGCAAATCCATAGCCTCTGATACTAATCGTACCTCCCGGTGTGCCCGTGGGAGGAGAAGCGTAGGTTATGTAGGGAATCTTACCTACCAATCTCACCGGGCGTGTAAGGGTGTATGTGCGGTTGTTGGTCGTGTCGGTTACCGTTATGGTGATTTGGTAATCACCGTCGGGCGTATTGGGCGAGGTGATGAAGGTAAAATAAAAACGTTGTGTGTCGGCGGATGCAAGGGTAATGCTTGTATCCTCTGGATATTTCACAAATGATATTCCTGCTGAAGGGGTGATGGTTGCCGTGGCGGAGACGGTGCGGGAAGCACAGGGAGAGTTGTCGTTGTTTACTAACGTAAAGTTCAGGAAAAAAGAATCTCCTCCTGTAGTGTCTACCGTATTGTTTAGCTCAACATCGGCGAATTCCATATTATTACGAATACACGCGGGGTTCGTGAACGAAACGCTGAAAAGAGCGGAGCTGGAGGATGTGAGCGTGGGAGAAATTCCGAGCATACTGATAGCAATTCCCCTGCTGGGCCACGTAAATGTGCTCCCGGGCATGAGTGCTGGTTGACTTCCCATGGTCGCATAATTTGCATTCAAAAGTTGCGGCGCAGGACGCCACCCTGCTTCTCCTACTACCTTGTTAAGAAAAAGTCCTGCAGATGAAGACGCGAGTCCGGAATCAAATCCTATAGGCTGTCGAAATTCTACGTAAAGTGGCGGTACACTTGGAGTAGCAGGATTGGTGATGATGGCGGCGCGGTGGCCCACAGTGCCCTCGAGCGGTGCAAGCGTAAACGAACCATTCGTACCATTCAGAATAAACTTAGACGAGGTGGCGAGCCATCCGAGTACGTCTTTATAGTATGCGTTGAAATGAGAAGATTCACTGCCATATCCCATTGCATCGTATCTGTTCCCATATTCACGATGCCTGCAATTCGTATCAAGCGAAGGTCCCGCACAATCCCATGCATTGGCATGCATCACGCCGAGTTCATGTCCCATTTCGTGCGCAAGTATCCTTTCAGAATTGACCAAAAGAACGTTGTAACTCGTAACGGGTACGCCAGTCCAACCTATGGAAAGTCTGTATTCCTTACCATTGAATGAACGTGTTAGCTTCCCGACAAAAGCACATCCTCCCGAAAGGCCGTTGAAAATAAAGTTGACTCGGTCGTATTGAGAGAGATCTATATTATTGTTGACGATGTAATTGCGTATCACCGACTCATTTAAATCCGTGAGCATCCCGCCATAACACATACTCGTATCGTATTGAGGTATCGATATCCACTCCGTCACATCACCCTCAAACCATGTCTGATTGTAGGATTGTTCTCTGAAGAATCTTTGGAAAACTCCGTTGAAAATAGTGTTTCTTACCTGTGCTGGGGTGGGGGTGGAGGGTTTGCCTGGTGAAGTGACGAGTATAGCGAGCATCTTCTGCACCCCAACCGCCTCGGGTATTGCTTGGGCGAGCACTTGGGTACTTGCAGAGCCTCCTTCGGCAACGAGTGTGTTGCCCACCTCAAAGCCGTCTACTCGTAGAGTGGAGCCGGAGGAGAGCAAAGGCGCGCTTCCCACAAACTGCAGTGCCAAGCGCTTCCCGCCGGTGCGGAGATGGTGTTCAAAGCGGGAATTCGCGGGATTCTCGAAGTCATCGATGTGGAGGACTTCGGTGGTGCCGGTGCGGGTAACTGCGCGTTCTATTTCTGCCTGGACTTCGGAAGAGAATTTGGCACGGACAGCGGCGGGCATGACGTTTTGGAGGAATACCTCGGGACTCTTCTTGGCAATAATCTCCATTAATACCTTGCGGCGCACGGCGAGTCGCACTTGCTCCTTTATCGCATTTTGTACTTGGAGGGTGATGGCATTAGCGAGCGGATTGTTTGCTGCCGATCCCGAGGTAGGGGCGATGTTGGCTTTCTCTGACGAAGATTTCAGACTACGCGTGAGATTCTGTAATTCTCTGAGGTCGGCGGGGGGAATTGTTTGGGCGGTGTTTGTGCCGAGGGCAAAAAGTGTAGCGGGGACGAGTGCCAACAAAAACAACATGAGAGTAATTCCCCACAGCGCTCGTGAATTGTTTTCACGCATGAACTCTGATGGTATCACCCTTTTTGACGCTCTTCGGAGAATGTGGACAAGACATGTGTATAAAAAGAACTACACCGCGCCGATAAGCTCTGTCTCGTCGCGCGCCTGAATGGAAGGTCGCGCGTGGCGGCGCATGCCCATGAGTACCCCGAGGGCGATAAATTCGGTGAGTATATGCGAACCACCGTAGCTCATGAATGGCACCGTGGTGCCTGTAATCGGAAGTAATCCCATGTTCATGCCGACATGTACGATAAATTGCACGAGAAAAAACACCGCGACGCCGGCCGCAAAGAGCGTGTCGAAATTATCAGAACCATGCGCGGCAATAGAGAGAATACGCACAATACAAATGCCAAAAAGCCCAAAGAACAACAAAACACCGAGAAAACCCCATTCTTCGGCAAACGCCGCAAAAATAAAATCGGTTTGAAACTCCGGCAAAAATTGCAACTTGCTCTGCGTGCCATATCCAATTCCCTTTCCCACAATCTCGCCGGAGCCGACAGCGACAGTGGATTGATACGCGTTGTACCCCGTGCCGTGAATATCGGCGAGTGGGTGGATAAACGTAAGAATGCGCGCCTTTTGGTATGGCCTTAAGCCGTATTGCCAAAGCGCGGCAAAGATGATCGCCGCCGTAACGAGAAGCACGGCGACATGTTTCCATGAAATACCTGAAACGAGCACCATTCCAAACCAAATACCGAAAATCGTAATGGACGAGCCAAAATCAGGCTGGAGAAACACCAACGCGAATATGAGAAACGCGTACGCGCCCGATACAAGAACATGCTTATAGTGCTTGATCTCAATATGCCTTCTGCTGAAGTATTTAGCGAGGAGTAAGATAAGCATGAGCTTGGCAGGCTCGGCTGGCTGAACAGCGAAAAAACCAAAATCAAATCTATTCTGCCCACCCTTGACGATAGCCCCAAAGGCAAAGACGAGTCCGAGCAAAGTGATGATGAATAGCAAACAACCGATAACGACCGGTGTCCGGCGAAGAAAGCTATAGTCTCCCAAGCTTGCGACAAAAAAAGCCGCAACAGCTACTGATATCCATATGATCTGCTTGTCGAAAAAAGAATTTTCGACACCAAAAGAACGCATGGTAAAAAGTCCGAGCAAAGAAATACAAAGTGCCGACGCAAAGAGAAACCAATCCACATGCGCGAGCGGACGGATATGCTCGCCTGCGTGTCGCAAGGCCATAAACATATTACGATTCCATCTGCGGAGGTGCATCGAGCGGCGGAAGAAGCGGAATGATATCAACACGACCAACTTTGCCGGAAAATGGTTGCGGCCAGGTAAACGTGATGTCTGATGATGAATTCGGTCCGAGTTCCAAGAGCGCTGTGCGTGATGCCGCTATTGAGTTGCCAAAGGGATCGAACGCGACTGCAACAAACACGATATTATAAAGAGGTGCAAACGAGGTGTTGTCGACGCGTGCGGTAATGCGCGGCACCGTCGTCGTGTCTGATACCTTCTGGTCCCTGATCTTGAGCACGGCGGCAGGATTCATCATTCTTTTCCATGCGATTACCCTTTCGGTAATTTGAAAAATAGTGTGTACCGCTACCCTATTGCCTGTTTCAAGACCAGTAATGAGTACTGGCGTAATGCCACCACCCGGCATGATAAACGTCGTGCCGTCTCGCTCGGCCACGAGTATATTGTCGCTATCATACAGTGCTACATGATAATGGACGTCTGTTGCGCCTGCGTTCAAATTTGGATTCGCTATGTACGCAACTGCCGTATACGAACCATCCCGCACTTTGAATGAGCGTGCCCACAAAGTGGCTGAGGGCGAAAGAGATAGGGGGTCGAGCGCGAGACATGGACCACCTTGATCGATTGCTGTCTCGTCTTGATTTTGCGCACCGTCAAAACACGTCGGCTCGATGGAGAGTATGTAATTAGTAATGGGGATACCGATCAACAATGCAAAGAAAAGAATGATACTGCCCAAGTATGTCGTCCGTCGTCGTGATGCCCATGACATAGGACAATTGTACCGCACACCGCTCCATGCGACACCATTTTACGTTTTAAACACTTTGTTCTGGCGCCTACCTACTCTCGCCTTACGACTACCATCGGTCCTAGAGGGCTTAACTTCCGTGTTCGGAAAGAGAACGGGTGTGACCCCTCCGGCAAGGCACCAGAACAAAACATTCAACATCCAGTGCAACTAGAAAAATGAGATGTGACTC
>CAYGMC010000051.1:0-4825 GCA_964351105.1 uncultured Candidatus Saccharibacteria bacterium | reverse complement strand
CAACCGCGCCAGCGTGGGCTACGGCGCGAGCGTGGGCAACCGCGCCAGCGTGGGCGACGGCGCCAGCGTGGGCGAAGGTGCCATCGTGGGCGAAGGTGCCAGCGTGGGCTACCGCGCCAGCGTGGGCAACGGCGCGAGCGTGGGCAACGGCGTGAGGGTTTCGCCACTGGCACACGTCCCGGGGGTGCCATGAAACACCCCACAGCGATCGCCGTCCGCGCGGCCGTCCACGAGCACGGGGATCACGTCTCCGCCGCTAAGGCCCTTGGGTGTCACGCTTCCTACGTCCGCGCGGTAATGTTGCGTGGCACGCGACGGGGTCGCCCCACGAGGAAGCACCCCGTGATCCACGTGCATGTGCCCCCGGGCGTCCTCGCCGCACTCAAGGCGCGCGCACACGAGGAAGGCACCGACGTACCCGCTATGATCGCCGCGTGGCTCTTGCAGGCGTTCGCGCCCGCGTGATAGCGTTCCGCCCGTGGAGGTGACACGTACACGATCACGCGCGTGCACCCGGGAGGATGGGCGCGCCTATTGGCGGGCCTACTACGCGGCAAACCGCGATAGGGAGAAAGAGCGAAAGCGTGCGTGGCGTGAGGCAAACCCAGAGGAAGCCCGCGCGAGGGGTATACGCTACCGAGCGACGCACGGCGCCAAGATGCGCGAGCGTGAATTTATACGCCGCTCAATCCCGGCCGAACGCATAAAAGATCTGGCGTACCGCGCGCGCGAACGGGCTAAGGCTAGGGGGCTTGTGTTTGACGCATGCGCAGTAGAATCCGCGATCGCAAACCCGCCTGTTAACTGCGCGTGTTGCGGGCGTTGTCTTGATTACTCAACCAACCGCAACGGGCGTAACCCGCGCAAGAGCCTTTCGCCGTCGCTCGATCGCATCGACAACACTAAGGGATATGAAACCGGTAACGTTGCGGTTATCTGCGTGCGGTGTAACGGAGTAAAGAGCGACGGCACCGCCGAAGAGTTTAAACACATTTTGCGTTACATGGGCGGATCGTGACACAAGATACGATCACGCTCCTGGGGTCTAACGAAACGTTAGGCGCGAAGACCCACACCCCCCAAGGATCCATCGCGTACAACGCGCCGATCGGCCCGTACATCGTCCGCCGCATAGAGATCTCGGATCTCGCGGCCGCCGCCGCGATCCTAGACGCGTGCCCACATAATGCGTTCCTCGTGCGCGGGTCAACGTCGCTGGACACGATCCCCTATCGCCGCCATAAGGCACACGGCGCCGAGCCCGCCACCCTCCACGCCACGGCGCACCGTCTCCTACCGATCGACATTGACGACGAACACAGCGGGTTAGACGGCCGCGACGTCGAAGCGTGCGCCCGCGCGCACCGTGCACTCCTACCGCCCGCCTTCCACGCGGCCGCGTGCTTTGCACAGGCCACGTCCTCCGCGGGGGTGAAACCCGGATCCCGGATCCGTTTGTGGTTCTGGTGTGATCGCGAGGTGTCCGATCGCGACGCGAAGACGTGGCTACGCGGGACCGTGCCCGATCTTTCGATCTACTCCCCAAGTCAACCGATCTACTGCGCGCGGCCGCGCTTCGATGGCATCCCCGATCCCCTCGAGGGTCGTGCACGATCGATCATGCTCCCCGGAGGCGTCGTGTCCGTGCCCGCCGATTTCGCCGTGCCCGATCTCGCACCCTTGCAGGGCTTCGGCACGAACGTACCCACGGGCGTTACAGGCACCCGGAACAAACACCTAACGTCGTTGGCGGGGAGTATGCGCAAGCGTGGCATGTCCGCCGATGCGATGCGCGCCGCGCTCCTCGTGGCTAACGCGGAGTTTCCCGAACCACTACCCGCCGACGAAGTGGACGGGATCGCCGCGTCCGTGGCTACGTACGCCCCGGAAACCATCGCGGCACCCAACCCCAAGAGCGATGTACGCGCCGCGCGCAAGGCACTAAAACAAGCGCGGGAGGTAATGTCCGAAGATCCGGGGCTCCTCCCCCGGCTTGCGAGCAAACTCGCGGGGCACGTCGCGAGCGGGGCGATCTCTGAGGGCCAAGCGATCACGGCGTTAGCGAAGGGCGCGGGGGACGCGGACGTGATCCACGCGCACACGCGCGAGGACATAGCCCGCGCGTTGTCCGCCGCGTTGCCCGAGCCCCCCACCACGATCGCGGATTGGGCCGCGCAGTGCATCCTATCCGACGAGGGTAACCCGGTACCGTGCCCGGAGAACCTTCGGATCCTCTTGTCCACCCACCCCGAGATCGCGCTATGGTGGAACGCCCGCGCACAGGTTGACGTGTGGGAAAAATGTCCGTGGCGGGCACCCGGGCCCGTAGACGGGTCCGACGATTTCGCGTTACGCGCGTGGGTGTCACGCCTCGTGGGGTGGCACAAATGCCCCGCGGAACCCCTCGCCGCGATCGCGAATATCGCGCGCATGAGACCATATGATCCGTGGAGAGCGCATATGGAAAGTCTTGTGTGGGATGGCACGCCACGCGTACTAGATCTAGCGCCCCGGATCCTCGGGTGTGAGGACGCCCCGGTTAACCGTCTCATGTTCGCATGGTGGTTATTGTCCGCCGTGGCGCGGACGTTTGATCCAGGGTGTCAGGTCGATCACGTGCTAGTCCTCGAGGGCCCGCAAGGGATCGGCAAGACTTCGATCCTCCGGGCGCTTGCCTACCACGAAGCCTTTTTTACGCGCTTGGTTTCTGGCGCCGATCTATCCTCGCCGCGCACGATCGGCAAGATCCACGGTCCTGTGATCGTGGAGATTGCGGAGTTGGCCGTGCTACGCCGCGCGGAGATCGAAGCGGTTAAGGCGTTCGTAGACGAGCGGACCGATCGCGTGCAATGGCTCTATGCCCGCACGCCCGTGAACGTGCCCCGATCGTGCGTGTTTGCCGCGACCACGAACGATTCCGAGTATCTCCGGGATCTCACGGGCGCGCGCCGTTTCTGGCCCATCGCGTGCGGCGCGCTGGATCTCGCGTACGTCACGGAGAACCGGGATCAGATCTGGGCGGAAGTCGTGCACATGTACCGCGCGGGGGTCGTGTGGTGGCCCACCCAAGCGGAGACCGTGGCGCTAGGTCTCGCGGAGGTGCAAGCATCCCGCCGCGAGGGGGAGCAAGGGGAGGACGCGATCCTAGACGTCCTCGCGCGGACATACGCGCCCGGGCGTCAACCCATGTCCCTGGTAGAGATCGATCCCGCGCAACTTGTGGACGCGTGTCTAGCAAACGTCACAACCGCGCAGGTGTGCGCCTTAGCGAATTTGCATCCCGCGCGCGATGCGCGTACGGTCGCCCGTGTGCTCAAGGCGCACCAATGGAAGCAACACCGCGCGCGGGACGGCGGACGCTCGCGCGTGTGGACCGCGCCCGGGCTCGCGTACAAGGAAAGAGAACGGGTGAGCGCATGAAAATCTATGCTTGCTACTGCTCCAAACTCTTTTCCGCAGAGGCGCGCGAAACCCCCGCCGGTTTCAAGTTTCTCGCGCGCACAGGCTTAGAGTTTGGGTGTCGAAACGTGATCCGAAAAGACGAGATTGGTAAGCGTGTTGGCACCTTTGGCGGTTTCGTTGGGTTGACCGCGCGCGATGCCATACGTGCGGCGCGTCACGCTAAAGAGTTAGAGATAGACAACGCAGAAGAGGCGAAGCACGCCGCATACACTGCCGTCGCCGTGTTGAAACAGCTAGAGGAGGACACCCCGTGATCATTTTCCTGGACATTGAAACCACGGGACTAGATCCCACCGTCGATCGCATCCTCGAGGTTGCCGCGGTCGAGGTAACCCCCGCGATGGAACCCGTGCGCGGGATCTCCTCCGTGATCCAGCACGACCCCGCAAAGTGCAACATGGTGGAGTACGTCCGGGACATGCACACGCGATCGGGGCTCCTCGCCGCACTTCCTACGGGGCTGGCGTTTGGGCTCGCGCGGGATCGTTTCCTGGAATGGCTTGGACCGGGCCCGCACACGCTGGCGGGGGACTCCGTGCACTTCGATCGATCGTTCCTGATCGCTCAGTGGCCCGCCGTCGCGGCGCAATTCTCGCACCGTCTCTTGGACGTGTCCGCGTTCAACGTCGCGCGGGCGGTGTTGGGACTCCCAGCGTGCCCGATCCTTGGGGGTAACCATCGTGCGGAGGCGGACGTCCTCGCGTCGATCGCGCGGGCGCGTTGGCACTTGTCGAGGATCGCGGCGTGACCAAGCGCGCATTTCGATCCGGGGCGCTATACCTAACCCGGCGTTACCTGTGGCCGTGGGGGAGGATCCGCGTCTACCTCCACACGCTCCACCGATCCGACGATACGCCCCACTTCCATAATCACCCGTGGGCGTGGGGGTGGTCTCTGATCTTGTGGGGCGGGTATGTGGAGGAGCGCCTAGCGAACGTGGGCGACACCCCGCGCCGGGTGATCACGTCGCGCACCCTCCGCCCCGGGTCCGCGTACATGCTCCGTCCGGGGGACTTCCACCGTGTGACGGGGATCGATCGCCCCTCGTGGTCCCTATTCATCGCGGGGCCCAAGCTCGCGCGCCCACCCGGGAAGGAATGGGGGTTCAAGTGCCCCACGTGCGGGACGTACACGCCGCACGGACAATTCAACACGACGGGCGCGAGGTGTGGGCACCCGTGAGACCGCTGTCCGCAACGCAGATCGACACGGCGCGCGGGTGTTGGCGCAAGTGGGCATTCCGGTATCGATCAGATCTCCCAAAGCCCCCGGAGAAACCCTCCGCCGAGACCGGGAAGGCACTACACGCGATCCAAGAGGCGTACCTACGCGACGGTATCGAGCCACCGCCCACCCCGATCGG
>CAYGMC010000050.1:0-5218 GCA_964351105.1 uncultured Candidatus Saccharibacteria bacterium | reverse complement strand
CATTTAGTTAAAGATTTTGTTTATTTATCTTAAATTACACATAATAAATATATGAACAATAAAACAATAGCAAGTCTCGTTATTATAATTATATTTATTGGTGGCTTGTATTGGATGATGTCTAACAAAACATCAAATGTCGTTATTCCCATGGAGACGGGAGGGCCTATTACTTC
This sequence comes from uncultured Candidatus Saccharibacteria bacterium, assembly GCA_964351105.1. Taxonomy (GTDB): domain Bacteria; phylum Patescibacteriota; class Minisyncoccia; order Phycocordibacterales; family UBA2100; genus UBA10103. The sequence goes on along the minus strand of CAYGMC010000050.1, from coordinate 5,042 downwards.
TGGAGAGAATCCACAACCAGGTAGTCAAGTGCACGATTTACCTGTTGAGCCTGCTGCGGCTATAGCACGCAAAGATCTTGCGACTAAGCTATCTGTTGATGAAAAAAGTATCGTGATTATACAAATTACTGAAACGGCGTGGACAGATGGCTGTCTTGGGCTTGGTGGGCCAGCTGAAAGTTGCCTGCAAGCTTTAGTGCCGGGATTCAAAGTTGAAATGCTTGCCAAGGGGAAAACCTATTTTTATCGTACAGACAAAACTGGAGAGGCAGTACGAGCAGAAATACAATAAATGATAGTTCTGATATCGTATACTAAATAGCGCCAAATAACTGTAACTCGGTTCAAAACGCACATCTTGTTAAGGCATGTGCGTTTTGGTAAGATTAAACCATGAAACTCTAAAATGAGATTTGTGTGATGATGAAGAAAGTGCGGAGACATTTGAAGAGTGGATGTATAAACTAAAGCCCCATTATGCCGAGGCTCACTCTGATTTTATGAAGCAAAATGGCGAACAGTCAAAAGAAGAATAGATGGAAGGAATGCAGAAGTGGATGGTTGGAAATAAGATTCGATTTGAAGCTACTTAAAACGGATACGTTAGATCTGGAATGGAAATACTGTCTTGATTTTCTCGAATCTTAGTTCCAACAGTGTCCAGAATGGTGCGCAAAGCAAGAAAGAAGATGTTAGGCAATCATCGTCCAGATAAGTGCGAGAGCTACGACACCCATAATGACCGTTATGCTGATGCCAAAAACATTTGAAAGCAGGGAATTCGTTCGATTGCCCAATATTTTTTTGTTGTTGCCAACGAGGAGGATGATGACGAGCAGTGGTGGCGCGAGCATACCATTGAGCGCCGCCGAGTAGTAGAGCAGCGCGATGGGGTCGATGCCGAGGAAATTTATGAGCATACCAATTACCATAGAGACGATGATGATGCCGTAAAACATGCGCGCTTTGTTGAATTTTTTCTCAAGCCCGACACGCCAGTGCGCCGCTTCGGCGACGGCGAAGGCCGCCGAGCCCGCAAGCACGGGCACCGCAAGGAGGCCGGTCGAAAGTATGCCGAGAGCAAAGAGAAGGAATGCCGCGTTGCCGGCAAAGGGGCGGAGCGCTTCGGCGGCGTCTTTGGCTGTGCCGATGGAGCTCCCGTGCATCGTTGCCGCGACCGTGGCGATAATGAAAAAAGCGACGACTTGCGAAAAGAGCATTCCGAAAACCGTGTCGAGACGCATGTGCCTCATGAAGTTATCTGTAACTCTGGGGACACCACTGCCCATTTCGCGCAGACGATGTTGGGCGATTTCTTGCTCGACCTCTTCATCGGCTTGCCAAAAGAAAAGGTATGGTGATATGGTCGCCCCGAGCATGGCGGCGATGTTGAAGATGTACGATTCTGAAAATGTGACATGCGGGATAAACGTCGACGAAAGAACGAGCCCCCAATCTTGATGCACAGTGAACGCGGCGATGATGTACGCAAACAACGAGAAAGTGAGGTATTTCAGGAACTTTGCGTACGTCTTGTAGGGGACAACTATCTGGAGCGTAAGGGTAAACACCGTGATGCAGATAATCGACGCATATATGGGGACTGGTACGAGCAAGCCAATTGCGGCAGACATAGCACCGAGATCTGCGCCGATATTGATGGTATTTGCGACGACCAGTATCGATATCGCTCCCCACAGAATGGTGCGCGAATATTCTTCGCGTATGACTCCGGCAAGTCCTTTTCCTGTTACGGCACCGATGCGCCCGCACATTTCTTGTACGGCAATCATGAATGGCAATGCGTAAGGCACGAGCCAGAGTTGGGCGTATCCAAACATGGCGCCCGTCTGACTGTATGTGGCGATACCGCTCGGGTCGTCATCGGCCGCACCGGCAATGAAGCCGGGTCCCATTGATCTAAAAAATTTTTTCGCTCGTTGGAACGCCATACTTGTCACTATAGCGCGCTATTCGGCGAAACGGATGATGATATACAAAAGTCCTGCACCGAGGACTGTCGAAATGGTCGTCCAGCGTGTCGGGTGTGCGTGATGGCTTTCGGGCACGAGGTCGCTTGCACCGATGTAGAGAAAAAATCCCGAGAAGAGCGCGAGTAAGAGGCCGAGATTACCTTCTGAAACAGTGAAAAAAAGAGTGGCACAAATTCCCGCAACGGGTGCGAGCGCATCCGCGAGAAGCCAGCGAAAAGCCTGCGCGCGATTGCCACCGTTCTTCAAAATAAAATTCACCGTGTTGATACCGTCAGAAAAGTCATGTGCCAAGACTGCGATGGCGACAATGATACCGGCTTCTGCAGACACATGGAAAGCGAGACCGATAGCGATACCGTCGAGAAAACTATGCAACGAAAGGGTGCCAGCACCCGCCCACCCGCGTTTGGTATGGGCATCTTCCTCGTGCTGGTGATGCAAGAGCATGCGGTCAAGCGCAAGGTACGTGAGGAATCCAATCGCAATGACGCTCACGACCAGGGACGTATCGTAGATATTTGATGATAATTCGAGTGCTTCAGGTATGAGGTCAAAAAATGCGATACCGATGACCGCCCCCGCAGAAAATCCGAGTATAAGGTGAAGCTGATCTTTCAATCGTATAGCAAAAAGCCCGCCCAAGAGGGTGGATACAAACGTCGCGCTTGCAACGAGGAGAAGCATAGTATTTGAGAGTAGTATACTCTTTAAATATGATAGCGGAAGACAGGGCAATCGGTGTCATCCCTACTCACATTAGTGAGAGTGGCGCGTGTGTATTTTGCATCGTGCGTCACGCCGATGGACATTGGGGTTTCCCGAAAGGACATCAAGAAGTGGGGGAGAGCGAAGAGAGCACGGCTCGAAGAGAACTGGCCGAAGAAACGGGCATCACGCGTGTCGAAATAGACACGCGACCGTTTACCGAAGAATACTCTTTTGAGCGGGACGGTCAGCAGTACCACAAGAGCGTAACGTATTTTATCGGTCGTGTATCTTCGCTCGATTATGAGACTCCCGAAGCGTTTAGAGCAGAAATTCCCGAAGTCCGCTGGCTCTCGTACGAAGAAGCAAAAGAGACACTCACGTTTCCGGAGGGGAAGAAGCTCTTGGATGAAGTTTTGGAATATGTGCGTTAGCGTCTAGAATGGTCGATGTGCCGTTGTAGCTCAGTTGGTAGAGCACGTCATTGGTAATGACGAGGTCTCCGGTTCAATCCCGGACAACGGCTCAAGAATTCACTTAAGCAAAAATCTCGGTTGATGCGCGTAGAAAATACATGTACTACGACTCCAATATAATACTCAAAGGCTGATATACTGACCGTTGTTATGGCAAACGAACAAAAATTACATGGCGGTGGTTCTCCATCATCCGGCAAACACAAGGTAGCAATAGCCATAGCTACAGTCTTGATATTACTTATTGTAGGAGGGGTTGCGTGGCTCGTAGTTTCATCACGGCAATTTTTCAATTTACTTTCGCAAAGTGAGACTGCCAAATTAGCCACCTATGCATCTTCGACCACACAATTCTCGGTACCTGGAGATTTCACACTGCGTTTAGGAGATTCAATCGCGAGCCAAGATGGTTACTACAAAATTAAAATTAGCCAAGTTATGTATCAGAAAGCCCCGTCTCGTTATGACGTCGTAACGCTCTCGGTAACAATAGGTTCTTCAACCCAGATAATCAATCTTGTCGATCGACGTGCATCAGGTGTACAATCTGCTGGTAGGACAGCTGTTGTAGGCGATTTGTGGATAGCATCTACGGGCTCTGCTGGTGAAGACTCCAACACGGTCTATAAATTTCGTGTTTCTCGTCCAGGAGAATAAATTTGTAGATTAGAAAAAGGTGCATAACAAAATTACAAGCTAAAGTTATCTAAATAAATATGAAACAACTTGATCCCAAAGCAAAATGGCTCTTTTTTGTCCGTTTTCTGATGCGTGTCGCCGCATTCTTTATACCACTATCTTTCGTTACTCTGATTTCATCTCTCGGCATACAAGATGACAAGGGCAATGCGATTCCGGGTATTTTTGCATGGGCTTGGTTGCTTATCCCTGCTCTTGTTTTACTTTGCTATGTATGGGCGTGGCTCACAAACTACTATTATCGTTATGAACTCGCGGAAGCGGGTTTTCGTAAGGAATTTGGTGTCATACACAAAAGATACGTAACTATTCCGTATGATCGCATTCAGAATGTCGATATCTATCGGGGTATCCTTGCCCGAATTTTGGGACTCTCCGACCTTAATATCCAGACTGCTGGTTCAAGTGCGCCAACTATCATGGGAGAAGGGCGATTACCCGGTCTTTCCAAAGAGGAAGCCGAGCGACTTCGCAATGAGCTCGTTGAACGTACTCGCCGACCCCGAAGTCAAGGTCTCTAAATTGGTCAAAGCCACCTCGCGCACGGGGTTTATGAGGTCTATCGATTTTTTAATTGGGAGATCTCGCCTCTCAATATATTCGCTATTTTAAGCTATAGCTACAGATTGCGAATATGCGAGCCGCAAAAAAATTGGAAATCAGGCGTTTCTAGCGTAGGATATTCTAGTTGCCACCTTGGCTCAGTTGGTAGAGCACGTCATTGGTAATGACGAGGTCTCCGGTTCAATCCCGGACAACGGCTCAAGTATCAAAGTCAGAGAATCCCCGCCGACAGATATACGCGCGGCGCGACTTGTCGCGAGTCGCATCGAACGAAGCGCCGCGTAGGGGGAGGGGTTGAAAAAAGGAATGGGGCGTGTTTCAAATATTGACGAATTGTGGGATTATTCAGCAGTCATGGCAAACAAGAATCTCACAAACGCAAAACGGGTAAAAAACGACGAATTTTACACCCAGTATCGTGATTAGGAAAATTTATCAAAGAATACTTATAAAACACAAGAAAAAGTGATATGAAGAACAACACTTCGCTTGCTATTTTTGAAACTCATAAAATCCGCCGTTTTTATGATGAAAAAAAAGAAACATGGTATTTTTCGGTTATTGATATTGTCGCGGCTTTGACGGAGCAAACGGATTTCAAAAA
>CAYGMC010000049.1:3386-5219 GCA_964351105.1 uncultured Candidatus Saccharibacteria bacterium | reverse complement strand
AACCCGTACACATTGATGATGTGATTCGTGTCGAAGGACACGTCACTGCAAAAAGCGATTCTACCAAGATACTGACCATCGATATTTCAATTTCTGTGGGAAGTACTCACGTTGCGGGCGGAGTTGTAAGTGTCCGTGTACTCGTATGACAAAACAAAAAGTGGCGATCGTAAGCGGTGGCACAGGGTACGTGGGAAGCGCGATTGTTGAAGCGCTCAAAAATGCGGGCTGGATCGTTGCTCCACTTTCGCACGATGTGTGCGACGTCACCGATGCAGAGGCTGTTCAGACGTTTGTAGGAAAACTCGTGAGCAAACACAGAGAGATCAATGCCTGCATTCATGCTGCCGCAACCCCTATTGAGCGCGTCCCAGTATTTTCCTCGTCGCCAGCGTCTTTCGACGCGATCATCAAGGTGGCAGCAGCGGGCGCTTACAATCTTGCGAATGCGCTTCTTTTACATATGCCCAAGGGCAGTGCGTTTATCGGCATTACGACAGAAGCTATCGAGCCGGGAAGTCAGGGTAAGGGGGCCGGGGCCTACGTGCCCGCAAAATACGCTCTCCGCGGATTCTTGCACGCACTCACGTACGATGCTGCGGAGCGGGGCATTCGCGTCTACGCGATTGCTCCAGGATTTCTTCCCGGAGGCTTGAACAGTGATTTGCCAAAAGCCTTTCTCGATTTCTTTAAGAAGAAAAATCCTGATGCGCCGTCCGCGGATGACGTGGGCGCACTTGTGGTAAAGGTCTGCGATGAACCGGGCGCGTTTGAAAGCGGCAGTTCGATCACGGTAGGGGAGATCGTAACGCCGCTCTAACACATGTTATTTAATTCGTTTTCGTTTGCGGTTTTCTTTCCCGTAGTCGTTATTTTCTATTTTCTGCTGCCGGCAAAATACCGTGTGCCCTTTCTTCTCCTTGCGAGCTGCATCTTTTACATGGCATTTGTGCCGCAGTACATCCTCATTCTCTTTGCCCTCATTACACTCGATTTTTTCCTTGGCCAGCTAATCGCAAAAGAAGAGGGGAGGAGAAGGGTTGCGCTCTTGTGGGTCAGTATTGCCGCAAACCTTGGGATGCTCTTCTTCTTCAAATATTTCAACTTCTTCAATCAAAACGTGGATGCGCTCGCTGACTTTCTGCACTGGAACTACGATCCGCTTTTGCTTGCGATAGCACTGCCCCTCGGACTCTCGTTCCACATATTCCAAAGTTTGAGCTATGTGATCGAGGTGTACCGCGGACGATACATGCCAGAGCGGAATTATTTTGTGTATGCGCTTTATGTGATGTTCTTCCCGCAGCTTGTCGCAGGCCCTATCGAGAGGCCAGCAAATCTTTTGCCTCAACTGCACGCCGTTCATTCATTTGATGCTGGGCGGGCGCGACGAGGGCTTGAGCGAATGTTATGGGGATTCTTTAAAAAGATGGTCATCGCGGACAATATCGGTGTCATTGTGAATGATCTCTGGACAACACTGCCGTCAGACGGTCCAACACTCATTATTCTCGCGACTCTGTTTGCGTTTCAAATGTATTGCGACTTCTCTGGTTACGCAGACATCGCTATAGGGAGTGCAAAGATGCTCGGGTTTGATCTGATGGAAAATTTCAATCGTCCGTTTGCGTCGCGATCAGTAGCAGAATTTTGGCGTCGTTGGCATATTTCGCTTTCAAGTTGGTTACGCGACTACCTGTATTATCCGCTGGCGTTCTCTGGAAAGCGGATAACGCCGCTACGCCTGCACTTGAGTACCGTCGTTACGTTCGTCCTAATAGGACTTTGGCATGGTGCCAATTGGACCTATGTCATTATGGGTGGTCTCTATGG
>CAYGMC010000049.1:0-3376 GCA_964351105.1 uncultured Candidatus Saccharibacteria bacterium | reverse complement strand
TATGGCGTCTATATTGTTGGCGGCACTATCACGGAAAAATGGCGTCTGTATCTTGCGAATATATCGATGCTCACGCGTGTACCCGCTGCTCATCACGCCCTGCAAATATTTGTCACATTTTCACTCGTGTCATTCAGTCTAATATTTTTCCGTGCGGAAAATATACAGCAGGCGTGGTATTTTATTTCCCATCTCGGAAACGATCTCGGTAATTTCGAACCCTTACGTATATGGTTTGAAGCACTGCAGTTGCCCGATAAAATGCGCTTTGCGATCTTTCTCTCTGGGATCGTGCTTATGGAGTGTGTACAGTATTTTCAAGCAAGGTCCGCTACATTTTATGTTTTCGACACATACCCGCGACTTTTTAGGTATGGTTGGTACTACCTTCTCATCATAGCGATATTAGTCTTTGGATACTTCAAGGCCCAAACATTTATTTATTTTCAATTTTAGGCATGACACGCTTCATTCTTAAGGTCGCGGTATTTCTTATGCCTATTGCACTGGTTTTCGTATTTCCCGCCGCGGTCTATATTCTCAGTAGGGAACAGTACTCCGTACAAACAGTCACGCGCATGCAGAAGGCGCAGCCGAATATTCTGTATAACAAGGCCTTCATTGACTCAGACAGTAGCGCGCTTTTTTACAAACAAAAGCTTATTCAAGAAAAAAATCCCGAAGTCATCATATTGGGGGCATCCCCAAGTTTTCAGTTTCGCAAACAGTTTTTTTTGAAGCCTGATTCTTTTGTAAACGCGACTTTTGGCGCAGCTGACGCACGCAGCATGGAGGATTTTATTAGAAATCTACCACCCGATAAAAGTCCACGCGTGATAATACTCGGCCTATACCCTTTGATGTTTAGACCTGATTATGAGACGAAGGCGATTCCGACCGTAACGGACCCTCAAAGAGTAGCAAACTTTTTTTTGTATGATTGGCGAAAGATTTATTATGACTATTTTCGCGGGAGGTTTACGTTGATTCGTCTTTTGGAGCGTGCTCGAAGCTCGAGCGATGTGGGGCTTGGCGCGCTCATGGATGACGAAGGATTTAGAGATGATGGAAGTCGCGCTTTGAAGTATGGTGGGGATAGAATAAAAGTCTTGAATGACGAAATCAGTGCTCTAATCGTATCTCTCAAAAATGACAGAAACTCATACCAGTATGGCCCGAGTATTTCAAAAAATGCGTTGGGGGCTCTCGATAGGATGCTCGAACTTGCGAAGGAGCGTCATATAACGGTTGTCGGCTATATACGACCAATTCCGCCACCTATCTACAAAGAATTGCTTTCCGTTCATGATGAATATCGGCAATCAGTTTTCACACTTCCGATGGAAACCAGGGCGATTTTATCAAAATACGGGTATGACCTTTATGATTTCTCTGACGCCACAGTTCTTGGAAAAGCCGACGAAGAATACATTGATGTCAATCATCCGACGGATAAACTCTCGCTTCGCATGATCATACATATGGCAAAGTACAACCATATCTTGGGTAGATACGTTGACATTCCGAAGGCGGAAGCACTCTTGCGCGGGACGGTCGGCGACACGCTGTCTTTGCCCGATTCTTCGTAAAATGACGCGGCCCGCGAAATGCGGGGAGCGAGGGAGGATTGTGCTTTTGAGGCGGTGGGGCTACAATTCGTGCATTATTGGGTCATTATTTCTCACTATAAATTCATGCGCACATCTATAATCGCACTCGCTCGTAAACACTACGTCGTAGCTTTAATTTCCCTCGTCGTGTTGTTTGGTGCGACAGTAGTTATCGCCGATATCGTTTCCGGCCTTTCAACGACCGGTACTTCAGCAAACGTTACGATTACAAACCTTGCGATAGCCAAGCCCGCAGATGTTGATCAGGGCGAAGTGATGATCGCGAGTATCGCGCTTCACGACGGCAAGGCAACGTCCGTCACCCCTCCCTCAGGTTGGACTCCGATATTGAGGACAGACAACGACACCAACGTCGGCATCGTTTCATATTGGAAGGCTGCGGGCGCATCGGAGCCGGCGAATTACACTTGGGTCTTGAGCCCGCAGACGCGCGCACAAGGAGGTATTACTACGTACAGCGGGGTAGATACCACCAATCCCATAGATGCAGCAGCCGGCAACTTCAACCGCAGCAAGATAGCCTCAACTTCGCCGATAACTACAACATCTGACAATGAAGAGGTGATTGCACTATTCGCACTTCACGTTGGTAGCAGCAACTTCGCAGGAGATTTCTTCAGCATTCCCGCTGGTATGATGGAAAAATATGACTCATCCAAAACGACAGCCGGACCGACGATAGCATCTTTCGACGCAGTCCAAGTAGCGGCCGGTGTTGCGGGCAGCAAATCATCGACGATATCGGGCAACCCTAATCAACAGCGAGACTGGGTATCTCAGCAGATTGCATTGCGAAAAGCTTCGACAAACCCATCGGTATTGGATAGCTTGCCGCTTAACGCGCACCAAGAGATCGGCGCGACGGATTCCTTCGAATACACTGTTCCGACGGGTGGCTCGAATAGGCTATTTGTGGCAATCTTTGCGCAGGGTGGCAACCCTAGCACGGAAGGATTGCCCACGGCATCTCTTAACGGCCAGAGCCTCACAATGGCCGTTATTCCAGGGTCGTTTAGTCGCGCCGGATATTCGGTAGGGTATCTGGCAAATCCAACATCAGGTACGTTCACTGTTGCATACACCGACAGATTTGGAGGACACCTCGTAGATTACATTGTCATGACTTTGGACAACGCCTCACAAACGAATCCAGTCGATGCATCAGCAGTAAGTAATTCATCAGTAACATCGTCAAAGACGACAAGTGTAACAACGACGGTCGGAAATGACCTTTTGCTCTCAATGTCGTTCTATGGAGGCTCGGCCGCGGATAATAATATTGTTAATGCCACCTATGGAAGCGGAGAAAGCCATACATATTTCTTCCGTGATACCGCGCAGCTTGGGCCGAATACCGGTTCTCAAAAAAATGCGGCATCAACGCCGGGCGTGGAAAACATGACAACAAACTGGTCGCTCACGGGAGATGTCGATGAAATAGTCATAGCAGTTAAACCTGCTCAGTGAGCCTTGAGTTTTGAACGGCAGAGCAGCGAACGGGTATTCACAAAATACGCACCCCTTCAGAAATTGACGCTTGCGGTGTTGAATGTGAAGGAATGCGATCAGACGTTGCGCCGGTATGTAGGTATCAATACTGTGAATAACGAAACTCTCTCGTTTTGACTTCACCGACGCTCGCCGCTTAGGCGGCGCGGAGGGGGAGTACATCAGCGGCAACCACTCAACCGACAAGCTCGACCTCCGCATGCTGCTTTACATGGCAGAGCGCAACGAGACACTTC
>CAYGMC010000048.1:0-5280 GCA_964351105.1 uncultured Candidatus Saccharibacteria bacterium | reverse complement strand
GAAAAAAAAGAAACATGGTATTTTTCTGTTATTGATATTGTCGCGGCTTTGACGGAGCAAACGGATTTCAAAAAAGCTCAAAGTTACTGGACGACTCTAAAAAACAGGCTAAAAAAAGAGGGCAGTGAGGCTGTCACAAAATGTGACAAACTGAAATTACAGTCTGCAGACGGTAAGTTTTACAAAACCGATGTCGCAGACGTGGAGACTATTTTGCGACTGACCCAAGCAGTTCCGAGTAAAAAAGCCGAACCTATTAAGTTATGGCTAGCGAAGGTTGGTTATGAACGAATGCAAGAAATGGCTAACCCCGAAATGGCACTCAATCGTTCTCGTACTTATTGGCAAAAACAAGGTAGGAGTGAAAAATGGATACAGCAGAGGATGACGGGGCAAGAGACCAGAAATAAACTCACCGACTATTGGGCAGAAAGTGGCGTGAAAAAAGGAGAAGAATTTGCGATACTTACAAATATTATCCATGAGGAATGGAGTGATTTATCGGTAAGAACACACAAAAATCTCAAGGGACTAAAAACGCAAAACCTCCGTGACCACATGAGCGAGGAAGAGCTTATTTTTACGGCTCTCGCCGAACTTTCCACAAGAAGAATCGCCGAGACTGACAAGACGAAAGGTCTGGACGAAAACAAAATTCCTGCAGTAAAAGGTGGGCGGATTGCCAAAGATGCCAGACTTGCCCTTGAAGAGAAAACAGGAAAAAGTGTCGTTACGGGAGAAAATTTCTTGCCTAAAAATAGAATTATTAAAAAATTGAAATAAATATGAAAGGAATTATTTACATAATGACCACAGCTGTGTCTGGTTTGGTAAAAATCGGACAAACAGGCACAAATAATTACCAAGAGAGAATGCGAAACCTTGAAGCAAATGGCTATTACAGTGTTGCTGGTCTAAAGAGGTTTTTTGCAATTGAACTTGAGGATTACACTGAGAAAGAAACTCTTTTACACGATATTTTCAATAAACATAAAGTTGGTGAGAGTGAGTTATTCGCTCTTGACCAAGAATTGATTCGCCAACTTCTACTCTCATTTAAAGGCAAAGTTATTTACCCCGAAAACGTTGATCAAGAGAAAGAGTTTGATGAAGTATCAAAAATGAGAAGACAAGGTAGATTATTCAGCTTTTATAAAAAAGGTCTGAAAAATGGTGAGGAGGTTGTCTTTAAAGATGACGAAAAAATAGTAGCGAAAATTGTTGGCGAACGAGAAGTGGAATACGGTGATCAGGTTTGGAAATTATCTCCGCTCGCATACAAGCTTTATGAGCAACGAGGCGATCTTAACAAGAGTGGAGCTTATGCAGGTGCAGATCATTTCAAATATAAAGGTAGGAAACTGCGAGACTTACCGGATATCGTAAGTTACACAGAAAAAATAACGAAATAACGGGGACAGGCACCATTAATATTGGTAAATGTGAATGTGAGTCATGGCTACCTCTCCCGCAGGGCGCGCGAGGCCAATGATTTTTTAATCGAGAGGCCTCTCCTCCCGGTATATATTCGCTATTTTAAGCTATAGCTACAAATTGCGAATATTCGAGCCGCAAAAAATTGGAAATCAGGCGTTTGTAGCGTAGGATATTCTTGTTTGCCGCCTTAGCTCAGCTGGTAGAGCACGTCTTTCGTAAAGACGGGGTCCCGAGTTCAAATCTCGGAGGCGGCTCCAATCTTTAGGTTTGGTATACTGCCGTCATGCAGAAGCGCATTAAAAAGGTGCGTCCGGTGAAGTCCTCAAAAAGTGAACGCGAGGAAATCATGCGTCATGTGGAAGAGACCGCACAGCTCATCGCGGACAAGAAAGAGCGAGGACAATGGATGCTTTTTGAAATCCAAAAACGCAATGCACAGGTGCGTCAGATGCGCGACCGTTTGCGAGCGCTCCAAGTAGCGGTACTCGGTGTAAAAGATAAAGAAGAGCGGGTTAGTATGATGGCAGAAAATCTGAAGCTACAAAAGGAAGTCGAAGATCGCCTTTTTGCACTCGCCGTCATTCGTTCCGATGCGCGGCGTATTATGAAAGAAGTTGCCAGTTTTGAGGCGAAAATTATCACCATACGAGCGATTTTGCAGAGAAAAGGGTAATATCCTCCCACCGGTATGACAAAAGAAGATATTGCGGAGAAAATATTGGCGATAGAAGCCGCGATGGCCGCGCCTGATTTTTGGGTAGACAAAGACAAGGCACAAGCGGTACTCAAAGAATATCAGGAGCTCAAGGAAAGGTTGGCAGGTAATGGAGCATACGATAAGTCCGATGGGATTCTCTCTATCGTATCGGGCGCTGGAGGCGACGATGCCGAAGATTTTTCACGGATTCTTTTTGAGATGTACACCAAGTATGTGACAAGTCGTGGATGGAGGTGGGCGCTTTTGGCATCGAATCAAAATCCGATGGGAGGATATCGCAGTATCTCCTTTGAAATTTCAGGTGCGGGGTCGTATGGCGCGCTCAAGCGCGAGGCGGGTGTGCATCGTTTGGTACGCATGTCTCCTTTTAATTCGGGGGGCAAACGTCAGACGTCGTTCTCTCTTGTCGAGGTGTTGCCGCGCGTTCCCGATCAAGGAGAGATGCATATTCCCGAAACCGATCTCGATGTTTCCTTCACCCGCTCGGGTGGCCCGGGCGGACAAAACGTAAACAAACGCGATACCGCTGTGCACGCTGTCCACAAGCCCACTGGCTTGCGGGTGCATGTAACGAGCGAGCGGAGTCAGGCGCAGAATAAGGAAAAAGCACTCGAAATGTTGCGTGGGAAGCTTTTTGCACTCCGCGAGACGGCGGCGGCGGCGGAATCGCGCGGACTCTCCACCGGAACGTCGACAAAAATCGAATGGGGAAGCCAAATTCGCTCGTATGTATTGCACCCGTACCAGATGGTCAAAGACCATCGCACGGAGCATGAAGAGCGGGATGTGGAAAAGGTACTCGGCGGCGATATTCAGGGATTTATTGACTCGGAGAAGAACATGAGTGAGATTTAGGGAACGGTGCGTGCACAATAATGCAATATTTCGCCTCTGACGTTGGAGAGGGTATAATGGAACTCGTACCTCTGCATGATTTACTTCGACAATGTTACGAAAATCTACCAAGAAGGCGCAAATCCCGCCGTCTCCGATGTGACCCTCACCATTGAGCCGGGTGAATTCGTATCAATTGTCGGCCACTCAGGTGCTGGCAAGACGACGCTTCTCAAAATGTTGTTTGCGGAAGTGTTTCCCACCCACGGGAGTGTGTATTTTGGCGAGCATGAAATACCCAAACTCTCCAAGAACGACCTCCTCCAATTGCGACGCAATATCGGCACGGTGTTCCAGGATTTTCGGCTCTTGCCGACAAAAAATGTATACGAAAACATTGCATTTGCGATGGAAGTTGCAGGTAAAACAGACGAAGAGATACAAGCGGATGTGCCACACGTGCTCGATCTCGTTGGACTTGCCGAAAAAATCTGGAGTTTCCCCCATGAGCTCTCTGGAGGCGAACAACAGCGCATTGCGATTGCGCGTGCCATTGTGAATCAGCCCGATGTACTCATAGCAGATGAGCCAACCGGCAATCTTGATCCCATCAATGCGCACGATGTGGTGGAGATATTGAGACGCATCAATGATTTGGGCACCACGGTACTCCTTACCACCCACAATAAGTCCATCGTGGATTCCATCAAGCGGCGTGTTATTACGATGGACCAGGGGAAGATTGTGCGGGATGAGGCGGTGGGAAAATACGTGCTTTAATACTTGTATGGCGTTTTGGATAAATATAAAAAGGGTCGCACGATATGGTCTAGTGGGCTTTATTCGCAATGCGTTCACTTCTTTGGCGGCAGTTCTCATCATGACAATTACGTTGTCTGTTGTCGCGGCGCTTCTCATTTCAAGCGCGGCTCTCAACGCCGTCTTGGTGTCGCTCACAAATCAAGTGCAAGTGTCAGTCTATTTTTCGCCGACGGCAACTCTGAGTCAGATAATGCAGATACAACAAGGACTCACCGCATTGCCACAGGTCGCTACCACCACGTACATTTCACGCGAAGAAGCACTCGAAAATTTCAAAATGCGTCATGAGGGGGACCAGCTCACCATGCAAGCTCTTGAAGAGCTTGGCGAAAACCCGCTCGGCGCATCGCTCGAAGTGCGCGCGAAAGAAACATCGCAATACGAAACTATCGCAAAGTATCTCGAGAGTCAGTCCTCGAGTGCGGGGAGTATGATTGAAAAAGTAAACTACCAGCAGAACGAGATGGCAATCAAGCGTTTGACCAATATCATCGACACATCGCACCGCTTGGGGGCCGTGATCGGCATCGTTCTCGCAATCGCATCGGTTCTTATTACATTTAATACGATACGGCTCGTCATCTACACAGCACGCGACGAGATTGGCGTGATGAATATTGTCGGGGCGGGTCGCTGGTATGTGCGAGGGCCATTCCTCGTCGGGGGCGTGCTCTGCGGAGTTATCTCGAGTGTCATCGTGTTGCTCCTGCTGTATCCGATTACACTTTCGCTCGGAGAATCGTCTCAAACATTTTTCGGAACGTTCAATGTGTATACCTATTTCATTGAGCACGTTGTTTTCTTCCTCCTCTCCATTTTTGGGTGCGGCATTTTGCTCGGGGCATCGTCTTCGTACCTGGCCGTGCGACGGTATCTCAAAGTCTAATATGGCGCGAAAAGGCACAAGCGGACATAAATATGTATTTGTTGTGGGAGGAGTCATGTCGGGAGTCGGGAAAGGAATCGCCACGGCATCGATAGGGAAAATTCTTTCGGCGCATGGATTGAGCGTGAATCTCGTCAAAATAGATCCTTACCTCAATGTCGATGCGGGCACGATGAATCCGACAGAACACGGCGAAGTATTTGTCCTCGATTCAGGACTCGAAACTGATCAAGACATGGGCAACTATGAGCGTTTCTTGGGACGCGATTTGGGACCCGAAGACTACATGACGAGCGGTATGGTGTATCAGTCGGTCATTGCCCGCGAGCGCAATTTGGGATACGCGGGGCATTTTGTTGAAGCCATTCCGCATGTCCGCGACGAGATTGTCGACCGCTTGAAACAATCGGCAACGATAGGGAAAACCGACGTTACGGTCGTCGAGATTGGTGGCACTATTGGCGATTTTCAGAACGCGTTGTACATCGAGGCGGCGCGTGTCATCAAGATGAAAAATCCCGAAGATGTCCTCTTTGTGATGGTCTCGTACCTCCCGGTGCCCGGCACGCTCGGTGAGATGAAA
>CAYGMC010000047.1:0-5336 GCA_964351105.1 uncultured Candidatus Saccharibacteria bacterium | reverse complement strand
GTCTCGTACCTGCCTGTCCCCTCGACGATCGGGGAAATGAAGACGCGACCCACCCAGCACGCTGTGCGTGAGCTCAATTCATACGGCGTGCAGGCCGACATCATCATCGCGCGCTCGCCGCATGCGCTTGATGCGAAACGCAAAGAAAAATTGGCGATCTGGTGCAATGTGGAGAGTGATCACATTATTTCGGCACCCGATGTAGATTCGATCTACGATGTGCCACTCAATTTCGAGCGTGATAAACTTTCGGAGATTATACTGGCGGATCTCGGCATTGTCGGCAAACAAGATGCCGATCTCTCTGAGTGGCGTGATTTTGCGGCAAAGGCGCACAATGGCAAGCACAAAGTAAAAATAGGCATAGTCGGCAAGTATTTTGATACAGGAGATTTTATCCTCTCCGATGCGTACCTCTCGGTCATCGAAGCGATCAAATTTTCGGCCTACGCGCTCGATGTAAAACCAGAAATTGCGTGGCTCAATGCCAAAGATTACCAAGCGAGTCCCGATGCTGTTGTTGAACTGCATAAATACGATGGTGTCATTGTGCCCGGAGGATTTGGCGAGACGGGCATCGAAGGCAAGATACGAGCCATCCGCTTTGCACGCGAGAATAAAATCCCATACTTTGGCCTCTGCTACGGCATGCAATTGATGACGGTCGAGTATGCGCGCAACATTGTGGGCCTCGAAGGAGCAAACACCACAGAAATAAATCCCGATACACCACATCCAGTTATTGCCATTCTTCCGGAGCAAGTCGAAAAACTCAAAAATAAGGATTACGGCGGCTCGATGCGTCTTGGAGCATACCCGTGCGACCTTACAAAAGGGACCATAGCTTCTGAAAGTTATGGCGCCAACACCATTTCAGAACGACACCGCCACCGCTACGAGGTCAATCCTGATTACATCGCCCAACTCGAAAAGGCCGGACTCGTCTTTTCGGGCCGTTCACCCGATGGAGTGCTCATGGAGATAGCAGAATTGCCGAAAAGTGTGCATCCCTTTATGCTCGGTACCCAGTTTCATCCCGAGTTGCGCGCCCGACCGCTTTCTCCGCACCCGCTTTTCAACGCATTCGTCAAAGCGGCGATAGAAAACAAGAAGTAATGAGTCAGATCAAACTCGTCTCCCTCAATATTGAGCGCTCCAAACACCTCGATCTCGTGATTCCGTTTTTAGAACGCGAGAAGCCGGATGTGGCTTGTTTGCAAGAGGTGATGGAATACGATGTTGCTCTGCTCGAAAAAGCACTCGGCGCATCGTGTTTTTATTCACCTCAAACGCGACACGGTGCAGAGGGAAAATCCGGCCTCTTTGGACCGGCAATTTTTTCTTCGTTGAGAGCGCGACATCGCGAGGAACGATATTACTGGGGCACACCGGACACGATATTTGATTTTGATTTTACCAACGCTTCCACAAAACACGCGACCGAAAATCACGCCGTATCTTTTTGCGACATGGAAAAAGACGGTGCATCTTTTCGCATCGCAAATACGCATTTTACATGGACACCAGACGGCCAACCGGACGATTTTCAGCGAGAAGATATGACAAAGATGCTGGAAGTACTGGCGGGAATGAATGATTTTGTACTCTGCGGAGATTTCAATGCACCACGCGGCGGCGAGATATTTTCAATACTTGCCGCAAAGTACAAAGACAATATTCCGTCCCACTACACGAGCAGTTTGGACCCGAATCTTCATCGGATAGCCAAAACAAAACCACATGAACTTGAAGGAAGAATGGTCGACGGCCTCTTCAGCACACCCGCTTACCAAATATCCGACGTGCGCCTCGAATTCGGCGTCTCCGACCACGCGGCCATAGTCGCGACAATCGAAAAGGCAAGCGAATCAAATCACCAACAGTAACTCTTCTCAACCATCTCAAACTATCAAATCTTCTCCCTCTCTTTACCTCCGTTCTTCACCTCCGTTCACTAAAACACAATATTCGCTATTTGTAGCTATAGCTTAAGATTACGAATATTGTGGTGGGCGGAGGTTATTCAAGAAAGATTAAAATGTTTCTTGATCCAGCCATCGTTTTCGATCGTGTCGGCGATTACATAGAGAACATCTTTGCCAATGCGCAATTCCGCCTTTATGAGGACGACCAAATCCTCGCAATCGTACGGCGATATCCAAACACTGTCTTGTAGCCGCAGAAATCCAAGCTCTTGCATAAGTCGCCGCAAACGCTCGCGTACCCCGCGGCGTTTTTCTGGAATATCAAACATGACCATTCGATACCGATGGTCCCAACGTATCTTTTTGGCGTACCCTGATTGGGACGCTCGCGCTTCTTCGAGGGTAAGTGCACGCTTGCCCGCTTCGGTAATCTCGAGCAATTTTTTTCCGTTTCTTTCAATAAATCGAATGTACCCTTTTATCACAAGGCGCTGTGCGGCAGTGCGTGCCTCAAACGCGAGTTTGTAGCGCTTTTTGCCCATTACGTGCGGGAGTGCTTGGAAAACATTAGGAACAATCATTGCGGCCGTCACAATGCCGGCTGTGGCGAGTGTCGAAAGGACTGCTTGTTGAATGTAATTCTTCTGGCGACGTTTTTTCGATGCAATCTCCATCTTCCCCATATTCGCTATTATAAGCTATAGCTATGGATTGCGAATATGGGTTTGGGTCGAGGAGAGTGGTGGGGGAAGTGGGGGAATAGGAAAAGAGGGATGGGGACAACGGACTTGCTTTTACCCCCCCCATGCAATGCTGGGAGCTTAGAATAATTACAAAATATTGTATGGGACTTGATAAACTGAATAAGCCGAGAGATAAAAAAGAGGCATCTGAGGCTAGGGAAAGATTACAGCAGGAGGCATTGGCTAATTTGGCGGCCTCGAGCGTCATGTCCCTTCCAGAGCTTAATTCGCTTACCCTGACGCGGGGGGATGGGTCTGATCTGTTGGCGACCGTGAGCGGGAATGTAAGTGGAAGGCAAATCGAAGCAGTTTACCGTCGCGAAAATGTTCAGGGTCAGAAAGAGACGAAGTTGGTTTATTCGGCATCGATAGATGGTACGCCAATAGCAGAAAGTGATGCAGAGACTTTATTTAATCGTTTCAGCGCCGCTGTAATGATGAGGGACGACATTCTTTCGAGGCGTACTTTTTAGAGTCGAAGAAAGAAATACCTCACATTGAGCGTTGAAGACCTGAGGCGTTTGCGGGACTGAGCAGTCTCGCTGCCAATTTTGCTTTTCTGTGTCTTTGCAGTAGAATGCATCATGGCTGGGAAAATCATCAGCGAAGGTTTTACCTTTGACGATGTCCTTATTCGTCCTGCGGCGAGCTCTATCGAGCCGTCGGAGGCATCTCTGAAGACAAACATAGCAGGTATCAATCTATCGGTGCCGTTCCTTTCTGCGGCGATGGATCGCGTGACGGAAAGCGCGATGGCGATAGCACTTGGCAAGCTCGGCGGCCTCGGTGTGATTCACCGCAATTGCTCGATAGAAGAACAAGTGGCGATTGTGTTGGAAGTGAAGCGTGCCGGAGTCGTCGTGGCCGCCGCATGTGGGCCTTTTGCCACAGACCGCGCAGAAGCACTCGACAAAGCAAAATGCGATGTCATCGTGATTGATTGTGCGCACGGTCACAATCTCAACGTACTCGCAAGTGCCAAAGCGATCAAAAAAAATCTCTCGCATGCCAAAATGATTTTCGGCAACATCGCGACTGCCGAAGCCGCGAAAGCCGCGTGCGCATTTGCTGATGCCGTGAAAGTGGGCGTGGGACCCGGAAGTATCTGCACCACGCGACTTGTATCGGGTGTCGGTGTGCCACAGCTCTCGGCTATTTCCGAAGTTGCATCGGTCGCTCAGAAATATAAAGTCTCTGTGATTGCCGATGGCGGCATCCGTAATTCGGGCGACATCGCAAAGGCGCTTGCCGTGGGAGCTTCCGCGGTAATGTGCGGCAACCTTTTTGCGGGCACCGACGAGGCCCCGGGAGACATTGTAGAAAAAGGTGGAAATAAATTTAAAGAATATCGCGGTATGGGATCAAAGGCTGTTATCAAAAGTGCGTCAGGAAGCGAACGATATTTCACGCACGGTCGCAAAGCGGTGCCAGAAGGCGTGGAAGCGTTCGTCCCATACAAAGGGCCAGTCGGTGAGATTGTCGCGAGTCTCACATCGGGTATTCAGGTAGGGATGGGGTACGTAGGAGCGCGTGATCTCAAAGAATTTCACGCAAAAGCGCAATTCATTCGCATCACGCAGGCGTCGATAGCCGAAAGCAGGCCACACTCGCTCGCCGAGATTGAAAATTGATGAATTTTTTATCTGCGTTTTTCGCAACCATTATCGCGCTTCAGGGCGCCACATTTACTTTTGCGCCCACAATTCCATCAGAAGTGGCAGTAGCGACACCTGCCGTGCTCGAAATTGGTCCGCGCGCGAGTGTCATATTTGGCGGCGACATGATGTTTGATCGTGCGGTGCGCACGACAATCGAAAAAAACGGAGGCGACCATATTTTCTCATGTATCAAAGATGTGCTTGCGAATGCGGATCTCGTGGTGGCAAATCTCGAAGGTCCAATCACCGCAAATGCCTCAAAGAGCGTCGGATCTGTGGTGGGAAGTCCGCAAAATTTTATATTTACATTCCCACTTTCTATCGCTCCACTCCTCGCCAAGCATCATATTGACATGGTGAATCTTGGCAACAATCACATCATGAATTTTGGCGCATCCGGCGCGCGCTCCACACGCACAATACTCGATGCCGTGGGAGTTCGATATTTTGGTGACCCACTTTCTTCAAACGTAGCAACGTCGAGTATCGCAAACGTCTCGCTCGCATTCATCAGCTACAACGAATTCATCGGCGATGCACATAAGAGTGCTTCCACCACCATCGCGCAAATCAAAGCGGCGCGCGCGCGCGGGGAGTTACCCGTTGTCTACACTCACTGGGGTATCGAATATCGACCGATTGCGCCGCGATATGTTCGTGATATCGCGCACCGGTTTGCTGACGCTGGCGCGGCAATTGTGATCGGTTCGCATCCGCATGTCGTCGAAGATCATGAGACATATCGAGATGTGCCCATATACTATTCGCTCGGCAATTTTATTTTCGACCAATACTGGGAGGATGCGGTGCGCCGCGGGCTACTTTTGCGCGTCGTGTTTACTCCCGAAGGTGTGGAATCCATTCAAGAAATTCCCACGTGGATTGGAAGAGATCGCCGGCCGTGTCCAATCTGAAATTCTTGACGAAAAAGCAATCGCTGAAAAATCCTGCGATATTTGCTACACTACGTTCGCACACGTTGCCAGATCGTCTAATGGTAGGACCTCTGC
>CAYGMC010000046.1:0-5379 GCA_964351105.1 uncultured Candidatus Saccharibacteria bacterium | reverse complement strand
AGGCAGTATTCTTCGTAAAACCCCAGAGTCCATGCTTGGAAGCATCGTAGACTGCAAGTCCTATCGCCGAAGGATGCATGGCATCAATTGAGGTTATGTTGATAATGTTACCGCCCTTACCGTGCTTGATCATTATTTCTGCGACTGATTTGGTGAAAAAAAAGACACTTTTGAGGTTGACATTTAGGATCTTTTCAAACTCTGCGGTTGTCATTTGCATAACGGGAATCATTGGATAGATACCCGCATTATTTACGAGAATATCAACACTACCATAGGTGCCAACCGCAAAATCCGTTGTCGCCTTAATTTGTTGTTCATCGGCAACGTCACACCGCGCAAATGCCACCTGCCATCCTTTGTCGCATAACTCTTTTGAGGAGGAGTTGCCAGCTTCTTCGTCGATATCAGCAATTACTACACTCGCCCCTGCCTCTGCAAAACGATACGCGATCCCCAAACCAATACCCATAGCGCCACCAGTCACAATGGCAACTTTGCCTTTTAGGTCGAGGAGTTGTTGTAGTGGCAGTTCCATACATGCAGTATACCTTTACGATTTTCTCACGGCAAAGCCGCTCACTGAATGAAGTGATAACCATTCAGACTGTCCGTACGCGATTTTAGTCGAAACCAAGTGCGAGCGGAAGGAATCGGACCTTCGACCTCTGTCTTATCAGGACAGCGTTCTACCACTGAACTACGCTCGCAATGCCTTTGGAACTCTTCCCTAGTATCATCCACGGGAGCTACGCTCGCGTAAAAGGCACTATATCGCAAACACCTCAAAAACAAAACTGGTGACTTCGGATGAGTGAGTTATGCACACTTTTTTAAAACAAGGTGTACATTTGAAATTAAATGTGTATGATGTGCGTTGAAAAGTTCTTTTTTGTCAGAATTAATTATAGACATCAGAGATGAATACAAACACTTCGGTCGACGTCGCGATTCAGAAAGAATATGCGGCTGTCGAAGCTTGGGGTTTGCACTCTGCGATTGACATCCACGGATGCAATCCAGAAACCATCCGCTCTGCGGAAAAGATTAAGCAGTTTGTGGTCGAACTGTGCGAATTGATCGAGATGAAGCGATTTGGAGAGTGCGTCGTTGTCAATTTTGGCGAAGACGAGCGAGTCGCTGGGTACTCAATGACACAACTCATCGAGACATCCCTCATTTCGGCTCACTTTGCCAATCTGACCAATGCGGTGTACTTGGACGTCTTTTCGTGCAAGTGCTACAGCCCGCAACAAGTTGCGGAATTCGCCAAAAAGTTCTTTGGCGGCAAAGACTACGATCTGAACTATACGTTCCGAAAATAAAGCCGATACGTAATACAAACACACAACCGCCCCAGTGGGGCGGTTGTGTGTTTGTGGCAATCCCGCCAACTTACTAAGCTTTCGACTTTTGTCGCAGGAAAAAGTCAGGGTCGTCCCATTCAGGCTTCACTTCGATACCCCGTTTTTTGCTCATTTCCGTATACCAATGTCGAACAGAACCTCCAATAAGCATTTGGAATAATACCGCTTCGGTATCCTCGGGAAATTCTTTTAACTCTTCGTTATTACCACCAGCGACATACGCCTCATATTCCATCAACTCTATGGGCATGTTCGGAGAATATTTTTCCTGTAATGCATGTATTAATTCATGTTCAAGAGTCCCCAAACCTTTCTCATACGATTCTCGATTACTCCTGTCGATATCAACACCTACTGCTGACAACTCCGGAGAGTGCGCACCTCCTGCGTAGGGATATTCCCTAAAAAAAGAACCCATATCAGATCTTTGTCGTATTTCTACCCCTGCCTCATGAGCGACTTTTCCCAAAGCACGTTCGTAATCCGCTGGAGCAGATCGGAGCATTTTCAATGCTGGCAAATGGTATTTCGCTCGTATTATCTGCTGATCTTAGATAAGTCTTTCCACCATTTTTGGATCATTTGGCCGCAACCCTGTTAAATATTCCGCCAATCTACTCCCTGAGGACTGCTCGCCCCTTGATTCGTTCTCCTCGTTGATTGACACTGGCGTAATATCACTTCCTGCGGTTATTGCGCCTGGCTGGTTTTCCAACTGCTGACGTCTGTCTCTTAAATCTCTAAGTGCTGCACTGTCTTCAGAATGAGGTAATCCGAGTTGATTTCGAGCTTCATTGAGTTCCGTTTGTTCATGTCGAATATTTGCGTCAACAACCTTTATTTCTGTAGTAATTTCTTCTACGCTTCGGCTCGTTGACGCAACTGGTTCAACAGGCTTTTCTTCCTTGCCCAGCAATGGGGCTTCATTCTTTTCACCTTCCTGCGTATGTTCAATTCTTTCCATACCGCCACTGTATCATGGAGTTGCCCAACGAATGGGCGAATATCTACTATTCCACAACGGCACATATTCACATACTCACTCTTTTGTTCCGTCCAGCCAACGGATTGACAGAAAATCATACCAAAAGTAGTATATTGGTATGAATACAACATTGACCATAAAGATGGACAAGAAGCTTCGGGACGATGCAAAGAAGACTGCACGTGAAATGGGTGTCCCGCTCACGACGGTGATGAACGCAATGACGCGTAAATTCGTCCGCGACCGAGTGCTCGTGCTCGAAGCCGAATGTCCCTTCCCGAGCCACACGCCAAATGCCAAGACAGGGAAAGCACTTCTTGAGGCAATGGACCCGAAAAATCAAGCGAAAATGAAATTGTATGCCTCTACCGAGGAAATGTTTGTTGATATTCTTGGCAAGAATTGGAGATCAAAAACCGCAAAAGCATGAGGCACGCGCTTCCGACCGGAAACTTCAAAAAAGATTTAAAGCGAATCGAAAAGCGCGGCTGGAAGCTTGAAAGACTTCAAACAGTAATCGTATTACTTCAAAGAAACGAACCTCTACCCTTCTCGGCGCGACCCCACAAACTTTCTGGAAAATGGACAGAATACTGGGAATGCCACATCGAGAGCAATTGGCTCTTAATCTATCGCTTCACTGATGGACACGTGTTACTCGCACGAACAGGAACACACGAGGATTTGTTCTGATACATCGCTCGGCGACAAAGTCCGCATCCACACCAATCGTAGAACCTATATAACCCTAGCCCCGCCGAGCGGCTTCGATAGCGGCAACATCGATTTTTTGCATTGTCATCATCGCATCAAACGCACGTTTGGCCTCGGCACCGCCCACCACGAAGGCGTCGAGAAGTACACGCGGCGTAATCTGCCACGAAACTCCCCATTTGTCTTTGCACCAGCCACATGCACTCTCCACGCCGCCATTTCCCACTATCGCGTTCCAATAACGGTCCGTCTCTTCCTGATCATCCGTCGCGATCTGAAAGGAAAATGCCTCACTCTGCTTGAAGGTCGGGCCACCATTGAGGCCGACACAAGGAATTCCGCAGACGGTAAATCCTACCGTCAGCACATCGCCTTTCTTACCGCTCGGAAAATCAGAGGGTGCGTGAAAAACAGAACCAACTTTGCTGTCGGGAAACGTAGCGGCATAAAACTCCGCCGCCGCAAGCGCATCCTTTTCGTACCAAAGGCAGACAGTATTTTTGGGTTGTGTGTTCATATACCCCATCATACCAAATTCATCATTTCCCAACCATCGCCGCGGTTTAGACTTGCGTTTACGATTGTAGGTTGTAGCGTGCACGAATGCGCACGTCGATGGTAGATAGGATATGGTTTCCCGCTTTGAATGTTGTGGCTCACTATCATGCCGATTTTGCTAATGCAGTTGCTAGACCAAAGAAGGTCGACGAAATAATGACGGTCGCAATAGCAATGGCAGGAATGCAGGAGATGCATAAAAAACCGTATTGGATTCAAGGCGTACCAGATACTGAGCAATCTCCTGATGTTCGTACAATGTGTTGCGATAATCCTGTCGGTTATGCGTCACCACTATGTCAAAAGCAAGATGTTGAGGTCGTGACGTACACCCCCTATTCAAAGGGTCAAACGCTCGCAGAATTCGTTGCCGCAACAAAACTGGCCCCTGAGGCAGGATACGATGCGTTAACTACTATATTAGTCAACGTCCAAGCTCCTACCGCGCTAGGTTCAGAGACAGAATGGATGTCTGTCCTAGGAAAAACAAGGAAAAAGAATCCGGTTATGATCCTCGGATTAATTAATAAGGATGGGCCGATATATCGATTAGCAGTTGTTCATCCTCCGGAAATAGCAATCGATTACAATCCCTACGACCTGCTGAAGAAACAAGGCTACACAACTGTGAAGGAGTGGGCACTCGGAACAAAAAACAAGGAATGGTACGACCCGAACAAAAAACACTGCCCATTCGAGAAATTTGGGATTGAATGCAAATTATTGAAGTAGCTAGGCAATGCAAAAAGCGCCGTGCCGCGTTTGACGCGGTCGGCGCTTTTTGGTAGATAAATTGTACTCACCCCGACTCTGCGGTCGGGATCCCGACTTTCTACGTTTTTACATAAACGTGAAAGTCGTCACTCTTTTGTTCCGTCCAATCCTTGAGAATATCGACTCGATTCCTTATGTCCCAAAAAGTTCGTGATGCGTGCCAATGTTGATAAAGCGCACCAGTGCATCAGTTACATGGTAGAAAATCGCCCGATAATCACCCGTGATATTGATACTCCTACATCCGGCATACCGTTCGTGTAGCGGGTGGTTATTGAGTAGTGGATGGTTCGGTTCATCAATAAATAAATCCTTGCGTCTTTTGAACTGCTCGCGCACTTTTTTGGGTAATTTGGCAAACTTTTTCTCGAATATCCGATCGAAACCGATTATCATGCGCGTACATTATCCAGGTACCGATCCATCTCCTTCTTGTCGGTAAACAACGGAGAGAGACGATTCTTCCGGTTTTCTCGGATATCCTTAAGAGCTCGGTCAATTTCTTTTCTCGTTTTTGCATTCGGTATGAGCGGTGTGGTGAATTCGATACGCTGATCGTATCCAAACTGTTTTAGCTGGTAATTCACTACTGTCGAAAGCGGCAGTCCCATGCTTCTCGCCACATTCCTTGCGCGATCGCGCACATCTTTATCCACTTTCACACTGATGACCGTTTTCATAACTGAAGTATATACAAAGGTAGTATCGTGTCAATCTCACCCACATTGGAACGATATCTTATGACATGACAAAAACCGCCGTGCCCATAGAGGGTCGGCGCTTTTTGATAGATAAATTGTAATCACCCCGACTCTGCGGTCGGGATCCCGACTTTCTACACCTTTCCATAGGCGTGAAAGTCGTCACATAACCATTCACACAAACTCAGCAAACATTTACACCCCGACTCTGCGGTCGGGATCCCGACTTTCTACACCTTTCCATAGGCGTGAAAGTCGTCACACTCTTTTGTTCCGTCCA
>CAYGMC010000045.1:2964-5883 GCA_964351105.1 uncultured Candidatus Saccharibacteria bacterium | reverse complement strand
GCCTTAGAGCTTGCTTCTCACCACATTCGGGTGAACGCAATTGCTCCAGGTGCTATTGCTACACCCGGTACCGGAGCTGGTAAGCCCGCCTCCCCCGAAATGGAACAAATATTGAAAAAGTTTATGGAAAAAATTCCCATGAAGCGTATTGGCAACTCTGATGATATCGGCAAGGTCGCACTATTTCTTGCATCCGATCTTTCAAGTTATATGACAGGGTCCCAAATCGTAGTTGACGGCGGCGTCTTGCTTTCATAATTTGAGAACGAGTATATGAACTACAAAGTAATTGGCGGCAAAGAACTCAAGGGTGAGGTAACGACCAACATTTCCAAAAATGCCGCGGTCGCGCTCCTCGCGGCATCGCTCCTCAATCGCGGAACGACGTTTTTGAAACGCATGCCCCGTATTGAAGAAGTAAAGAGACTCATCGAGGTGATGGAGAGTATTGGTGTGAAAGTGGTTTGGGAGACGGATGCCGACATGCTTATCACGCCGCCGGAGAAAATTGATCTCTCAAATCTCAATCGTGCGTCGGCCGAAATGACACGCTCTATCGCGCTTTTCATCGCGCCGCTCGCGCACTTGCTCGGATCGTTCGCGCTCCCCGCTCCTACCGGATGCAATCTGGGGAAGCGAAACCTCGGCGCGCACATTGATGCGTTGGAAAAGTTGGGCATACACATCACTGGCAACGAAGAGACGCACACCTACGATGTGCAGTCGCATATGCGAGGTGGTGAGCGCTCGACCGAAATAATCATGTACGAAGCATCCGACACGGGAGTAGAAAACGTGCTCATGGCCGCCGCCAAGATTCCCGGGCAGACGACGATCAAATTCGCAAGCGCGAATTACATGGTGCAAGATCTATGCGTTTTTCTGCGGCAATGTGGAGTCAAAATCGACGGCATTGGTACTTCGACGCTCGTTGTCCACGGTGTCGCTGATATAAACGCAAGTATTACCGCATATCCGAGCGAAGACCCAATCGAATCCATGTTTTTCGTCTCACTCGCCGCGACCACGCATTCCGACATTTTGATAAAGCGTTGCCCGATTGATTTTATCGAGCTTGAACTGTACACGCTCTCGCAGATGGGTTTGCAGTATGAGATGGGGGAATGTTACCTCTCCAAAAATAATCACACCAAGCTTTGCGACGTGCGCATCAAGCCGTCAGAGCTGGTGGCCGCGCCGGAGAAAATCGCCCCGCGTCCATATCCAGGCATCAATATCGACAACCTGCCGTTTTTTGTGCCGGTTGCCACACAGGCCAAAGGCAAGACGATGATTCACGATTGGGTCTACGACGGCCGCGCGAAACATTATATGGAAATGCAAAAGCTTGGCGCAAAAATGGAATTGCTCGATCCGCACCGCGTGGTGATAGAAGGTCCTACGAAGCTCCATGCGGCCGATGTGGAGGCACCGCCCGCGTTGCGCCCTGCGACCCTGCTTCTCATCGGCATGCTCGCCGCCGAAGGCGAATCCATGCTCCGCAATGTCTACCCGATCAACCGCGGCTACGCCAATCTCGCCGAGCGTCTCACCACCCTCGGCGCGTCAGTAGAGGCGGTGGAATAACTCAAAGAGCTTAGGGGCCTTACTGATTCATGAGAAACCAAGTCGTATAAGACATGTGGCTGAACCAATACTGACCAATCAAAATTCCTACAATCACTCCTACAATTAGTATAGCCAGTATCCACATTCGTTCGTACCTGTGAGCGTCTTTAAACTCGCGGAGTTCCTGATTTTGTTTTTCCAAATCCTCGAGCCTGCCCAACTGCTTGTAAAGGAAATCTTCTGCTTGTTCTTTGTCCATATTTTCTTGTTTGGTGAATAAATATAAGTTAACCTCGCATGACCTTTATTTTCTTTGCGGCGGTTGTTGCTTTTTTGCGGGCGTCTTTGATATCTTTGCCAATCGCGAGCGCGACGCCCATGCGACGGTGGCCGGGGGAGGAGGGTTTGCCAAAAATGCGTACCCACGTGCCAGGGGTTTTGAGTGCTTTGTCCACGCCTTCGTAAGCCGGATTATCTGTCTTGATATTTGCGAGTATGGGCACCGATGCGCCTGGGCGGCAGGTGATGTCACTAATAGGTAGTCCGAGGATGGCGCGCACGTGCAATTCCATCTCGCTCATGGTTTGACTCACCATTGTTACCATGCCGGTGTCGTGCGGCCGGGGCGAGACTTCGGAGAACCACACCGTATTGCCTTTGACAAAGAGTTCGACACCGAAGATGCCGCGGCCGCCGAGCGCGTCGGTAACCTTTTTTGCAATTCCTTTCGCTTTTTTGAGTGCGGTTTTCGTCATCGGATGTGGTTGCCAGCTTTCGCGGTAGTCGCCGTCTATCTGAATATGGCCGATTGGTGCACAAAAAGAAGTGCCATTAGCGCCTGCCTGCGCAGGCAGGTGTCGGACGGTGAGCAGAGTAATTTCATAATCAAAATCTATTTTGCCTTCGACGATTACCATGTTGGTTTTGCCTCGGGCATCTTCCATGGCAAATTTCCACGCCTTCGCCAGTCCCGCTTCGCTCTTCACCATTGACTGTCCATGACCGGAAGAAGACATGGTGGGCTTCACGAAACAGGGGAAGCCGACTGCACGCGCGCCTTTTTTGAGCTCTTCGAGCGAGCCAGCAAAACGGTATGGACTTGTCGGGAGATTCAACCTTTCGGCGGCGAGCTCGCGGATGCCTTGCCTGTCCATCGTGAGCTTGGTGGCCCCGGCCTTTGGTATGACCGTCCACCCCTCTTTTTCAAGCTCTACCAGGGTGTCTGTGGCGATAGCTTCGACCTCGGGGACAATGTAGGTGGGTTTCTCCCACTCGACAATTTGGCGTATCTTTGCACCATCGAGCATGTTGAACACGTGACTCCGATGCGCTACCTGCATCGCGGGCGCA
>CAYGMC010000045.1:0-2954 GCA_964351105.1 uncultured Candidatus Saccharibacteria bacterium | reverse complement strand
TACCTATCACATGCAATCACTTCCACGCCGAGCCGCATCGCCTCTATCGCGACCTCTTTGGCCAATTCGCCGCTTCCGAGCAGGAGTATCTTTGTCGCGCCAGGTTTGAGGGGAGTGCCGAACTTCATCAGGCCATCATATATACTGATGTGTCTATGAGCAAACCAAGGTTGATCGTGTTCGCATCCGGTACCAAAGAGGGTGGCGGCTCGGGGTTTGAAAATCTCGCCCACTCAAAAGATTTAGACGCCGACATCGTCGCGGTCGTTTCGAATCATGAGCACGGCGGTGTGCGTGAACGAGCAGACAGACTCGGTATTCCGTTCGTACATTTTGAATGTAGGACATCGGATGTCCTACATTCGGAAGAGATTTACAAGAAAATCGTTGCCGACTCCGGTGCCGAATGGATCGCGCTCTCTGGATGGTTCAAACTTGTGAAAGGTCTCGATCCGCAAAAGACATTCAACATCCACCCCGCGCTGCTTTCACAGCTGGGCGGCCCCTCGACTTCGCTCGGGACAAGTCGTTTCGGTGGCAGGGGCATGTACGGGAAAAGAATTCACGAGGCGGTGAAGGCGGCGCTCGACGCAGGCGAAATTACCGAATCAGGATTTACGATGCACTTCGTCACCGACGAGATGGACAGGGGCCCGGCTTTTTTCGAGTGCCGCGTGCCACTCCGAAAAGGAATGTCGGCAGAGGAAATCGCAAAAGCAGTAAACAAAGCCGAACACGAATGGCAACCCAAAATTACCAACATGGTAGTGCATGGCGAAATCGCATGGGATGGACATGATCCTCGTTCACTCAGATGTCCGCAATATTGAAAATGATTTCACAAAACTAAAAAAACAATTACAATGCAAAGACTGTACGGTAGAAACATATCTGCACGTTCGGTTTCTCATGAAGCATCAACTGAAAGAACTTATAATGGAAGTAAAGCCGTCAAAAATGCTTTCGGGCGAGGTTGGTCTTTTTGCGGCGCGTGATATCAAAAAAGGAGAACGCGTGTGTGGAATCTCGGACGCCGATGAAGATATCATCACGCGGAAAGAGTTTGAAGCTCTTTCGCCCGAATTACAAGACAAGATACAACGCTTTGCGGGTGGAGCGCCAGAAGGTTTTTTGATAGAGGCAGGTATTGATTTCAATGATCTGCCAGCAAGCTACTATCTCAATCATTCTTGCGACGGCAATCTTGGCTACGACGACGAATACAATTTCATCGCACTGCGTGACATTGCCCGCGGGGAGGAGTTGTCTTACGACTATGGTATTGCGGAGAGTGATCCCGCATATACGCTCGCTTGTGCGTGTGGTGTGAGCACGTGTCGAGGCACTGTGAGGGGGACAGACTGGCAAAATCCCGCCTTTCGTTTAGAGAAGGGATCTTATTTTTATCCCGATATGCGATCGTTATATGGAAACTAAAAAGTTTTTGTTTGTATCTAAGATTGGTCTATGCATCGACATGGCATGGCAAGTGCAAAAAGAAGGTCATCAAGTCAAGCTTTCTATCGAAGAAGAGGATGACGGCATCGGAGACGGATTTTTTGAGAAGGTTGATCATTGGAAACAAGAAGTAGAGTGGGCGGACGTGGTAGTTTTTGACGATGTGGAAGGGCAGGGCACTCACGCCGAGCGATTGCGCACACAAGGCAAAATCGTCTTCGGAGGAACTTCATACACCGATCGTTTGGAGGATGATCGCACGTTTGGTCAAGAAGAGATGAAAGCCCAGGGTATTTCAACACTCTCTCATTGGTCGTTCACGGATTTTGACGAGGCGATAGAGTACGTCAAAAACAATCCCGACGCGTATGTTTTGAAGCCAGATGGTCAAGCCCAAAACTACAAAGGCCTCCTCCTTGTCGGACAAGAAGAAGACGGAAGTGACATCATTCGCATGCTCGAGACCTACAAACGTGCATGGGCCAACAAGATCAAGATTTTTCAGTTGCAAAAAAAGGTCAGCGGTGTCGAGGTGGCAGTCGGAGCATTTTTCAACGGTTCGCGCTTTATCACGCCTATCAACGTAAATTTTGAGCACAAAAAGCTTTTTCCTGGAGAATTAGGGCCACCGACTGGTGAGATGGGTACGAGCATGTTTTGGAGCTCGCCCAACAAGCTTTTCAATGCGACGTTGAAAAAGTTTGAAGCGCGGCTTGCCGAAGAAAAATATGTAGGTTACATCGACCTCAATTGTATCGTGAATGGCTATGGTATTTATCCGCTCGAATTTACTGCGCGCATAGGGTATCCCACCATCCACATTCAACAAGAAGGAATACTGATGCCCGTGGGGGAGTTTATATGGAATCTTGCGACCGGAGTCGATTTTGAACTCAAGACAAAACGCGGTTTTCAGGTGGGAGTACTTCTCGCGGTGCCGCCGTTTCCCTTTGAAGACAAAAAGCTTTTTGAAATGACGTCAAAGGATACATTGGTAGTATTCAAGAAACGCGGCAATGGAGAGGCACAGGGAGTGCATTTAGGAGATGTGAAGCTCGTCAACGATGAGTGGGTCTTGGCGGGGTACATGGGTATTGCCGCCATCGTGGTCGGAAGCGGGCAAACGATGCGACAGGCCCAGCAACAAGCATATAGCCGCGTGCAAAACATCCTCGTCCCTAATATGTATTACCGCACCGATATCGGCGACCGGTGGATCGAGGATTCCGACAAGCTCCACAACTGGGGCTATTTACGCGAGGCGTAGGGCATGTTTGGAAACCCGACACGCACGGGGCGGGATGTTTTTCCGCCTCGAAAACTCGCTTTGCTCAAACAGTTCTCGTCGAAAAAACATCCCGCCCCGTGGGGGTTTCAGCATGCTCTAGAGAATTATGCGCTCTGTACGCTTACGTATACAATGCGCGCATTGGTTGGGCATGTGGCGGAATTGGTATACGCGTACGGTTCAGAACCGTATCCCGCAAGGGTTGGGA
>CAYGMC010000044.1:0-6535 GCA_964351105.1 uncultured Candidatus Saccharibacteria bacterium | reverse complement strand
GCCTTTGAGAGATTCATCGCGCTTGCCTTCAAGGGAGGTGGCAAGATCAAACAACTCCTTGAGCGCTTCTCGATCAAACTGCTGGGTCTCGGTGAGATGTTGCATTGCGGCTATTTTATCATGTTATCCAACGTCTGAATGACGAAATACCGTCTTCATGCGTCGGGGCGGTTTTTGATGCGTTCAATGATGCTCGTCGTCGAATTCACTTTCTCGATAGGAACAATCTTCAGCTCGACACCAAGCTTTCGTAGCTCGTCTTCGTATGCCTTCCATTTTTCGCTCGCGGTCACGATAACGTCCGGTTTGAGCTGGCGAGCCACAGAGAGACGCGGCGGCTCCCCGTTTCCTGTAGGCTCTGGTGCAATGAGCACATAATCCACATACCTGATCGCATCCATGATGGCGGCTCGAACATCTTCATTTTGAATCGGCCTGCCCTCTTCTTTGTAACTGCGAATCTCGACATCGCTTTTTACTGCGATGACAACAATATCGCCCAACTTTTTAATATCGCGTAAATAATCAATATGCCCCTGATGCAAGATGTCGTACGCTCCACCTCCAAGCACGATCTTCTGCCCCACATGCTTTTCCCTGACGCCTCGCAGTTCATTGAAAGTGATTAGCATGAGTAAATGGTACCAGACTTCCGTAATATTCGGGTTTCGTAAACCCGAATATTGCTAGAGTACGAATTTGCCGTCCTTGTAGATAACTTTTGTGGAGCCATCTTTGAGATGTGCTGTTACGGTACGGTCGGTCGTGGAAATGACGTCAGTGTGAACGGAGGAGTCGTTGAAACCAAGGCGTTTCGCCTCTTTATCGGTGAGCTTTGAGACGTCCCCCGCATAGGTGTCGCGGTAGCTCATTCCGAGGGCGATGTGGGAATTGCCGTACGGACCGCCCATGTTCTCGTCAAAAAGCGTTTCCGCCATGAAT
Organism: uncultured Candidatus Saccharibacteria bacterium; assembly: GCA_964351105.1. Taxonomy (GTDB): domain Bacteria; phylum Patescibacteriota; class Minisyncoccia; order Phycocordibacterales; family UBA2100; genus UBA10103. The sequence continues at coordinate 5,593 of CAYGMC010000044.1, read as the reverse complement.
TTCGTGATTCGCGAGTGACGCTTGTCGGTAAGAGAGTATTCGCCAATCTTGTCGGCATTCTTCGTTGCGATCATTTCTTTGAGCAATTTCTCGTTGGTCTTGGCTTTCGATTTCACAACACGACCATTCTTAAACCACAGCTCAATACCGGTAATTTTATTGCTGTAGCGATACAGCGGCTGATTGATGCGTATCCAGCCGTTGGTGCCGCGCCAATCCGGCGAGGTGAAGATCTCGAAACTCGGGATGTTTCTGCCGCTTCCAGCGTGCCACGCGCGCTTTTCACCAAGCGTATACCAGATGTCCATGTCGTGGCCCACGGCATGCAGCTTGTCGATCTTGGGCGAGAGTTTGTTGAGACGACTCCGATATTTTTCTATTTCGCGGTACACGCTCTTCCACTTCGCGATCGGATTTTTTTCATCGAGGAAACACGCCTTGATGATCTGGTTCCAATATTCTTTTTCTGAAAGCCCCGCCTCATGCGCCATTGCCGGCGTGCCGTAGAGTCCGATTGTCCACGTGAATTTTTTGTTCCACTCTTTTTTATTGAGCCAGTCTTTATACGGCTTCAACGCAACCCCCCGCATCATCATTTTTTTTGGGTTGACTCCTTTCAGCGCATGAGGATCCGCTTCAGCAAGAATAAAGACCGAGTGATCTATCTGATCTGCAAGTCCTTTGAGGTAGGTTTTGGGGAAAAATTTGATCTGTTCCTCGGAAGCGTGTTCATAAAAATAGCGGCTGGCACTGATATTGCGCCGTTTGTCCCCTTTCTCGTCATCCGGCCCATAATTCGAGATCACATGCCCACCTGAGTCGACAACCGCATTGCAAATCGCGATAAAAAGCGGCTTCGCGCTCTCCGAAGTCGAGACCCGCACAACCTCCCCTTTTTTGATTCCATTCCCCCCACCGAGCGCAAAATTCACGAGCACGTCGGCGTATTTCTTCAAAATCGTCTCACTTGGTGTATATGACATCGACACACACTACTAGAAGCTTCGAGTCTCGTCCAGAATACCAGATTCTAATACTTGATTTCTTTTGCGCGCTCTTTGATGTCGATCGGATAGACACCAGTAAAACACGACGTGGAGAAATCAGTTTCCGGACGGCCCGTGGCCGCTATCATCCCCTCGTAGGAAAGAAAGCGAAGTGAGGTGGCACCCAGATACGTCTGCATTTCTGAAATTGATTTGTTGGCGGCGATGAGGTCGGCCTGCTTGGGCGTGTCGATGCCGTAAAAATCGGGATACTTCACTGGCGGCGATGCAACGAGGAAGTGGACTTCTTTGGCACCCGCCTCAAAAAGCATTTTCGCTATCTGCCGCGAAGTCGTGCCGCGCACGATGGAATCGTCGAATACCGCCACCCGCTTCCCAGCAATTACCTCCCGTATCGGGGTCAGTTTGGCCTTCACCCCCTGCTCACGCACGTGCTGCTCTGGCGTAATGAATGTGCGATGAATGTAGCGATTTTTGGTGAGCCCCATTTCAAATGAGATGCCGAGTGTTTGTGCGTAACCAACTGCGGCGGGAATGGCGGTCTCGGGGACAGGAATAACCACATCCACTTCAAGCGGGTATTCTTTGGCAAGCTGTTTGCCGAAATTTTTGCGTACTTCATAGACCGACTTGCCGAGCAGCTCGCTATCGGGACGGGCGAAATAGACGAATTCGAAAATATCGAGCTTCAAGTTTATCGGCGCGAGCTGCTCGGCACGGATACCGTTCTCGTCGATGACTGTCATTTCGCCGGGCTGCACATCGCGGAGGAAGGTGGCACCGATGGGCGGCAAGGCGCACGTCTCGGAGACGATAATGTAGCCGCCATTGAGGGTTGCAATAGACAAAGGACGAATGCCGCAGGCATCGCGAATGGCGATGAGCTTGTCTTTCGACATGATGAGGATGGAAAAAGCACCCGTCATAAGCGGGTACACATGCTTGATAGCGGCTTCCAAGTCGCTTCCCGAGCGCATCTCGGCTCCTATCGCCTCCACCACCATTCGCGAATCGCTGAACTCCGAAAAGTCGACACCCTTCCCCTTCAAAAAATTCTCAAGCTCCGTGGTCGAGGGGAGGTTCCCGTTGTGTACGAGAGCAATCGCGCCATCGTCGAGTGACGACGAGAGCGAAACGGAGTCGAGCAAACTCGGGCTGTTGTCGCCGTAGTCAACTTTCTGCAACGCGCTGCTTCCGGCCGAGAGCATCGGCTGCGCATGCTTTACCTTTGAGCCACCCGCAGTGGAATAACGATTGTGAGCCACTGCGATGTGGCCCTTGAGACTATCGATGAGTTCCTCCGTGAAGACCTGGGAGACGAGCCCCATGCCTTTGTGGACCTGAATTATTTCGCCATTTCCGGTAGCGATGCCCGCCGATTCTTGTCCGCGGTGCTGGAGGGCGAAGAGTCCGAAGAAGGAGAGGCGCGCGACATCGAGACCCTTGCCATAGATCCCGAAGACTGCACACTTTTCTCCGGATATCTCCATAGAAGGAGACATTTTACCAGAAAAACGGCAAAAAGTTATGCACTGTTCAAACGTTTACGAAGAATATCCAAACCGAGGTTGCCTGGCGCGCCGAGACTCTTTTTCGATGCGATGTTCGCAGCGAGATCCACGTTTCCTGTGTCCATACCTGCCGCCTGCTTGTACGCGTCGCGAAATGCCATGCTTTCCTCGGTAACGAGCTTGTTCGCAATGTCTGCAGTAAATATGCCTTTGTTGAGCTTCGCGCGGATGCTTTCCGGCTTCGGTGTAAGTCCTGCAAGGACAATTCCGGCGACCACAAGACTATCTTCGACGATGTGCGTGCTCTCTATCACCGGCTTCTTGGTTAGCTGACCATCGCGGTTGTAACCCGAGGCAAGATTCCTTATTACGTCTTTCACAATAAACTGATTCCCCATGACTACACTGACATTGCCGCGGACGATTTCGCAGACATCAAGATTTTTCTTGTGCGGCATGATACTCGAACCGGTCGTCAACGACTCATCCACGCTGAAGTAATCAAACTCCTGAGAGACAAAAAGCACCAAATCGTTTGCAAAGCGTCCGAGCGTGAGCATGACTTGCGTCAAAGCTTCAAGATAGGCACTCTCGTACTTTCCGCGCGAACTCTGGACGTAGAGCGAATTCACCTGTATGTCCGCGAATCCGAGCTCTTTGGTCGTAAACTCTCTATCAAGCGGTATCGAGGTGCCGAATCCCGCCGCCGTGCCGAGTGGATTTTTGTCGATATGCTTCCGCACTGATGCCAAGAGATCCGCATCGTCCAAGAGGCTTTCCGCGTATGCAGCAAAATAATGACCGACGGTCGAGAGCATCGCTTGTTGCAAGTGGGAGTAGCCCGGCATCGGCACATCCTGATACTTTTCAGCAAAGTCGATGAATTGCGCGGCGAGAGCTCTTGTGCTTTTCTCAACATCCGAAAGATGCTGTCTCATGTACAAACGCATCGCCACCGCGATCTGGTCATTCCTGCTTCTTCCTGCATGTACCTTCTTTCCTGCTTCACCAATCTTCTCGACAAGGTAATTTTCGATGACCGTGTGACAATCCTCGTCTTCGGGACGTATGGTTACCTTCCCCGCCTTCAGATCTTTGTCGATGGCATCGAGTCCGCTTTCTATTTGCTGTAATTCACCAGCGGTCAAAACACCTATCTTCTGCAAACCCTTTGCATGTGCGCGAGTCGCCACTATATCGAACGGCATCACCTCCAAATCGAGAAGCACGCTCGAGCCTGCCGTGTATTTCTCAACGGCCGGATGCATTTTGGTATCGGATTTTTTCCAGAGTTTTGTCATACTGAGTGTCGGTCAATTCTAACGCGAACCAAGGAGAAGGTGCAAAAGGGCGCGCTGCGCGTGCAAGCGGTTCTCTGCTTGATCAAAAATGACCGACTGCGGTCCGTCTATGACTTCGTCCGCCACTTCCTCGCCGCGATGAGCCGGCAAATCGTGCATGAAGATGGCGTCTTTTTTTGCAAGTGCCATGAGCTTCTTCGTCACCTGATATGCTTTGAACGCCTTCTTACGTTTCGCCTGTTCGCGTTCCTGCCCCATGCTCGTCCATACGTCCGTGTACACAACATCAGCATCGCGTACTGCATCGCGAGATGAAACGTGCTGCAAAAAGCTGGCGCCACTTTTCTTTGCCGCACGCTTTACGCTGCTCACCACCTCGAAAGGCAGCTCGTACCCTTTCGGCGCTGCAATAGCGAAATCCGCGCCGGAAAGTGCAGCGCCGATAGCAAGTGAAGCGGCGACGTTGTTGCCATCGCCTATGTATGCGATGCGTACGCCGCGAAGCTTGCCTTTGTGTTCACGTATCGTAAGAAGGTCGGCAAGAGCCTGGCACGGGTGTTCCGCATCCGTCAGAGAATTCACAACGGGAACCGATGAGTATGCGGCAAATTCTTCAAGCGTCTTTTGCGCAAAGGTGCGAATCACGACAGCATCGGCATATCTCGCGATGACCTGCGCGACGTCGCTGACGCTTTCGCGGATGCCAAGCCCAATCTCCGTTTGCTGTAGGGAAATGCAGTGCCCTCCGAGCTCGTAGACCGCGATATCGAAGCTCATCTTGGTGCGAAGCGATGGCTTCTCAAATACGAGAACCACCGTCTTACCCTTGAGCGAAGGTGGTATTCTGCCACGTTTTTGCTTCCCTGCAGTGTCGAGCACGAGCTTCAACTCCTCTCCCGTGAGATCATCCATCGAAAGGAAATTGCGCCCGCGGAGCGACGAAGACAGGGATGTCGCTTTATTGATTTTCTTGTTCATATTCCGATTATGCTGCCATTTTTTGATCCATTCCATCCTTCCCCTTCTTTACTTTCGTAAGAAGTTGGGGGATCAACGTTGGATCCCATCTGGTATTCATGCGTTCTTCAAACTCATACATCTCGTCCGGCGAATATGCCTTTTGGAGCAAATTGAAATCTTCCGGATTTCCACTCAGCGCTCTTTCGAGCACCGGATACTCGGATTTCGGTTTTTGACGTTTGATTTGTTCAAGTCTCATATCTCGATATTGTTTGCATAACTAATGGGTTGCAGGGGTGTGCACATACGCGTGTGCTCACCCCTGCTTTGTCTCGGCCAAAGTCCGCCAGATTGGCGCAAGAGCGTAATCGAGCATATCGGGGTTGTTCTTCGCATATCCCTCGAAACGCACGAGTTGCTCCTGATTACATACCCGGAAAAGCATCTCGAGTTGCTCCTGCCGATTTTCCAACGCTTTTTTTAGCGCTGGGTATTTGTCGAGATCGAAAATACTCGACATTGTGACACCTCCTTTCAGGCCAGAGTACGCGTTGATCGAGTCTTTTAAAGAACAGAGCCCCGTCTTTGCGGGGCTCCTTCTTCGGCACGATTGTTTCTTTTAGGAAAAATGCGCGCAGATGCAAGAGCCCCGCAATACGGGGAGGACTCGCATGTGTCGCGATGTATAAATCGAGATGTGTTTTGTCGTTTGCATACCTACTCCCTCATAAAATCAGATTACTTAATTAAGTCAAGTACAAGAATGTGGGCAAAGGGGGAAGGTACAACCGTACCTGTCCCTCCCCCTTTGCAT
>CAYGMC010000043.1:0-6682 GCA_964351105.1 uncultured Candidatus Saccharibacteria bacterium | reverse complement strand
GCGCTGAGGGATTCGAACCCCCGACCCTCTCGGTGTAAACGAGATGCTCTAACCAACTGAGCTAAGCGCGCGTGCCTGCACTTTAGCTTAAAATCATGTTGAGAACAAAGGTATCAGAAATCAAAAGAAGTTCGTGCGCAAGCGAATGGTACGGAGTAAACTAGTGGTTCATGCTGAAATTCGGCGATATGGCAGGGTTGAGAATCAAAAAAGCGGCGAGTGTCGCGGGGCATGCCGTCGCCGCTGGGATGTCGGTGGTCTCGGCCACCATAGAAGCCAATCTTGTGCACGATCAGCGTGCCGTCATTGACCATGAACTTCAGAAGGGTGCGGGACTCTCGGTCATTCGACTGGTCGATCTGCTCGTCGAGCGGGCGCAAGGCGCGCGTGCTTCTGATGTACATCTCGATCCGCGCGCAAACGGTACGCTCGTGAGATTGCGTATCGATGGAGTTTTGCAAGATACGCACACCTTTCCTGTCGGTATTCACAACGAAGTGATTTCTCGTATCAAAATCTTGTGCGGGTTACGTACCGACGAACACCAAGCGGCCCAAGATGGTCGTTTTCGCGTGTTGCTCGAAAGCGGATCTTCAGTCGATGTTCGCGTGTCTATCGTCCCGACGTACTACGGAGAAAATGTTGTCATGCGCTTGCTCGCAGACACTGCCGAAGAATTCACGCTCGAAACTTTGGGATTCACAAAAGAGAACGCAGAAAAGATCGTACGGGCTATTCGCAAGCCGTATGGCATGATCCTTGCGACTGGTCCGACAGGATCAGGGAAAACAACCACGCTCTACACACTCGTCAAAATCCTCAATGTGCCGGGCGTTTCTGTCATCACCGTAGAAGACCCTATCGAGTATTCAATTTCGGGCATCAATCAGATACAAATTAATCAACGCACGGGTCTCACATTTGCAAATGGCCTCCGCTCCATCTTGCGCCAAGATCCCAATATCATCATGGTCGGCGAAATACGCGACATGGAGACGGCTGGTCTTGCTGTGAATACTGCTCTCACCGGACACCTCGTGCTCTCTACTTTGCACACCAACGATGCCCCGACCACGCTCCCGCGCCTCCTCGACATGAAAGTCGAGCCGTATCTCATCGCCTCCACGGTGAATGTGGCGATTGGCCAGCGCCTCGTGCGCCGCATTTGCAAAGATTGCAAAGAGAAGAAATCGCTCTCCGCGATCGAAATAAAGAGCCTCTCGCAAGTCATGCCACGCAATCTTTTGAAATCAAAAATGACATTCTACGCAGGTAAAGGATGTGAGACATGTGCGGGTACCGGCTATCGTGGCCGCGCAGGATTGCATGAGGTGATGGAGATTGATGGTGCCATCCGAGAAGTTATTTTGAAAAAAGCATCGGCAGGGGACATTCGTACCGTAGCACTGAAGCAAGGGATGGTGCCCATCACGGTCGACGGTTTTCACAAAGCGGCACAGGGAATAACGACGATAGAAGAAGTATTGCGGATGCGTTATGAGTAGATTGTTGAGAAAAGTGCGATCGTGGTTTGTACACCCGCGAGAAAACATTGAACGCGTTCGTACTCCGTCTGCTCGATTGAGTACGCGCAAGCCGCTCTTCGTGCGATTTTCCACGCAAGATCAAATCGTATTTGCAAAACGGCTTGGGATGATTTTGCGCTCCGGCATGCCGATCATGGAGGGATTGCACATGTTGGGGAGTAATACGAGCTCACGATCGAGCGCGTATCTGTACCAGCGTCTCATCGCGCACGTCGAGCGCGGACAGTCGCTTTCATCGGGTCTTGAAACATTTGGCGCCACGTTTGGCGACTTCACCGTCAATGTCGTTCGGGTGGGAGAGCGGTCAGGCACGTTGCACGAAAATCTCAATTACCTTGCCGAAGAGCTGAAAAAGAAACAGGTGCTGAAGAAGAAAATCGTCGGTGCGCTGATATATCCTGCAATCGTCATCATGGCCACGGTAGGCATATCGCTCGTGCTTACTATGTATATCTTTCCTAAAATCGCACCGATTTTTAAGAGCATGGGATCAGAACTTCCGATCACCACCCGCGCACTAATCGCATTGTCCAATTTTCTCATGCACCACAGCGTAGCGCTCGTTCTTACGTTCATTGCGATTGGGGTCGCATACACGGCGCTCTTAAAAGTTGCCCGATTTCATCTCGTGGTTGATCGAGTGCTCCTGCGCCTGCCACTCCTCGGAAAGCTCTCACAGTATTACAATTTGGCCACATGCGCGCGCACGCTCAGCCTTCTCTTGAAAAGCGATGTGGGGGTGGTGGAGGCGCTCCACATCGTCGCAAAAAGTTCACGCAATTATGCGTACCGATCCGCGATCGCGGCTCTGTGCGTCGATGTGGCGCGGGGGCAAAACATTTCTTCCCAACTCCTCAAACATCCCGCATTTTTCCCTCCGCTCTTTTCGCACATGATTATTGTGGGGGAGCGTACCGGAAATTTAACCGATTCGCTCATGTATCTCTCGGACATGTATGAAGAGGAGATCAATGATCTCACTAAGAATCTCACGACACTCGTGGAGCCCGTCCTCATGGTGATAATGGGTATCATCGTGGGCTTTATTGCAATTTCGATTATTACGCCGATCTACGGAATGACGCAGAATCTCACACCACAATGATTGCTATACATCGGCATGTGCATGAGCGCGGTGTTACGTTTTTTGAAGTGTTAGTAGTGCTTGGCATGCTCTTACTCATCGGCAGTCTTGCACTCTTGGTGAGCATGGAGACGTATCGAGGTTCTCAATTTCGGGCGGATCGCGCAGTACTTGTGGCGGCACTTCAGCGCGCGCGCGCACAAGCAATCAATAATATGTGTATCGGCGCGGGTTGCACCGACGGAAAACCTCACGGCATAAAAATTCTTCCCAAGACGGTAGTCGTATTTCAAGGCGAAAGCTACGTTGGGAGAGACGCACCGATTGATGTCTCATTCGGCATTAACTCGAGTGTAGCGGGAGCCGATGAAGTGGTATTTTCCCAACTTTCCGGCACCACAACGTGTGGAAGTGGATGCACAATGCGCATTGATGATGGTGGGCATCTCTCGTATGCCACAACGACCGCGGAAGGGAGAATATATTGGAGCAATTAGTATGCAACGCGGCTTTTCTGTACTTGAAATGTTGATAGCGATGACAATCGCACTCGTTGTCATGAGTGGGGTGGTCGCATCTTCGGGGGGTATCGGGTCTGCGCTACGTGGGTACCAAACGACCGTCCTCGGCGGGCAGATGAATGCGGAGGCAGTGCGCAAAGCACAGGAGATCGCAGAACACGCGCAAGCACTCGCGCGAGAAGATTTCGATTCGCTCAATCCGGTCGCCACGTCGTCTATAGATGGGTTTTATTACAAGAATATCGACGTGTTTGTACAGCCCGACTTTCTCTCGAAGCTCATCACGACAACGATCTCGTGGCGTGGCGCGCACGGGGCGACGAGTAGTACCCGCGTTTCTTCGCTCGCAACGAATCTCGAAAATGCGAATTCCCCAAACACATGCAACTCGACGCTTTCGGGGGATTGGAGTAATGCTCAAATAGAAGGGCCGTTTTACGTCGACAATAGTCACAGCAATGCGAGCGGTAATCCAGTATCGGCAATTGATGCATTTCGTTCGAAGCTCTACATTACGACCAACAATCAGCATGGTCACAATGAAGATTTTTATATTTACGACATTGCCGCAAATCCTATCGCACCAACACTCGTCAATTCTGTAGAGTTAAATGGTGTTACGGCAGGTTTTAACGCCGTCGATACCGCATCCGTGTCGGGTACACTATACGCGTTTATTGCCAATGCTCACGATCGAAATTTTTTCACCTGTGCCGCCGCGCAAAACTGCTCACAATTTCAAGTAATCGAGGTTACCGATCCCTTATCCATCATGCAGAAAATGTCGTTCAAGCTATCGACATCATCCGCCCCGTACGTGTGGGGCAATACGTCTGGTAGCAATGGGCAAGCGGTAGGAAAGAGTATCGTCTACTACAATGGATACCTTTACCTCGGACTCTCGACGACACAAAACGGGCCATCATTTCACATCATTGATGTGCATGATCCACTGCATCCTACCTACGTGGGTAGCTGGCCCGCACCGACACTCGGTTTTGGTAGCTCTGGCGCACCGATAAACGCAATTACTCTCCACGGTTCGTATGCGTATCTCGCGCATCCCAACGGACTTGTGGGGGCGTTAAACGAACAGTTGACTGTGCTCGATGTGTCGAATCCGTCAAACCCCGTGCGCGTCAGTGGTTTTTCGTATGCGACCGGCGTAGAAGGAAATGGCAAGAGTATCTCGCGCGCCGGAAGTCGGCTCTATTTTGGGAGAACAAAGAGCAAACTTTCGGGCACAACCGATTCGATACCAGAGTTATTTATTCTTGACGGCAGTGATCCAATAATTCCTTCCACAGCACTCGGTTCGACGACTCTCGCGAGTGGGCAGAGCATTCTGGGAATAGCGGTTCGCGATTATTTGGCTTTTCTTACGACATCTGGTTTTCTCCAAATTTGGGACGTGAGCGTGCCGAGCGGGCTCAGTTTGGTCAAATCGTTTGATTTTGTGAGTGTATTTGGGAGCGGCTCTACCGGTGGTGCGTCCGACTGCGAGGGCAACAACGTATACGTGGGAGCGTACCGCGCTAGCAACGACAAAGGGGCAATACTCGTCATACATCCCGGACCATGAATACGCGTGGATTTACTCTCATCGAGACACTCGTCTATCTCGCGCTCTTCGCGCTCATCATCGGCGGCTTTGTGAGCGCGGCGTACATGATGTTTGAGACGAACGATCGAAATCAAACACTCGCGATGATGCACGAAGAGGAGGACTTTTTGCTTGCGAAGATCACGTGGGCACTCCGCGCCGCGGAGAATATCAGTGATCCTTCCGATCCCGCGCCCGCGACGCGCACATCTGGTTCCACGCTCACACTCTCGCTGTACGACGGTACATCCGCGACAATCAGTCGATCGGGTAGCGATATAATTTACAACTTTGTCCCGCTCAACAATTCAAACGTAACGATCAGTAAGCTGGTGTTTGTTCGTCGGCACGAAAGTGGCACGAATATCGAGAGTATCGAAACGGGCTTTACCGTCAGTGCGCGAGCGTCGAACGGCTCCATCATCACCGAAATCGCTTCCACCACGCACTATGTGCGCATATGAGTATGCACACGAATGAACGAGGATTTATAGCACTCATGTCGGTTGTCATTATTGCGGCAATTTTGCTCGTCATGATGTCGTCGCTCGGCATCGGCGTCTTTCTAAGCCGTTTCGATGTGCTCGAGAGCGAGAACAAACGTGTGGGTCTCGGACTTGCCGAGGCATGCATGAATGCGGTCATGCTCAAACTCGCACAGGATCCGCACTATGCACCTCCAATCGCGGGGGAATGTGTGAACGTCGGCGATACGTGCGGCGCGGCCAATGCCACACGAGTATGCCGCATTTGCAGTGTATCGAGCGGAGGTTTTCCGAAGACCATTACAACGCGCGCCGTATACAAAGGCGCGTATAGTAATGTGCGTATCATATTAGACAATCCGACCCCCGGCATCTTCCCGATTCTTTCGTGGAGAGAGGAGCCGATTGGGACAACGGGATGTGTCGTTCCATAGGGTACTTGCACGCGGGTGTGCCTGTGATATACATGCGGAGTAATATATAGCAGTATTATTTATTAAACGCATATCAATCTATGGAATCACATACAAAGACAAATCGCGGGTTTACTCTTATCGAAATTCTAGTCGTTATTGGCGTCATCGCAATTCTTGCGGGAATAGTGGTCGTCGCAATCAACCCTGCGCGACAATTTGCACAAGCACGCAACGCGCAGCGCGAATCTGGCGTCAACACCATTCTGAACGCCGTGGGACAGAATCTTGCCGAAAACAAGGGAATCTTTACCTGTTCTGGTATTGGCACGGTCATCGGGGGTCCGACTGCAAGCACAACGATCGGTAGTGATACAGGGAATTCTCACCTTGCTTCGTGCCTCGTTCCTACCTACATCCCCTCTGCCCTGCCTTTTGATCCTACGGGCGGCACCGATGCCAATACAGGCTATCAAATCTCGGTTGACTCAGGCGGGCGGTACATGATCTGTGCCCCCAAACATCAAGAAACATCTATCCCAGGAAGCACGGCCTACTGTCTCGTTCGGTAAAACAGCCAAGAGACCTTCAACCCGCCGCTTCGCGAGAAGCGGCGGGTTTGGTGAGAAGTTTTGAGATTCGGGAAGTCGGTGTTATAGTGCCGCCGATATGGCCATTCAAATGTCGCCGGTAGATATTGATGCACGCAAAGCTCTCGACATTAGGCCGGGAGACACGGTGCGCGTGTCTCAAAAAATCATCGAGAAGGGCAAACAACGTTTGCAGGATTTTGAAGGCCTCATTCTGGCGCGCAAGCATGGCACCGAGGCAGGTGGCACCTTTACGGTGCGCCGCGTAGCTTCGGGGGTGGGCGTGGAGAAGATTTTCCCCCTCTACTCGCCGATGATCGACAAGATAGAAATCGTAAAGCGAAGCCGCGTGCGCCGCGCCAAGCTCTACTTCATCCGCGAAAAAGTAACGCGCGAAGTGCGTCGCCAGCTCCGCCGTACCCGCATGATGGGTGCGGTA
>CAYGMC010000042.1:0-7064 GCA_964351105.1 uncultured Candidatus Saccharibacteria bacterium | reverse complement strand
ACATATAGTTGGTTTTCTTTTTTCTTTAGCCTGCCGTATAAAGATTCAACATTGTCATTTGGTTCTATTTTTTCAAAGGTTCTTCCCAAAACCGGGCCAAAATCAAAATCCAAGGTTAAAAAATGAATGGAAGAACCAGCAAAAGTACTTTTTTGGTCCAAGAAATTTTGTATAGCTTTATTACCATACATTCCTTTATTCCAGAGAGCGATTGTGTTATCGGGATTTTTTACATTTCCATCCGCCCTATCTGGAATCAAGCCCGGGTGTATATTCAAGATTTTATTTTCGTATTTTTTAATGAGTTCATCGGGAATAATTTTCTTCCAACCGGCGAGACATATATAATCCGGTGATATTCTCTCTAATGTCGGCATGGCGTCTTCATTATCAGAAATTACCGCAGAAATTTCAGCATTTATTTTTTTGTCATCAATAGCTTCTCGTATTGCTTTGAGGTTGGTTTGACTACCTCCTTCGTGAACCAATAGCGCTAATTTTTTTTTATTCTTTCGGAACATCATAATTTATTTCTTTTGCCCGCTCGTGAATCGGGATAGGATATACGCCGTCAAAAGAAGAAAGCGAGAAACGTTCTTGGGGCAGTCCGGTGGCTTTGACCATACCGTCAATTGATAAATACGAAAGCGATGTAGCTCCGAGAAATTCACAGATTTCTTTTATCGTTTTTTGCGAAGCGATGAGTTCTTTTTGTCGGGGGGTATCAATACCGTAAAAATCAGGGAACCGAATCGGCGCCGAGCTGACCAGGAAATGCACTTCTTTAGCGCCAGCTTCAAAAAGCATTTTTACAATCTGCTTGCTGGTAGTGCCCCGGACGATTGAATCGTCCATCACGGCGATTTTTTTGCCTTTTATCACGACTGGCAGAGGGCTTAATTTCATTTTCACTTTTTCCGCGCGCAATTCCTGTGTCGGTTCAATGAAAGTGCGGTTGATGTAGCGATTTTTGGAAATTCCCATTTCAAATTGTATGCCTGATTCTTCCGCATAGCCGATAGCGGCTGAGATAGCCGTTTCCGGTACCGGTATTATCATATCCACCTTCAATTTATGTTCTTGGGCTAGGATTCTGCCCAAATTTTTCCTTACCTCGTATACGGATTTTTCCAGCATGACGCTGTCGTATCTGGCAAAATAAACAAATTCAAAAATATCCAATTTTGGATTTGGTTTTGCCAATTGCCTGCTCTCAATGCCGTTTTTCGTAACGATAACCATTTCTCCCGGTTTTATTTCTCTGACAAATTCCGCCCCGATAGTGTCCAGGGCGCAGGTTTCGGAGGATATAATTATTTCCGCTCCTTTTTTTCCCAGTACTAACGGCCGAATACCGCACGCATCACGAAAACCAATTATCATATCCAATCCTAAAATTACACAGGAAAATGCTCCCGTAAAAAGCGGATAGGCCAAAGCGACGGATTCCGGAAGCGAATTACCCTTCTTCATATATGCCCCGATTGCCTGAGTCATTAACTCCGAATCGTAATGATTGTCTGTCTTTTCTCCGTTTTTATTCAGAAAATCAATTAGAGCGGCCGTACTCGGCAAATTGCCGTTGTGTCCCAAAGCAAAAATATTTTCATACACGAACGGTTGCGCGTGTTCCACGCCCAAGCCGGAAGAAGTCGAATAGCGGTTATGACCAATGGCCGCAAAACCGGGAAGCCCCTTTAATATTTCCTCGGTATAAATCTGACTTACCAGTCCGGATTTTTTATGCAAAAGTATTTTTTGGCCGTCAGTGGTGGCAATGCCAGAATGTTCCTGCCCGCGATGTTGCAGAGCAAATAAACCGAAATATGTTTCCCGGGCGGCTGAAGAATTACTATTTCCGAAAATTCCAAAGACCGCGCATTTTTCCCCGAGGTGCTCCATAAGCAAGATAGAATTGTAGCATAAAAAGTCGTGGGCGCGCGAGGAATCATCCTCGCGCGCCCGTTGCGCTCAAGCCCTCCGTACAAAGAGCCATCGCTCCCCTGCCTCGATATCGGGGAGTCCCGTTCGCAAAGCAGTTTGCGGAAGTCGATCACCAACGTCGAGACCGACTTCCCGTGCCCAGTCCCCTACACCAGGCATCACTGCCTTGGTTATCGGACGGAAGTAGAGCCCTTGGAGTAGCCTCATGACGGACCCGTCAGGCGTGATACAGAAGAGCCGAATGCAAGGCATGGTAGTGGCGATCAGCTCGCAAACCACCTCCTTCATCAACCCGTTCCCACGCGCCTCCTTATCCACGTAAATCTGCGCGAGTTCGTTCCACGCCGGGTGATTCGACTCACGCCGCGCCGCGTGCGCGAGTATTGGTCCAGACTGTTTGGACACGATCATGCCCCTGTACTCCGTGGGAATACGCACAGGACGTACCACCGCCCGATTCTGCGCCCACTGCTCCTGAAGGATGCTTGGTGAAAGTAACGGCAGATAGAATGCCCCTCCCTTCTCCTGCCGCATTTTCTCATCGAGCTCATGCCATTCTTGACCAGCCATTTGGTGTCTCCTTAAAGATCATTCCGCCCATGTGGCACATGTGACGAAAACGGCCCCGATTCGAGGCCGTTTGGATGATTCGTAAGTGGTACAAATACTCTAAACAGCCTCAAATGAAGCTGTTCGTCGGCTCTGCATATTTGAAATCTTTGACTGCATACTTGCAATGCTACCACATATTCTTTTTTTTGCAAGAAATCGCACTTTTACTGATACTGAATAAAGGATGGCGAGGGTGTGAGATCGATAATTTCCTTGGGAGTGAGTAATCGCGTTGAAGGTGGGAAAAGATCGTTCTTGTAAAAAAGCTTGAATCCGGTGAATTGAATTGGTTCGGGGTAGATTACGGTATTGTACGTATTTATCTTTTTTGCGCCGAATCCCCATCCATCCATCACGACGACAATTTGCGCTTCCGGCAACGGCTCGATCTCTGTGTAGCCCGTAAGCATATCTTCGGTAAAACGATGGATGAGAATGATTTTTGGCGGTAGATTGTTGTCCCTGACAAGTTTGGCAAGGTACTGTGCCGCAAAATTGATGTCTTCAGCATTCATGGTGCCAATCGCTTTTCCCGGGCGCGTGCCATCTTTCATCGAAAATTCTGGATCGAGCGCCACATGCACGTTGGGCAATTTGAAGTATTTTTCAAGCTGTGGTATTTCCTTTTGTACCGTGCTCAAACCCACCTGCAATTCGAGTATCACGATACCATTCACCTTCTCCGCAAGATCAAGTGCAATGTCGATTTGACTGTCTGGCATTCGTGCGCGATAGGTGCCATCGACGGGTGAGAGCTGTGCGGTCACGGCGATATAATCGATCGCAGGAATAACAGGTGTCGAAGGATCGGCCGCTTCCCACTCTGCCACTGCCGCTTTCAATTTTTCTATTACAACGTCCTGCGGATATTCCCCAAGCACGCCCATGCCTTTGGAATAAAAATTGCCGTAATACGCAACGATACGATTGAACGGAAGAAGTGCGCCAGCATTTGGATATGCTGTTTTCGGCGGCCATAGATACTTTTTGGCCGGTGACGATGTTGCGGTGGATGTTGCTACTATCGTTGAGGTGGCAGAGCGATGTGCGAGCGCGAGCATTTTTGCGTCGTATGCGGCCACGTCGAGTTTGGGGACGCGTCGAGCGGTACTTGTGGCGACCGCTCCCATTTCTGCTTCAGCATTGGCTCGATCATACGACACCGTAAAAAAACTCGAGAAATCAACCGCCCAAAAGAGGGCCAGCGCCGCGACACAGAAGCACGCGACACCAAAAAAGATACCACGTTTGAGCACGCGCGATCGTTTCATGCGTGATAGTATAGCAGGCCACCACTCGATATGTACGCCGCCGCCAAACGCCATTTCAAAAAAGTCGACCCTCGCTTGCACCAAGCCGCGCTCGAGTGGGATATTGTGGATGTGACGCCGTCGGATGACCTCTTCCGCGATATCGTGTGGACTGTTATTGGCCAACAACTCTCAAGCAGAGCGGCCGATACTATCTTCGATCGTTTTCAAAAACTCTTCTCACTCGGACTCATTACTCCTCCCAAAATACTCGCGCTCGACGACAGTGTAATGCGCTCCTGCGGGCTCTCGGGTGCAAAAGCGCGTGCCATAAAAAATTTTGCCGACACGGTACAGAGCAGGACACTTGATATCAAAGCGATACCTCTTCTGGCCGACGAGCTAGTAATCGCGGAGCTTACCAAGGTCAAGGGAATCGGGCCGTGGACGGCCGAAATGATATTGATGTTTTCTCTCGGTCGACCCGATGTGTTTTCCAAGGGCGATCTGGGTTTGCGTAAAGGCGTCATGCAACTCTATGGACTCAAAAAATTCCCTTCTGAAAAAAAGTTGTCCACTATCATCGCTCCGTGGTCGCCCTATCGCACCTACGCCGCCCGCGTCTTGTGGAAAGTCGCCGATGCACAAAAAAATCGCATCGGAAGGAAGCGGCCGAGCACGCAGTAAAATACGAGAATATGCGTATCAACAAACACATTGCCTCACTCGGTATTGCCACGCGCAAAGACGCGGATATTCTTGTCGAAAAAGGTCTCGTAATGATCAACGGCCGTCGCGCCGTGCTTGGCGACAAAGTGGGGCCCACCGACACGGTTGCTGTGCGCCACCACACGGCAAAAACATATCGGTATTTTGCCTACCACAAACCAATCGGAGTCATGACACATTCGCCGCAATACGGCGAAAAAGATATCACGAGCAGTGTTCCGATACAGGGAGTATTTCCCGTCGGCCGTCTCGACAAGCGTTCTTCAGGATTGATCATTCTCACTGACGATGCGCGCATCACCGACCGACTTTTAAGCCCGAAATATGCGCACGATAAAGAATATCGTGTTGATTGCGCGAGTGCGCTCCCACGGCATTTCAAAGAAATGATGGAGTGCGGTGTCGACATTGGCGGCTACATCACCAAGCCATGCACAGTCGAACTGCGTGGAGAAAAATCATTTTTGATAACGCTCACCGAAGGTAAGAAACACCAAATCCGCAGAATGTGCGACGCGCTCAAAGCACCTGCGCTCAAGCTTGAGCGCGTGCGTATTTTGAATATCAAGCTCGGCAATCTAAAGCCAAACGCGTACCGCACAATCGAAGGCATCGAACGCGAACGCTTCCTCAAAACGCTCGGACTTTAATTCTTTCAGAGAGCGCGTCGGATCAGGTCTGACACCTCTTTGAGTTCTTGGTCGGGGCGCGTCGGACGAATGCCCGGACGATAGAGGAATTCACGCGGTTCGTAGCAATAAACGCCAATGTCTCCCTTCTTTCGTGGAACAACATGTAGGTGGAAATGTGGTACGGATTGGCCTGCCACTTCACCTTCATTCCAAGCATAATTAAATCCTTGCGCTCTAAACACTTTTTTAAGCGCCGTTTTAATCTTTTTCCGCATCTGCTCGATGGCCGATTTTTCAGGGGCGCGAAGTTCATCATACGTTTGTACATGTCGCTTCGGGCAAATGAGCACGTGACCCGGGACAATCGGTGCCTGCGTCAAAAAAGAAAACGCAAATTCATTATCTGCAATCATTCTGTCGTGCATACCCACATCACAAAACACGCAGAGACTAGTGAATACCATAGATTTTGATAAAAATTACTAGGAGAAAAGCAATGATTACAAAAGGAAGTGCGTAGGGAGTAATGTGATATTTGACGAGGAGCAAAAATATCAAGCCGCCGAGCGCAGAACCTATCACGACCGCTATCAATGAGGTGGGAAATGATTTGATATAAAAGGCAACCGCACACCCAATCAAAATGCCATTGTATGCGGCAACTCCTGCCTCATAAAGATTTTGGTCGTAGCCGAGCATTTTGCAAACCAGCGCAGAGGTTGCACCACCAATGAGTGCAAGAAGGAGTGTCATCGGTGAAGCTACAACGAGTCCGATGGCGACGAGCGCACCCATAAAGAGACTCTCTTGGAAGAAAATCTGGCTGAGTCCCTTGAGAAGCATTTGACCAAAGTTCAGCATAGCAAAAATTATAACTCGACCTTCGATGCGTGGAGCTCTTTCTTATCTTTCATACTATTAAGAATTTTTTTAACTTCTTCGATACTCGCCGTATCGAGAATGGAAATTGGTGTCGCAACTTTTTTTAGCTTTTTGAACGCCGAAACAAATTTCTTCAGTTGTTCGGGTGTGGCTGAATCCGATTTGGTAAGAAAAATATTCTCTTCTTTTTTGGTCAGCTCTGGATTAAACGACTCAAGCTCGGCGCGCACTATTTTGTAATCACGTACGGGATCGTCGGATTCTACGGAAACGAGGTGGAAGAGTGTTTTGGTGCGCTCAATGTGCTTGAGAAATTTGACCCCGAGTCCTTTTCCCTCCGACGCGCCCTCGATAAGCCCGGGAATATCCGCAATGATGAGTTGGTAATACGCGCCGAGATGCGCTTCGAGCGTGGTAAACGCATAGTGCGCGACCTTGCTATGCGCTCCGGTGAGTTCGTTGAGCAAAGTCGATTTGCCGGCATTCGGTAAGCCAATAAGCCCCACGTCGGCGATCAGACGCAATTCGAGTTTGAACGTCGCCGTGTCGCCAGCTTTCCCTTCTTCGAATTCTTCTGGCGACGTATTGGTAGAGGAGCGAAATTTGAAATTCCCCCTGCCGCCGTTGCCACCGCCGAGTATGAGCAGGCGCTCACCCACATGGGTAATTTCTCTCTTATACCCTGTCGCACGGTTGGTTATGGTCGTTCCTGTCGGCACTTTCAGTATCAAATCTTCACCACGGCGACCGTCGATAAATTGCCCGCGACCATTTTTGCCATCTTCAGCTTTTATCAATTTTCTGCCCGAATAGTACGAGAGCGCCCCGATATCGGAGATTCCTTCGAAATAAACACTCCCTCCGCGCCCGCCGTCGGCACCGGTAGGGCCTTGCGCGCGCTTCACCTTTTGAAAAGCCACGGCGCCACGCCCCCCATGCCCCGCCTCGAGCGATATCGTTACATCGTCTACCAACATGGAGCCATGCTACCATAGCGCCCGATTTGCTAGTATAC
>CAYGMC010000041.1:7130-7269 GCA_964351105.1 uncultured Candidatus Saccharibacteria bacterium | reverse complement strand
ACCTGATCGGCTTCGAGCTCCACCGGAGTCTCGCGACCAAACATCGGGACTAAAACTTTAACCTTTCCACGCTCTTCGTCAACCTCCCCTACTTTGCCTTCGAGGTCTTTGAACGGACCGTCAATGATAACGACGGCAT
>CAYGMC010000041.1:6522-7120 GCA_964351105.1 uncultured Candidatus Saccharibacteria bacterium | reverse complement strand
TGCCATGTCTATCGCATGCCGCACCGTGTCGCCCGAAGCACGCTTGAGGATCTTTTCGACTTCATCAGGCGAAAGTGGTACTGCCTGATTTGCGGTGCCTACAAATCCGGTAACTTGCGGCGTGTTGCGCACGACGCTCCATGCCTCGTCCGAGGCGATCATCTCGATAAATACATACCCTTGAAAAAGCTTTTCTTTCAATTCTGTCTTGCGGCCGTTTTTGATACGAATCTTATTTTCCGTGGGAACGATGACGTTGAATATGTGATCTTGCATGCCAAATGCTTCGGTGCGCTGTTTTAGATTGCGCGCAACAGCGTCTTCGTAGCCCGAATACGTGTGTATTGCATACCATGCTCGTTCACTGCCGTATGTTTGTCGTGCCATAAAGATTTTATTGTTGGGGTGTTGTCGAGGAAACAACTGGTGTGAGCGTTATTGGATTACCTTGTACGAGCGGTGTCACTTCTACAGGAGATGCTTGCGGAAGAACCTCGAGAAGTTGCACCATGCCCGATGTAAAAAGGAAGTCGAAGAATCCGAGATAGAGCGCGACTACGACCGATATGAGAGCGACCAGCACTGCGTATGTGATTGT
>CAYGMC010000041.1:0-6512 GCA_964351105.1 uncultured Candidatus Saccharibacteria bacterium | reverse complement strand
CACGACCAAGACGGTGTACACAATCGTCTGCAAGCGCGTGGGCCACGCCACGTGACGAAGTTCTGCACCAGTGTCTTTAAAATATTGTCCAAATCCTCCTGCCATAATGTGATTATATTAGCATTTTTAAACCGCCTCGCGGCGGTTTCAGATACCCTATCAGAAAGGTAGGGGCCACGCAAGCCGCGGGACAGCGAACAATTTCGACACTTGTTTGGTATAGTCTTTGCATGAAAGTGGCAGTAAGAGACGAAAAGGCGGCATACCAGGTGCTCCTTTTCTACAAATATGTCGACGTGGATGCGCCGGAAGAATTAGCAGCGCGGGTGCGCGACCTTGCTGAGATACTCGCTCTAGCTGGTCGCGTCATCGTAGCGCATGAGGGAGTCAATGCGACTCTCGAGGGGACGGTGGAGGCGACCGAGCAATTCATTGAGGAATTTCTTACCGATCCACGATTTGCGGATGTGCAGATTAAGCGAAGTGCGGGAACGGGCCAGAGCTTCCCCAACCTTTCCGTAAAAGTGCGCAAAGAAATAGTGGCGACAGGACTCACAGATGAAGAGGCAAACCCGCGCGTGCGCACCGCGCCGCGCATTACGCCAGAAGAGTTGCGTGAATGGTACGAGAATCAGCGTGATTTTGTGGTCGTGGATATGCGCAATAATTACGAATTTGCTTCAGGACATTTCAAAAATGCGGTACAGCCAAACATTTCGGCTTCACGCCACTTGCCGCTCGTTGTCGACAGACTCGCTCCTCTCAAAGAGAAAGACGTGGTTACCGTATGCACGGGCGGCGTGCGATGCGAGAAGATGGCGGCGTATCTGATGCATAAGGGATTCAAAAATGTACGACAACTCGATGGCGGCATTCATACCTATATGGAAAAATATCCGGGCAAAGATTTTCTCGGTACACTCTACACATTTGACCAGCGCGTAACGATGGATTTCGGGGGAGCGCGAGAAATCATCGGCGCATGCCATCTTTGCAGTGCCCCGTCAGAAAAATACGCCGACTGTGCCGAGCAGACGTGCCATTTGCACTTTATAGCCTGCGAGAATTGCAGAGATGCGGAGGGTAATGCGTATTGTAGTCGTGAATGTAAGGAAACGTTTGTATAAATTCGCACTTCACACGAGAGTTTTGAGCGCGCGCGATACCAATTGTGCGGCGGGGGTACGGGCCATTGCATAGCGCGCCATGCGCCCTTCTCTTTTGAATACGACGACACTTGATCCGGCCAAAAGACCCAACTGATGCGAAACAGCAGACTGAGTCATACCGAGATGCTTGGCTATCTCTCCCACATATGCATTTTTGCGCGCGGCAAGAAATCCTAAAATAAGTATGCGTGTTGGGCTCGCAACCAGATGCAAAAGAGCCGCGCCTTTACGCGCGGCGACGCGCTTCGTCCGAGAAACCATGTTATCGAATCTCGTACGTTACCGTCACGTTAGACGTGATTTTGTTCTCTCCTACAGGGATTTCGGGTGCGGCTTTTGCTTCCGCCGCCATGGTCATAACATCGCCACCACGTCCGTATGGAACAGGATAATTTCCACCTTCACTAAATCCAACGATGCGCACTATTCGCACGCCGAGCGAATCCGCGAGCACCTCGGCCTTCTCCTTCGCTTTTGCAATTGCTTTATCGCGCGCTTCTGCCTCGAGCGCATCCTGATCGTCAATCGTAAACGAAAGGCCGCTCACCGAAGACGCTCCGCGAGAGCCGACTCCGGATAGCAAACCGCCTGCCTTTTTCGTATCACGCACCTTTATGGTCAGTGTCTGCGATACTTGGAATCCGCGGAGTGTTTGTTTGCCGGGTGGGCAGTATCCTCCCGAGCACGTGCTGTTGGTGTAGTCGTATTGCGGGTGGACGCTGTAGTCGGTTGTTTGGATGTCTTTTTCCTCCACACCACCCTCTTTGAGGTACGCAATAATCGCGTTGCTTTTTTTCGTCGCCACGTCTTGCGCATCTTTCACGTCTTTGGCTTCTTCCTGCACTGTTACGGAGAATGTGGCGGTGTCTGGTACCGCAAAAACCTCACCATCTCCCGAGACGCTGATTATGTTAGTGGCATTCACCCCACTCCCGATGAAGCGCAGGCCTTTGAGCTCCCCTATTGAAGCAATAAACAAGAATAACGCCAAAAACCCAAGTGCTACCGCCACCATCTTTCGCGGCCAATGTGTCGCGGCGATTATTTTATCTGCTGTTTGTTCGTCCATAATGTGCATTATAACCCACCGAGTTCGACGTAGGAAGTGTTGAGAGTGTTTATAAGCGAGGGGACGGCAAATACGAGGCCAATTGCGGGCAATACGATAAGGGCGATAGTAACGACGGCCGTCCAAAGAATGTACGTGCGCGTTTTTTCCGCCGAGCGATAGACGGCGTCGATCTTCCCCTCAATCGCGTCAAATCGTTGGCGCAATTCCTGATCTTCCATGCCGCAATTATAACATACCCGACTTACCGGGGCGGCCGCAGGGAATCGGTCAGGCTTCTCTTCGTGCGCCGACGCACACGAAGCCGCACGACCCTGTCTCGCGGTTTTGCGTGCTCGCAAAACATCGCTGCGGCTTTCGATTCCCCACGTGAGGCACGCAGGTGCCTCACTGCGAGCACACCAAATAATTCCTTCCGGGAATATTTGGGCGGCCGCAGGGAATCGAACCCTGATCGAGAGCTCCACAAGCTCCAGTGTTAACCGTTACACCACGGTCGCCATACAGACAGAGCAGTTATACCAAATTCACCCACCCGAAGCGAGGATTATAGTTTTGTAGTCTCAAGAGAGACGGGCACTGGCACCGCAACAACCTGGAGAGAAATCCGCCCGAGAAGGTGTCCGTATTGGGTGATGACGTTGACACGCCACTTCCCCTCCGCAGGATTGATTTTTTTCGAATATCCGCGATATCCTCCGTCGCGTCCGCCAAAAATCGCGAACGACACTGTATTGGTCGTTTCCCACTGCTTCTGTACGGGATCATACAGTTGCCACTCGTGAAGCACTTCCGTGGAAAGTCCCGAGGGGGCAAACACCGCACTCCACACATATACTGTTTCCCCTTTTGTACGATGAAACGTGGGCGCATAATTGAGATATTGTTCGTACCACGCAAGCGGCTCGCCCCTGAGCACATAGCTTCCATCCTTTTGCGGCACCACTGAATGGTAGACACCTGCGTCTTTTAGTGAGAGCGGGAGTGGGGGGATCATGTTTGTAAAGTAGAGCGCGTTGAAGATAATGAAAATGACACCGACGGAGACGACCGCGCGACGACCACTTTCGCGCCACATCTGTGGCACAAGCTTTTTCATCGCATACATAAAGCCCGCAATGATCGTAAGACTCACGACACCGCTCAGAATAAATATCCATGGGCCGATGCGACGCAAAATGACAGGGATGAAAAATTCTAAGAATGAGATGAGCGCAAGAAAGTAGAGACCAATCTGAAAGGGGAGACGCGCATAGAGGCGTGTAAAGCGTTCATTCCCGAGCAAAAGCGCCGCGAGCGCCGCGACAAATATCCACGATACAGCGACCGATGCACTGCGGCTGTAGAGAGAGACAAAACCAGAAAAAAGTCCTCCGAAACAAAATTGTACAACAACGGGAATAAAGGGAGCGACCTTGAGCGCGACTTTCCCGCGTATTCTCCCCGCTTGGATCGCATTGATAAGCACGATACCACCAGCGGCGATAAGCAAGTACGAAAGGAGCAAGATGTTTCCGACCAAAAGATCAACGCGCCGCAGAAAAAAAAGATTGTCGGCGAGAAATCCGGCTATGAGCGACGCGGGTGAAATGTAGCGCTCGTACCAGTGCAAAATCTCCTCAACGTTTTTAGGAAGATATCGGCGCATAGTAGAGATTGTACAATGAGAACACGCACTGAAACGAATATTCTCAATCGAGAGCTATAGCTACAAATAGCGAATATTGTTTTGAACATGCGAAGTTATATTTTGTAATCCGGCGGAGATTCTTTGACACCCGCGAAGTGATTGGCGAGGCGCGTGAGCGCGTAGAAGAGCGACGAAAGACGATTGGCGTATGCACGGCTTGGCTCGCTTATTACCCGCTCCCCCGATTCATGCACCATTACCAAGCGGCGCTCCGCACGCCGCGATACAGCACGCGCGATATCGAGTCGCGATGAAAGCTCCGTGCCACCGGGTACGAGAAAAGATTTGATGGGAGGCATTTCTGCTTCGATGCGATTGATGAGAACGCCGAGCATCTCGACGCTCGAGAGCGGTATTGATTTGGGCGCGCCGGCGACTTCCGCCTGAAGCGTAAAGAGGTGGTCTTGAACATCGTGTAAAATAATCTTCACCGTGCGCTCCTGCGCTACGAAATCCTCGGTGCACGCCACCTTGCACCACCCCGTGAGCGTATTGAGCTCGTCGAGCATGCCCAAACATTCAAAAATGGGGCTTGCCTTCGACGCCCGCTTCCCCGGCCCCGAATCAAACAACTTCGTGCTTCCATCATCTCCTTTTCCCGTGAAC
Source organism: uncultured Candidatus Saccharibacteria bacterium (assembly GCA_964351105.1). Lineage (GTDB taxonomy): Bacteria > Patescibacteriota > Minisyncoccia > Phycocordibacterales > UBA2100 > UBA10103. The sequence goes on along the minus strand of CAYGMC010000041.1, from coordinate 1,978 downwards.
AAAGACATACCTGCATCATAGCAAAAGCGCCACGTTAGCCATGTTCCCCTCTCTCAATCAAGAAGTGACAAAAATTCTTTGACCGACAAATTCGCCTCTTGAGCTGTGCAAGCTCACTTCTTCGATGCCGATTTCATTCGCCATCGCGCGACTTTCTTTTTCTTCTAGACACAATTCAATAACTTCCCTGATATTTTTCAGCGCTTCGTCGAGGGTGTTTCCTTGCGTAAAACATCCTGGCAACATGGGGCATTGAACAATATAGAAACCATCCTCTCCGCGGCTTACCATGACAGGAAAATGTCTACCCTCTGTTTTACGAGTTTTTACTCTTTTCATACCACCGATTATACCACAAATGCCCTATTTTTGATTTTGTACCGCCATCCTTGAGATATAGTGACCTCATGGAGATTTACGATCCAACAAAAGTCGGCGCTCGAATTGCATGGGGTCGCTCTCATTCTGTATACCACTATGGAGATGACGAGGTCATACGATTTCCTCGCGGGGAGCGTTTTTTCAATTGGGTATTGCGCGACGGATTAAATCTGCACGACAGATTCAAACGCGATATTTCGATTTGTGAGCAGTATCTGGGGAATTATCTTTTAACTACTCGCATTGTGGAGAGCCCTCAAGGCAAAGTCGCTACAATTCAGCCTTATACAAAAGGTCACTATCTTTCAAAGAAAGATTTGCAAAACGAGACCACTAAAGCTCAATTTCAAGACGTGATTACGCGATACGAAACAATGTTTGCCGCCGGATATTTGGCTGATCTTATCGGCCAAGGCGGAGTATTACAGCGACGCTTGAGCAATGTTTTCGTGCTTCCCGACGGCAGTCTGAAGCTATTCGACGTGATAAAGCTCGCAGATATGCGGAAAATCGACAAGGCCTCGTTTATAACGCGATTCGCCGCAAATCTTATCCTAAAGCGGCAGCGTTCGGTACTCAAACATTTGTGCAATTAGTGCCCGCCGCTATAGCAAACTAGCGCGTATCTTCTCATTATGGTATAAGACGGCCAGCAACAGAAGGAACACGGACATGAGCAGAGCGCAGGTAATCGACGTAATCGAAACACCCGGAGACACGCATTATTCTACTCGACCCGACGAAATTGCACTTACACACAACGGGGCCGTCTACGCGAGTTTCGGCAAAGCCGAGATTGAATTAGCGGCAGGGCGCCTAATCCAATACTTTCAATTCCGTGGTCTCTGGTGTCCGTTTACCATGGGGAACCTGCGCATCTTCTACGCGAGGCGGAAATGGAACTGGGAAGGCACCTCCAGCGACCGCGGGATGTTATACGGTCTGTATGGGCACTTCCTGATGGAAAACCCGAATGGATGGGCGCAGTGCTCTCCGGACGCAGAGTTTGTCCGAAAGTTAAGCAGCAAAAAATACTGCATAACCGACGCATTCATCGCGCAGTGCTCCCGCCCGCGCTCCGAGTAACACTCAACCGCCCTTCGGCACTTGAAGACGCCCTTGCAGCGAAATCTTCTCGGCAAGGGCGGTCTTTATTTTTGGTGACTACTCATACACTTCATGCAAACCTATTTTAGGAATCCTCTCTGGTGCGCAGGGGGGGACTTGAACCCCCACGCCTTTCGGCACACGCACCTCAAGCGTGCTTGTATACCAATTTCAACACCTGCGCGACACTTTGTCAAGTAGCCGCCATTTCGGTAGCTAAAGACATCGCCATACTATACGCAACATTCTCTCTATTTTCAATCTCTTGCATGACAAACAAACGAATAAAGTAACTCGTTGCCTCAAGGTAATAGCGTCTACCAATTGTTGATAAACAAAAAGATTTCCGTTACTCGCTTTTTTCGGCAACTTCAACTTCAGGCACGGCTTCTACTTCGGCTGGAGATGCTACCGCACCCATCATGCGGGTACGGCGGAGCTGGCGACGCACTTCGCGCCTTGACGAGTGACTGCTCCGTAAGACCGGCGA
>CAYGMC010000040.1:0-7373 GCA_964351105.1 uncultured Candidatus Saccharibacteria bacterium | reverse complement strand
GAGATATGGGTTATCCGCTCCGGTTACGCTAACCGTTTCAATGGGAGATAACGACGACTTGGCAAACACGTCCAAAATGTGCAGTATGGCGGCAGGTTTGATCACAATGGAGGACCCAGCATGAGTGCCACCCCTGGCGTGCGACTGGTAAGTCTAAATATTGAGGGGGACAAACATCTTCCGGCAGTTACAGCGTTTTTGGAAAATTTTCGTCCTGATCTGGTGTGTCTTCAGGAAGTGTACAGAGACAATGTTGATTTCATTTGCAGAAGTGTATTCGGAGATGTTCCACATTGTCATGCATTTTTTCCGATGACTTTACATGCAACGTCTCAGGGTCAGAAGAAGTCCGGCATCGCCATACTTTCACGCGGTTCCTTCAAGAGCGTATCTAGTCACTACTACGTCGGCAACGCCGAGTCACTCAGCCTCACCGACAGTCGCTCTGTGACAACAATACGGGAAACCGTGGGTCGCGTACTCGCATGTGCTAATGTCGAGTCGGCGTGTGGCTCGACGTTTACCATCTGCAATACTCACTTCACGTGGACACCCGACGGTGAGGCAGACGATTATCAGCGAGAGGACGTGGCAACTCTTCTCCGCATACTGGGATTAATCGGGAAATTCGTTCTTTGTGGGGACTTCAACGCTCCGCGTGGTGGAGAAATATTCGATTTGATCGCATCGCCGTACAAAGACAACGTTCCTCCTGGATACACGACCACGATTGACAACGCATTGCATACGTCTGCGCCGTTATCGGTCGTTGTCGACGGAATGTTCACCACGGATGGATACGTCGTTGATGACTTCCGTTTATGGAGCGGGATTAGCGACCATTGCGCCCTTACCGCAACGGTCACATGTACACCCTGAGGCAATCTTTTCATGCATCCCCGGCTCCGGCTGGGGATGATCTTTTATGCTACAGTACAAAATATGTCAGACTGCATTTTTTGCAAAATAGTCGCGGGAGAAATTCCATCGACAAAAGTATACGAAGACGATGATTTCCTCGCGTTTCTCGACATACATCCGCAGTCGCCCGGGCACACGCAAGTAATACCAAAAAAACACTACCGCTATGTGTGGGACGTGCCCGAAGCTGGCGCATATTTTGAAGTCGCACGAAAAGTGGCGCGTGCGATGCAAAACACGTTCGGCCCCGTCGACGAAGTACACTCACGCATTATGGGCGACGAAGTGCATCACGCGCATATCTGGATCTACCCCAATCCGCACAAAGCGCACGGCGACAAAGATGATCTCGTAGCCAACGCAGAAAAAATCCGTGCCGCACTTTCGTGATATTACTCGAGCGCTTCGATACCCGGCAAAGTCCCTTTGAGCAAATATTCAAGCATGGCACCTCCACCCGTGGAGAGAAATCCGAGGGATGTTTCGGGCACGCCACTTTCTTGGATAGCGGCGATAGTATCGCCACCGCCAATGACAGCCTTTGCCCCCCCTTCGACAGCTTTGCCTACCATTTGAGCTATAGCGTGCGTCCACGACACATATCCGCTTTCATAGAGGCCCGTGGGGCCGTTCCACAAAATAACTTTTGCTTGTGCAATAAGCGGGGCAATGTGTGCGATAGAATCAGGTCCGATGTCGACGATTTTTTCATCACGTTCTACCGCATCAGGCTTTTTTACCCGCGCCTGCTTATCTGGCCGCTCGACCGTTACATCGATGGGGGCAACGAAATGCGGATGCTCGCGCACTGCGGGGCCGGGAAGTTCTTTTGATACCAAGGAAACTCCGACCTCCAATCCGCGCGCCTTGAATACGTCGTTGGCAAGAGCACCAGCAATAAAAAGATGGTCGTACTTTTCAAGAAGTCGGGAAATAAGCGGTGCCTTCGTCTCAAATTTTGCGCCTCCCAATATTGCAATGGATGGACTCTCGGGTTGTCGCGCCGCATTGAGCTCGCGGATTTCATCGCGCATCAGAAGTCCGGCGTAGTGCGGCAGAAATTTCGGCACACCGACAATCGAGGCGTGTGTGCGATGAACGGCGGAAAACGCATCGCCTACATATATGTCGCCCAAAGCCGCGATTTCACGAGCAAAACCTTCGTCATTTTTTACCTCGCGAGGATCCCGTCGTACGTTCTCCAAAAATGCAATCTCTCCGTCGCGCATCGCGGAGAGCGCATGTTGTGCTATTGGCCCCAAAAGGTCGGGAATAAACACTGACGGCACATGATGTTTGAGTGCACGATTTACCGGCTCATTCGACGCCTCACTATCGCGCCCGATATGCGAGAGAATGATGACTTTTGCACCAGCCGCCGAGAGAAAACGAAGTGTTGCCGAGGCTTGCTTCACTCGAAACAAATCGGCTACTGCGCCCATAGCATCGAGTGGCACATCAAGACCCGCACGCACCAGTACGCGTTTGCCACGCAATTCGCCTGCAGAAAGCTCATCGATATATTTCATACGTTTTGTATGGTTATTAAAAGTTCTTTAAATGCTTTTGCATCGGTTGATACCCGACCGACCAAAAGTCCGTTGACATCTCCATCCCGTACCATTGCTCCTGCATTGCTTTCGTCGACAGCCCCCCCATAGAGGATTTTCATCAAGTGCCCGCGCACTCCATAAGAATCGACGATTGTTTTCCTGATAAAGATCGTCATCTCATGCATTTGTCGCGGTTCCATCGAAGAGACGGCTCCAATTGCCCAAACAGGCTCATAGGCAATCATGACGCGCGGGAGTGCTGAGGAGGACACATCTGCGAGACCAACGAGCAGTTGTTCGCGAATAAAGGCGAAATGTTCTCCTGCTTGCCCACGCTCTTTCTCGCCCACGCAAAGGATGGGTGTCATTTTTTGGGCAAGCGCACTGGCAACCTTGTTTCGAGTATCATCATTGCTCTCGCCAAAATTTCTCCGTTCGGCATGGCCCACAAGTACGAAACGCGCGCCTGCGTCCTCTACTTGGCGCAAAGAGACCTCGCCCGTATGGGCGCGGGTATCGTCCCAATGCGCATTTTGAGCGGCAAAGACGATTCGCTTCCCCCGATATCTCGAAGAAAGTTCGTGCAGGTAAAGGAGCGGGGGAGCCACGATAATTTCAACACTTGGCGCACTGTCTGCGGCCTTTTTTGTCGCCGCAAAAAGCGCACGGGCTTCTCGCGCCGTCTGTGGGTTCATCTTCCAATTTGCGACAACGATCGACTTCATGACCGGATTGTATCATTCTCCGCCCGCCATGCAGAATCAGTGTATAGCGCACAGACCTCCCAATAATCTTTGGTGTACAATTGCAATACCTTGAAAATAAAATTTACACAGAGCGGTTTTACGCTCGTTGAGGTCTTGGTCACAATATTTATTGTCGGGGCACTCATCGCGCTTTTGAGCGCAACAATAAGTCTTACGAGTTTGATCCGTGATTCGAAATATTCCGATATTGCGCTTCGCATTGCCACTCACAAACTCGAAAATGAACGAGCGCGTGGGTACGCTTCGACAACGCCTGGTGCATTCAGTGACTCTTTATTGAGTCTCCTTCCCGGCGGCACAGCGACATCGTCCGTAACGAATTTCAACGCAAAAACGAAACACGTAACCGTTACCGTAACGTGGATAGGTGCTGGATCAAGTACACGGTCACAATCTTTGAACACCTTGATTACCGAAGTCGGCGGGCTTTGATCTTATATGTACTATCGTGGAGATACGAGAGCATTTACACTCATAGAGGTGCTCATTAGTGTGGGAATCTTTGCTCTCATGAGTCTTGCAATCATACAACTTGTCATCAGTAATACGGTGTTGTCGCAATCGCAATCCGCGACCATCGAGGTGGTCGGTTCGGCAAGCACCATCATGAATGATATCCATACATCGGCACTTCAGGCTATTACGGTCGTCGGCTCACATGCGTTTTCTGGAACAACGTACTCTACTTCCGCCAACACACTCGTATTGAAATTACCGTCAATTACAAGCACCGGCGCTACCGTCGGCGGACAATACGACTACATTGCCTATTACGCGACGGGTACGAGTGCGTATCGCCTTATTGACGCGGGAGTGGGTTCGGCTCGACCAGCAGGATCAAAGCGGCTCAGTGACGCCATTACCACATTCGTGTTTACGTATGGCAATGCAGACCCCACGCTTTCGACGAGTACCGTGATTGATGTGCAGACTCAGAAAACCGTGCGTGCAAAAGATATATCTACCCATGTTCGCGAACAGATATACTTACGTAATTACGCATTATGAAAACTCATCCTCCCCATACGCGCGGAGCCGTTCTTTTGTTAGCGTTGGTTTTTATGGGCATTTTTCTCACCGTGTTCTCGAGCATGGTCTCCTATGCGACACTATACGCGCGCGTGGAGCGACATACCGTTGCGAGCGTCCAGGCGCTCTCGCTCGCTGAAGCGGGAATCGACAAAGCGATATATGAACTCAATCAAAATGGCAACTATTCAGGCGAGAACAACACAGCGCTCGGAAACGGAACATTCACCACCAGTGTCGCGAGCATAGATAGCAGTACCAAGCGAATCACTTCGATCGGGTACATCCCGAACAACGTCACCCCAACCGCGTCCAAAGAGGTGCAAGCGAATGTAAGCATAAATTCTGAGGTTGTCTCGTTTAGATTCGGTGTCCAAGTCGGTGCGGGAGGTGTCACAATGGGCAATGGATCTCAAATCAACGGAAGTTTGTTTTCCAACGGCAGTGTTTCGGGCGGAGGAACTATCACGGGCGATGCCACCGTAGCTGGTGGCGCACTGCCGACCATCGACCAGGAATGGACTACGCAAAATTCCGATTTTAATTTGGGCGATATTTCGGCGCGAGCAAACCTTGCACAGTCGTTTACTGCCGCAAGCACTACGGCACTCAATAAAGTATCTCTCAATCTCAAAAAAGTCGGAGCACCCGGCGATATAACCGTAAAGATCGTCACGGACGACGGCGGCACACCATCCAAGACTGAGCTCGCTTCCGGATCTCTCATTGCCTCGTCCGTTACCGGATCATATAGTTTTGTGGATGCAAGTTTGAGTTCGTATCCCAGTCTCACATCTGGGACAAAATACTGGATCATTGCGATCGCATCGGTCAACGCGAGTAATTATTTTCTGTGGGCTACCGACAACACAAACTCATATACGAATGGGGAAGGGATGTACAGCACAAATTGGAATGCAGGAAATCCTGTGTGGAACAACGTGAATGGCGACCTGAATTTTAAGACATACATGGGCGGATCTAATACGTCTCTCACTGGAATTACGGTGCAGGGTAATGCATATGCACACACTCTTTCGAGCTGTACGATTAACGGCGATGCATATTACCAAACAAATTCCTGCTCCGTGGGCGGCACTTTGTATCCGGGCAGTGCCGACCAATCCCAAGTCCCGCTTGTCCCTTCAGACGGCCAGATACAAGAATGGAGAGATGCCGCGGCAATTGATGGAACAGTGGGGGGGCTGACCGTGGCCGGAACACAGAGCTTGGGTCCGAAAAAAATACTTGGCAATCTTATCGTTGATACGGGCGCTACCTTAAACGTCACAGGGACACTGTGGGTTACCGGACAATTTCTTACCAACAATAACTCCACGATTCAGTTGGACCCATCATTCGGGACAGCATCGGGCGTAATCGTTGTCGACGATACGTCGAGTGTTGCCAACAACACTACGATTACTGGATCTGGGCAAGTTGGAAGTTATACCATGGTTGTGGTGGCAAAAAATGCTCCCACATCGCACGTCTTGGATATTAGCAACAACGCGACGGGGGTTATATTTTCCGCGCCACACGGTCGTATTCACTTCAACAACAATGCCGGAGGCAAGGAAGTGACGGGATACGGATTTGATATGGAAAATAACTCAACCATCACATACGATAGCGGTCTCCAAAATGAGACATTCTCCAACGGTCCTGGCGGCTCATGGGGGTTCGTACCAGGTACGTACACTATCGTCCCTTAATAGGGTCTCTTCAGATATTTTGAGATAACGAGTAGATCGGCGAGATCATGGATACTGCAAAAAAACCTACAGCGGCGCCAATGATGAGCATCAAAAAAGGCTCGATCACGGTCGACATGTCTTTCGTTTTTCGATCTACTGCATCTTCATAAAAATCAGCGAGGCGCTTTAGTGTGTCCTTGGTTTGTCCGGTCTCTTCTCCCACCGCCATCATTTCCGCGACGAACGCAGGATAAAGATCCTCATGACGTGCAAATGTTTTTGACAGTGCCTCTCCAGCCGAGACGGACGTACTTGCCTCTGCGATGACCGCGCGAAAATAAGAATTTTGTACCACTTCGCCCGTTATAGATAGCGATGTCAGCACATCGACACCCGAGGCAAGGAGCGACGAGAGTGTGCGCGACGTACGCGCGGCATTTACTTCGCGCACAATGCCACCGATAAGTGGCGTTTTGAGGAGAACAAAATCGAATCCGCGGCGTGCCGACTTTGTTTTCATAATCGCGTAGATACCGACCACCATAAGCCCAATGAGCACCAATGCGAGCGTTGTGTTGCCAATAAGAAAGTTGCTGATGCCAATCACCACTTGCGTTGAATATGGTAATTTCGCGTTCATCTCAGCAAACGTTTGGGCGAGTGTGGGCACTACTTTGGTCATCATCAAAAAACCGATACCGAAAATTGCTACCAAAATAATAGCGGGGTAAATAAGCGCCCCGCGTATCTTCTTTTTTATCGCATACATGCGCTCCATACCATCGGCAATGGCCGCAAGCGCACCCGAGAGATCTCCTCCCTCTTCTCCCGATTTGACCATTGCAATAAAGAGCGGAGGGAATACGTGAGGAAAATTGCCAAATGCTTCATGTAGGGTGCGCCCGCGACGAATATCGCTTGCGATCTCACCAACGATACTCACGAGTTTTTTATTTTTTGTCTGACGCTCCATCACGGCAAGCGCGCGGGCGAGCGGAAGACCTGCAGAGAGCATCGCACCGAGATTGCGTGCGAATAAAATTTTTTCGTACTCTTTTACTCTGCCAAAAAATTTGGCAAGCCAATAATCAGGATCCCATGTGTGATTCGCTCCCGCTTCTGCAAACGTGATAATGTGGCCACCCTCGCGTCGCACAATCTCGTAGAGTGCAAAACGATCGTCCGCTTCCGCCACACCTTTGTATGTTTCGCCACCGCTTTTTTCCGCCGTGTACTCAAATTTTGCCATTCACAAAAGTATAGCGCGAATTCCCCGCGTACATTCTCTTTTCCACTCGAACATGTTTGAAAATCAAAAATGCATAGCAAAACCCCGGCCGCAGGCCGGGGTTTTGCGCTTAATAATGTTTGCTAATTTAGGTCTGGATTCTGGTCGCAGTGTCCGG
>CAYGMC010000039.1:0-7562 GCA_964351105.1 uncultured Candidatus Saccharibacteria bacterium | reverse complement strand
ATCTATACCGGCCCTGCGTCAGCACTCCCCGGCTACGTAGCACCCCGTCCGCAGATAGTCTACCCCGATGGGCGAGTGGTGTACCTTGACGCTACATCAACCGACCCACTCACCGCATCATCCTCGGACCCGATATCAACTCCAAGCACCACCTCTCCCCCTGTCGCTGATGCAACCACAACTCCGACCATTGTTGAAATTACTCCATCACCCATCAAAGATACGATTAATCGAAATTACCGACTGTACGATACAGGAGAAGATGTCCGTATTCTCCAAAGCATTCTCAATATACTTGGATTTACTGTCGCTACCAATGGTGCTGGTTCTCCCGGCAACGAAACCGACTACTTCGGCATTCGCACACTCCAAGCGCTCAAGAAATTCCAAGCGGCTCACAACCTTCCCGCCACAGGCTACTTTGGGCCGATGACGCGGGAAATTTTTAACAACCCCTCGTCTCGGTAATCCTTACTATTGCTTCAATCCAAGACCGGTGCGGATGAGATACCAATTGATGCCGACGAGAATGGCGATAAGAGACAAAAGAACACCGACGCTTAGAAAGATAGATACATCGGCGATGCCCATAAAACCAAAGCGAAACCCATTGATTAAATAGAAAATCGGATCAAAGAACGTGAGTGTTTTCCACCATGCGGGCAAGGCATTTGTCGAATAAAAGACGCCACCCAGGTATACAAGGGGCGTCAAAACGAAGGTCGGGACGATGGTGATACCGTCAAAGTTTTTAGCGTAAATACCGTTGACGAGTCCCGCGAGGGAGAACAGAATTGATGAAAGGAGCAAAAAGAGCACGATAATCGAAATGTGCGTGAGCGGCAAGGGAGCAAAGAATGCCGACACAATGAGCACGATGGTGCCGATGAGTACCCCGCGCACGGAGCCTCCCGCGACGTATCCAGCAATCAAGACCCATGGCGGTGTGGGCGAAACGAGAATTTCATCGATGTTACGCGAAAAGAATTTTGCCTGGAAAAAGGTCATTGCCACGTTGGTAAAAGAGTTGGTAACGACAGCGAGCATCACGAGCCCGGGAACGACGAATTGGATATACGAATATCCGTTGATGTCGCCTATTTTGTCGCCGAGCACTTTGCCAAAAACGAGAAAATAGAGGACCGACGTAACGACGGAAGGTAAAAATGTTTGGCTCCAGATGCGCATCATGCGCACGACATCCTTGCGCAGGATGGTGTAAAATGATGTCCACATTTGAAAATAGTTCATAGCTGTTCTTTTGTGCCACTGGTAAGCTGGACAAATACTTCTTCAAGTTTGCTCCCGCGGTAACCGCTTTTTGCCGCCGCCTCTTCATCGTGAAGAGCAAGAATTTCATCCATGGTGCCTTGCGCCGCAATCTCGCCTTTGTTGATGATGGCTACGTGTTTGCAAAGCTGTTCAGCTTCTTCGAGATAGTGAGTGGTGAGGAGGATAGTAACGCCGGAGGCGGTTACTTTGCGCAAATAATCCCACATACTCCTCCGGAGTTCGACGTCTACCCCAGCCGTTGGTTCGTCGAGGATAAGAAGACGAGGTTTGTGGATGAGCGCGCGTGCGATGAGGAGGCGACGCTTCATACCGCCGGAGAGCGCCATGCCCGTCTGATTGCGCTTCTCATAGAGACCGAGGTCGGTGAGGATTTGCTCTGCGCGCGGCAATGCCTCTGCGCGCGGGATGCCGTAGTAGCCAGCTTGATTCACCACAACATCAATGCATTTTTCGAATGGATTAAAATTGATCTCCTGCGGGACAACTCCAATCTGCGCTTTGGCCATCTCGGTCTGTTTGTCGATATCGTAGCCGAAAACCGATGCGGTACCGCCGGTTTTATTTACCAGTCCTGTCATGATGCCGATGATGGTTGTTTTTCCCGCACCATTGGGTCCCAACAGCGCAAAAAAGTCGCCTTCCGGTACGTTGAGCGATACACCCTTCAAGGCGACCGTGCCGCTTTTGTAGGTTTTTTTGACGTCGGTTATCTTCAATGCAAGCTCAGACATGGACGCAAAGTATACCACACGCCGCTATTATTCGGCCAAAATTTTCTGCACAAATGCAAACGTCTCGTACTCATCCTTTACCGCATGGGTTGTAATGATTCCAACCACCGCATAATCGTTTTCGCCGGGGGCGAGCGCGTCTCCCACATAGAGACATTCGTCTTTGTTCCACTGTTCGCGCTCTATCAGCCGCGCGACATTTGAGCCTTTGTCTTGGCCAATGAGTGTAAAATTGAACGTCGTGGTGCCGCCCACAGCGATCTCGATCCCGATAGATTTCAAGTGAGCGATTTCCTCGGGATATTGCGCGAGCATCTTCTTTCTCCTCGAGAAATCCGGATCAAACGCATACTTTTTTTCGACATCTTCGTTGTATCCGAGGACGCTGTAGCTCACTTGAGAGCCACGAAGCTCGACACAATCCTTCTCGTCACGGACTTTGATATTGAAGGAGCGTTTCATTTTCTCGATTAAATCCAAAATAGGCTCTGTTTGTTGGGGACTGATTACGACACGCCATAATTCGGTTCCGTTTTTGTCGAGTGCATGACCGCCACTTTGCGCAAGTGTAATATATTTGCCGTCGAGCGCCGAGGTGAGCTGCCTCCTCACATCAGGTGCAGTACCTCCGGTTACGACGATGACATTTTTCTCTTCACACAATTGTACGAGCGGCCCCACACGCGTCGGACCGATAAGCGCGTGGCTACGCGTTAGTGTCCCATCGAGATCGAAAAAAATGTGTTTTATCATCTAGTCTACAAACGGCAAGGCGCCGAGAAAGTCGGTTTTACCAAGATCGACGCCGTTTTTGCGCAGAATTGAGTAGGCCGTCGCGGCGTGGAAATAAAAATTGGGCATGAGGTATTCCGTCGCATAGCCAGCGGCTGTCATTGGTTTGTCCGGCCAGTAGGGAAGTGTTACTTTCCGCTCCTCCTGTCCGATTACCTGATCGGACTTTACCGTGGTCATAAAATCGAGCGTTTTGTCGATGCGCGCCTTCAATTCGGCGACTGTCTTTTCGTTGTCTTCAAATTTTGGTGCTTCGATTCCCGCGAGCCGAGCGGCACCACCCTTGCCGCTGTCGCAAACGACCTGTACTTGTTTGATAAAGGGGAATTGATCCGAGATTAATCGCGATTCGAGGAGGTTGCTCTCTTGCAGGCCCGCAGGGTGCCATTCGAGTTGTTTACCTTTGGCGTGATTGGAGAGTTTGTCTAAAATACCCGAGAGATTTTTGAGCGTCTTCATCATTGGTGGGATGGTGGTGGTGTAGAGGTTGGTTTCCATACGGGATAAAAGGTGTTAATGATTAGCTACAGAGTATACCGCGATCGGGTGGGCGGCTCAATGTCAGTGCATTGTTGTGAAATCGAGCCGCCCGTTTACTTGAAGGCATTTCGCGTGCTTACGCTGGAACGTTCCTCAGCTCGTTGCGAACATAATCCATGGCGTCAAGCACCATGTCTCGAATCCATGCCTCGGTATTTTTTGAAGCAGGTTCGAGAAGCGAAAGAAATTCTTCGTGCCGCGCGGGAATCGTGATTTCCCGGGACATGATAGCGTTTGCTTCCACACGAATCCGTGCATCGCGGGCTGGATCGTTTGGATCGATATTCCGCAGATTGTTGAGAATCGCCTCGTACATCGCGTGGCCCCTCCTGTGGCCGAAGAACATTAAAATGGCTTTACAGCCACAATCATTCTATCTACCAGCGTGTATGCATCAAGTCCAAAAAATTGGGGAAAACTCGGTGTGTAAAGAAGGTCTCGTAGCTGATTGCGCAGTGCGCTGCAATAGTATGATGCTTTTGGTGTGGTATCCTGTGCCGCATGAAAGATGGTAAAAAAGTCGGCATTACCGCTGGCGCGTTTGATCTTTGTCATGCCGGCCACATGCTTATGTTTGAAGAAGCCAAGTCCGTATGCGATTACCTCATTGTCGCGCTTCATACCGACCCCACCATCGATAGGCCGCAAAAAAATCGCCCCATTATGTCGGTGGAAGAGCGGATGATTATTCTGAAAGGCGTGCGATGGATCGATGAAATCGTGACCTACGACACCGAGGCCGACCTTTTGAAAATACTTGGTGAAAACACCACTATTGATATTCGCATCTTGGGCGTGGAATACAAAGATAAGCCGTATACGGGGCGCAATCTTCCCATCCCCACCTATTACAACACGCGAGGACACAGCTATTCATCGACCGAATTGCGTCGCCGCGTCTACGAGGCGGAGAGAAAGTTACAAGGGTAGAAGTCTGGTGCGCCATTGACTCCGCGCCGTTTGCGAAGTATAAAGCAGAGAGGAAACAAGGGGAAAACTCCTCATGAAGCGTTCTCAAAGGATGGCGCGACGGCGTGAATTGCTTCCTGCTGTGGCGTGGTATGCAAACACGGAGATGCTTATAGGAATGGCTACGAGTGCCCGAGACAGTATGGCGCGTCAACACCGGAAGTTTAAGGTAGGAGGAGCGATGGTCGCATTGGATCCGAGAGGAGATGTACACTTTCTTTCTGCTGGCAATTATATGCCGAGACCGGCAAATGAAGGCCCTCGGCGTTGTGCCGAAGATTTCTTGTGCACGCGTGCCCGGAAGTACGGATGTTCAGAAATCATCGGGATGGTCATTCTTGCACCACCGCAGGCCGACGATTTTTGCGGTCTCGACTTAGGCGTTACGGTGCCGTGCGGCACGTGCCGGTCGATGTTTAGCCGTGAAATATCCAATCGTGGTCTCATCAGGCCGCATACGCGGCTCTTGTGCGTCAATGTAGATGACCGGAGAATCCAGGTCGAAATGACGGTCCAGGAAATGTTGCGGCGCTGTGATGAAGCGACGAGGGAAAGGGGCGCGATTGCTTAGGCAGTTGCGCCCTTAATGTTGGTTTACAGGAAGGCTGTGGATATCGCAGTGGCGCAGAATGTGTGCTGGGTAGATACTTTGGGGGTCTAGGGGTCGATGTTATCAATCAATCGCTTTTCTAAAATAAAATCATGAAAATCGCTCACATGGTAGCGTTTATCCTGCTCGTGGTTGGCGGCCTCAATTGGCTTCTTGTCGCTTTCAACTACAATCTTGTAGAAATGATACTTGGCGCAGGCACCACACTCACAATGGTCGTCTATGTCCTTGTCGGTCTTGCCGCAGTCTTTGAGGTAGTCATGCACAAAAAGACGTGCAAGATGTGTGGCACCGGAGGGGGAATGATGTAATTTGGATGTTTGGTAGAAAATCACCGAGCCTCCAATGGCCGGTGATTTTCTCGTTGGGGATGCGTAATGGCATATGATGCGGTACGATGTGAGACGACATGAAAACAGCACTTCTTTCGGCATATCAAAAGACCGATGCACTTGCCGATTTTGCACGCGCGCTCCAAAAGCGAGGGTGGATTATATGGGCATCGAGTGGCACAAAGAAGTTTCTTGAAGAAAAAGGCATCGAAGCGATAGATGTGGCGACAATGGTCGGCGAGCCTATCCTCGGGCATCGCGTGGTAACGCTCTCGCGAGAAATTCACGCCGGATTACTTGCACGACCTGAAGATGAAGCAGAGTTGACGAAGCTCGGACTCCAGCGCATTGATCTTGTCTACAACGATCTCTATCCGCTCAAGGAAGAGATGGTACGTGCAGGCGCCACCCAAGAATCCATCATCGAAAAGACCGACATCGGCGGCACCACGCTTTTGCGCTCTGCCGCCAAGGGTCGTCGTATTGTGCTGTGCAAACAATCTCAATTTGAGGAGGCGCTCGAACACATCGACGTAGAATGGAGTACGAGCACAGAAGATAGCAATCACTACCTTGCGCGCCTTGCGGCAGAAGCCGAATCTCTCGTTGCCGACTATGCATCTGCTTCGGCCGAATTCAATCGGCGGGTGAGCGCAGGTGATTTTGACGAAGTGCGACTTCGGTAGTAGGATTCTAGAAGGAGGACTTTCCAATGTCCAATTCGGGAAACACTGGCGTTGCATTCGGGCCGGAGCACTACGAAGGGATACTCAAAATAACTGAGTTTTTCATGATGATGGCTCAGGCACTCAACGTGCGAGATCGGGAGCAATACTGTTTGGCTCACGGTACGTTGGCACGAGAGCATACTTTTTTGAGTAATTTTTTTTGGAGTCATGGCGACCAAGACATCAGGATGGATTTTTTGGTGTATCGGCTCAGCGTGGAGAAAATTTTTTCGAATGAGTCAAGCATGAGAGATGCGCAGGGGCTGTGCATGTCCGTATCCCTTGGCTTTCTACGCGTGTTCGAGTCAAACTTAGCCCCTTATTTGAAGAAATACAGACTCCCGATGATATCAGCACCGGTTGATAGGAGCAAAATGAATTAATCACGACCAACACGGCGGATGCACACCAGCGGCATCCGCCAAAAACTTTTATACAGCCACGCTACGTCCGATTGTGACGCATGTTGTCGAGTGCCCAGCAATACTCGATGACGAGAAAAGGAATCCACTGTGGCTCGTGATACCAAATCAAGAGGAAGCCGCCGAAAACGCAGGCAATAGTGTTGACGATGAAAAAAACAATATCAAACATTTCCTCATGACGGGAAATCTTTTCGTTATTGGTCACGTAAAGAAGGAATTTTTTTACACCACTCATACGCACCATAGTACCTCGGGCGAGGAGTCTGCTCAACTACAAAAAGCCGTCCCCGTCGCTCTGCGCGACGGGGTGGGTCAGGATCCATCTGCGGCGGCCGCGCAGTAGGTGGCGGGGCAGGCACGCGTAGCATTTTGAGGTATTTTCGCGGCACATACGACTGCGAATACTCCCGACGGTAGGGGAATGTCGGTGATCGGCTCGACAGAGACGGGGCAGTGCATGCCGTCGAGCAGTGCCATCCATTTCCCATTTGGGTTTTGCCAAATCTGTGTAACGCGACATTCTCCGCCCAAGCCGCCGTCACAGCAGTTCTTGCCCATTCGCCGCATGAGTTCTCTTACAACCCCATGCTCGTGCAATTTTTGATGTTGATGGCCATAGTATCCCAATCGAGATTCGGAGGGAACGGATGGTTCTTCGGCCGCCACGGGACAAAAGAGCATCAACAACGTCATAGAAAGGAACACCCTGTGCCGCATAATCTTTCTCCTAGGTTAGTCTGTAAACGCGAGACGTATACCCTCGCGTGCGGTTATTACCATTGTCCCAAGGATGCTGACAACACAGTAGGGAATCAGGACGGACGAATGGATGCCGTATAAAGCCACACATACAAAAAGCGTGGCCATTGCAACGAATCCCAGAACAGCGAGAAACAGATACTCGGTCCAATCGTCCATTGCTCCCTCCAAGAGCTGTGTGCGGGGGTTCCCGCACAAACCTGCCGCTACAATAACAAATGCTCTGTGTTTGGCGAGCTTCGTTTTGAGTGATGGATTTGCGAAATATAACAACCAAAAAGCACCCCTCGGGGTGCCTTTTGGTGACCGGTCGTCTTTTTTAGGAGACGCGGCTGACCTTGACGGCGTTGGGTCCTTTCGGACTGTCCGCAACCTCAAAAGTC
>CAYGMC010000038.1:0-7707 GCA_964351105.1 uncultured Candidatus Saccharibacteria bacterium | reverse complement strand
CTTCAAGATCTTTCGAGATTTTATTGAGATCGGTGTTTGTAGTGAGGTCAAACCTCAATGCAAATCGTCGCACGTGAGTGTCTGTCGGGATGCCATCCCATTCTTGAAACAACTCCCCCATCACCACATGCGCTGTTTTGTATCCGACACCCGGAAGCGTTTGGAGGTCTTTTGCCGCGGCCGGTACACGACCTTTAAAATCACGCGAGACGATTTTTGCCGCCGCAATGATGTGTTTGGCTTTGTTTCTGAAAAATGGAATCGAAGATATCTCTCGCTCAAAGGTCTGCGGATTCGCATCCACAAAACACGACGGCTTTTTATATTTTTTAAAAAGCGACTTCGTAACCCGATTTACCACCTTGTCGGTGCACTGCGCTGAGAGCATCACCGCGACGACAAACTGAAACGGCGTTCGGTACAGGAGCTCACTTTTGGGCTTGGGGTACGCCTTTTTGAGATACGCGACGAGCTTGTGTGCGCGCTTCTGTCGCTCAATGAATATGGCTGATTTCACTGTATGAGTATCGGCACTTCGAGTGCGTCGTCGTTTTCGGGAAGGCCGGAAGGATTGTCGCGAAGCAAGACGAGCGTGGCAGGGCCAGAATAATTACTGACCGTAACGCTCGTGGTAAAGGTAACGAGCTCGGTGGTCATCCACTCTCCCTGCGCCTGCGCTATGCTCTGGCCGATTTTGTTGTTGTCTTTATCGCGGACTTGCACGGGAAACGACGCCTCGAAAAACCAGTTGCCAGGAGCGCTCCCCGCGACGACAAAGGTCTTCCCTACCGTCGCGCCAGATCTCGGCGAGGTTACCACCACACGCTCGTGAAGCGGCTGGACGTCGGTGGATGTCGTAGAGGAGACTGGCTCGGATAAATCGGCGGTAGTCGGGGCTGAAGCGGGTGTGGGAACGATAAAAAGCAGTACCGAGAGCGCGAATATGAAAAACGTGAGTGTTATCAAGATACCCCAGCCAATGCGTGTATTCATAGTTCCGAAATGACCCGCGCCAGTTTTTCTGAATCATGCCGCGCAATATCTGCAGGAATAAAAAAATCGCCCGTAATTATTTTTTCTGCATACTGCGAGAGCCCTTCGTCGCACACCATGGGAAATTGCTTCTCTTTTGCGTAATTCGCGGCAAGCGTGTCGTCTATTTCTTTTGTATTGCAAATTACATAATCGAATTTCTCAATTCCGGAATAATGCGAAATCTCTCGGAGCATGTCGGACGCTTTGAAATCATTGGTCTCGCCCCACTTTGTCATCAGATTGCACACAACGACGATTTTCCCCTTGCTTGCGGCAAGCGCTTCTTTCATACCCGCCGTGAGCAGTGTCGGCACGAGTGAGGAATACAAATCCCCCGGCCCGATAACGACAATATCGGCCTCGCGTATCGCCGCGTCAGTCCCCTCATAAATCCGCGCAGGCGGATCAAGAAACACTTTTTTAATCCGCAAATCGCCATTGTGTTTGGGAATATCGACATTGGTCTCGCCGACAATCTCGGTTCCATCTTCCAAAATGGCGTGGACGTGGGACTTTTCGAGCGACACGGGCAATATCTTGCCGGTGATGTTGAGCAATTCTGATGCTTTTTGGATTCCCGCTATCTCGCCGCCGTAGATAGAAGAAAGTGCGACGAGAAAAAGATTGCCAAAGCTGTGACCATGCAGAGAGCTGTTGCCATTTTCGAATCGGAAGTTGAAAAGCTCGCGCAAGATCTCTGCCTGTTTTTCGTCGGCAAGTGCAAGCAGGCCTCGGCGCACATCACCGGGCGGAAGCACACCGAATTCATCGCGCAAGACGCCAGCCGAACCACCGGAGTCGAATGAAGTAAACACTGCCGTGATGTCGAGCGGAAATGCTTTGAGACCACGGAGTAGTGTGTACCCGCCGCTACCACCGCCAATCCGGACAATTTTCTTCATGGTATTCTGAAAACTCTATACCCTTTACCCCCTATTGGCAACGTACATTATTTTGTGTATTCTGTGCTTTAGGAAGGAGACACGCCATGACTGAGACGGTTGTCACATACCCTCGAATCCAGGACGCGTATGACTTAGCGGAGATGTGCCTCCGACAGGGTACGTACGAGATCCTCGCGGCTCCGTATCCTCGCGTCTACATGATGACGAGTGGAAAATTGACGGCTAAAGTTGGTCAAAATACGGAACAATTATTTGAGGACGATGGGGTCCTCCTGCTTCGAGCAGGTGAGCGACTTCAAGTGCGGGTTTTTTCGACCGCGTCGGTACACGTCATGATTCCCCGCGAACTGCCCTGTCTACCCCGCCGCTAAACGCGGCGGGGACGTTACTTTTGGTGTGCCGCTAAAACGTTTGCTATCGTAACCCCGATATCTTTTGGATTGGTCGACACTTTCACCAAAAATTCGGCGGCCCCAAGTTCGCGTGCTTTTTCCCTATCAGCTTTGGTGTCGAGATTGGAAAGGACGATGACAGGTATGTCTTTTGTACGTGGTGTTTCTTTTATTTTTTTCAATATCTCAAATCCATCCATCCCCGGAAGTAAAAGGTCGAGCAAAATAGCCCCAAACTCCTGCGTATCGAGCGCGGCAAATGCGTCTTCTCCCCCTTTGGCGAGTACTGCATCAAAACCCATTTTGTTGAGTCTCTGCAAAATAATCTTACCAAAAAATTCTTCATCCTCAATATATAATACCCGTACGGCCATACAAAAGTAATCGTAGCAAACACCGCCGAGAGCGCAACTCTATCCCTTCTCCTCATGGGGGGTAATCATTGTGCCGAGGGTAAGAAGAAGAATTCCTCCGAAAAGCACGGCGTACGCGATGCGAAGCAATGTATCGTTGTCACCCACGTAGAGATACCCGCCTCCCAATCCAGTGAGAACAAACGTAAACATGAGTGCAAGGAATTTCGGGAACCATTGTCGAGCTGATTGGCGGAGTGTCTTATAGATAAAGAATATATTGCACAAGAACGCAACTGCATTCAATCCCAAAATAAATACTGATTGTCCTACGGCAAAGCCCCAGTGCACGACGCCACTCTCGCTCACGTGCGGCACGGGAGGATACAGTATGAGGAACACCATCACCGAAAGTACGTAAAGACCCAAGAGGTGCGAAAGTATCGTGTAAAGAGCATCGCTCCCGAGTGCTCGCAGAGGCACGCGCATAAAATAACAAAATCCGAGCATATTGATGCCTGTCGCAACCACAACGCACAACGACCAAAGACTTCCATACGGTCTGCTCAAGCCGGGTATGGAATAGAGAGCCAACGCCAGAGCAATAATACTGCTCGCCAAAAGATAGAGTGTGTTGATAGTATTGTGAGGATCTTTCCTAAAGTCGAGCCAACGACGATATGCGAAATGAGAGAGTAATAGAGCGCTCCCAATCATGAGTACTCCCGAATATGTGATAACCCCCATACGTCAGTAAGTCCGGACAAACTGGCGCAATTTTTCCTCTGTTGCGAGCGGAAGTGTGACGGAAAATACCATTCTGTTTTCCTCACGACGCACACTAATGGTGCCCCCCATGCGTTCAAGAATCCGCTTACAGAGATACAGTGCAAGACCAGAACCATTGGGGCGTGTTCGTTTGGCGTGTTCTCCTCGAAAAAATTTCTCGAAAAGCAAAGATGCCTCTTCAGAGGACAAAGTGGAACCTGTATTTTCGACATCAATCGCTACCATGTCGGCGTTATTGCGCAACCGTACAAAAACAGGGGTGTGTTCTGTCCCATAATCGACGGCGTTGCTCAAGAGTGTATCGAAAACAAAACCGAGGAGCCGAGGGTCTGCCGTGACGGTAGGAATAACGCTTTGGTCCTTTTCGATCTTTATATTCATCTGATGTTGTGCGAGAGCCTCATCGAGACGTGTAGCGGCCACATCGATCATATCCCCCACATTTACCATTACGCGCGCCAGTGCTCCCGTGGAAGAAAGCTCTGTCACCGCAAGAAGTTGGTCGATAATACCGGTGATGCGCTCCGTGCCGTTTTTTGCCTTTTCTATCAGGTCCTTGGACGTTGGATCTTTCGACACGAGAGATTCACCCAGAGCCTGCATTGCCCAACGAACTTCGGTGAGGGGTGTTCGCAACTGGTGATTTGCGATTGCAACAAACTCATACTTTGCATCATCGAGTTGTTGAGTTTCGCCCAGCGCCGCCACTTTTTTTTGCGAATCGCCGAGCACGGCCTTGAAAGATCCGAGTACTTCTTGTAACTCGCTTTCAAATAACACGGGCGCGGGAAGTTCTTTCTTTTCGCTCCATGCCGACTGTAATTTTGCGATGAAAGCACGTATCGGTATCGTAATCGTGTACTCAAGTATGAGCGAAGAAAAAACTGCTCCAGCCGAGGCAACCACCAATACCATGGCGATATTTTGCCACCCCCACGGTTCAAATAATTTTCCTACCCACGAATGAACACCCATGCCGAGTAAGAAAAAACCAAGGAAGGTCATCGAGATTCCCACCCGAGCACGGCGTGTCATACCATTGGATACAATTCTTTATCATTCGTTACCTCAACTTCACTAAAAATTCCCCCCTTCTCCTCCTGAAAACGATGAATCTGATGACCATGGATTCTGTGGTTGTGCTGGCTGTGGGAGGGGTGGCGCTACCGTTCTGCTGTATATCTCCTCATTGTTCCATGTGCAACGCACCGATGCCGCTGAATTATTGAGTGCCACAATGAGACAGTTGAGTGTGGCATCGCTTCGCCCGATACTGTTAATGGTCGATACGAGCGTGTCGTTGGAATACGCCTTGTACGTCGCAAGTGCTGGTGGGAACGCCCCAGAGCAATTGCCCGACGTACCGCAAATTACTACACTCTCCGAATCAAGCACGGCATTGGTCGCACTGTCATAGAGTTTGATGGTGTGGGTACCCGCAGACCACCAACCACCACCGCCTGTATAACTCGCTGGGCTTCCGTTGTTATACATGTTGAACTCATTGCCGCCTTGTGGGGTGAACGTAACACGCACTCCTTGTGGAGTATTTGTGCTTGTCCAACTGGTGCCGATAGTGCAGGTGCTAGTACCTACAGGTATCGCACAGCCCACGACGATAAGGCTTCCCGTGGCGTTTGATACCGGAGTTGTCATTCCGCTCACCGTAACGACTGTGGTACCTGTCCATATGGTGCGAGTAAAGTTACCGTTGAACTCATTTACATCTGAAAAATCATACACTTCTGCTCTGATGGTGTATCTTCCGGAGGTTGTGTATGTGTGTGTCGCACAGGGAGCATTGCGTCCGTTTTGTTGTGGATATGTGCCATCTCCCCAGTTGATACTAAACGTTCTCCCTACAAAATTAGGATTATTGCCGTTGGTGCATTGAGTTGCCACGAGAGGTCGCCACTCATGCGGGAATGTAACGTTGACCGTGAGCGGAACTGCACCGAGTGTGGGTGTTGCCACAAGCATGGTGCTCGGTGTGTCCTCGCATCGCATAGCTCGTCTCGTTCTGGGGCCAGCATAGCCGAATCCAGTGGTATCAGGCCTGCCGGAAGACACAATGCCGTTGTCAGATTGCCATCTCTTGAGGGCGTCCTCTGTCGAGGGACCGAAAAAGCCTGTTGCATTGATGCCGAGAAACTGTTGAAGTCTTGTAACATCACCGCCCGTTGTCTCATCGCGCATACCAGCGGCTAGATTGTATGTGAGTCGCACACAGCGCAGAGGACTTGGAGGTGGAGCTTGATGATCTTCCAGCTGCGCGCATGCCACAGCAATGGCCGTACGAGTCTGTGGTCCTGTATACCCAACGTTGTCAATACCTTTTTGCGATTGGAATCGCTTTACATATTGCTCTGTTTGTTCACCAAATGCGCCTGTTATGAGACTCTGATTCAAAGAAAAGTATCGCACGAGAAATCGCTGGAGATCGCTGACTTCCCCAGCCGTTTGTCCATCCGTCATTCCAAGAGAGAGTCGTCTCGTAATGGCTGGACACGTGGGAACACCTGGCGGAGCTGTTTCGTCTTCCAACACGGTAACGGTGGTGGTGGCGTTTGCTACATCACTACTCGAAGCGTTGGTAACGCTAAATTGTGGACTGAAAGTGCCGACATTTGTGTATGTGTGCGTAAAAGTTGGGGACGATTGGATCGTTGCGGAAGAAGTGTCCCCCCATGAAGCCGTGTATATCAACGGATCGGTAGTCGTCGCGGATGTCGCAAACACAGTCCATGTGCCTGCCTGCAGTATCCGAAGTTGTGCCGGCGCACGAACACCCGTAATCAAAAGCCCTGCGCTCGTCGAAGTACCTATTGTGTATGGCGCGAGCGCCACAACGTTCGTATGTTGCGTGTCAGTCGTAGTGTTCGTTGTCGAAAGTGTGCCGAGCTGTGTCTGCAAAGTGGCGATTTGCGCAAGGAGCGAGTCGAGTTTTGCCTGAAGATCAGAAAGCTGATCGGCCGACGCCGCAAGCGGAGTGGCGAGAAGTCCAAAACCGAGAGCAGAGACAAAGATTTTTCTAATCATATAAATAGCACTGGCCAATAATACTCTCCATAATAACACATACGTGCACGTGCTTTTGAGCACCTTTTAGGGCTTGGGGATAGGGGAACTAGGTGGACAAAACCCCCATAATTTTTAATTCCTTCAAAAGTTCAGTGAGCGGCAGGCCCGCAACATTATTGACATCCCCTCGCACCTTTTTCATGAGACGAGCTCCTCGTCCTTGAATGGCGTATGCACCCGCCGCGTTGAGGGGTTCTCCTGTACGCACATATGTCACAATCTCTTCGTCCGACAGTACACGCATCGTTATGTGTGTCCCAACGGCTTTTGATACTTTTCGATCGGTTTTTGAATCCACAATGGCAAAACCGGTAATAAGCGTGTGGGTCTTGCCGTTCAGCATTTTGAGCATCCGAATTGCTCGCTTTTGCGTATGCGGTTTGCCCAGAAGTTGGCCGCGGAATACCACGAACGTATCTGCGCCAATGACAATCGCATCATCGTGTCGCGCGGCGACTGCGACCGCCTTTCCGAGCGCTAAGCGCCGCGCGAGTACGCGCGGCGCGAGTTTCATTTTCATATTCTCCTTGTATCCACTCTCCTCGACAGTGAACCGAAGACCTGCTTTTGCAAGTATCTTTTTGCGCCAGGGAGACCTTGACGCGAGGATGATTTTTCTCATTCGTGTATTATCCACTTGCGTTTGAATAAGGCAACGTTTAAAATCTCGAACAGGCTAGTTAAATAGTATCAAGAGACGGCGAGAGCTTCGGAGCTTTACGACCCGTCAGCAACCTGCCCCGAGCATGTCGAAGGGTAAGGTGCTCCTTCCGATCCCTCACGGGGAGATGCAACGCGTAAATCTCCCTTTTGGGAGATTTATTCGTTTATAGGCTCGCGTTTTAATAATCTCTAGCGGCTAATTACTACCCTCTATGTTTCATTCATTAGAAAGATACACAACCGAAAGCGTGACCTCGGGACATCCAGACAAAGTGTGCGACCAAATATCAGACGCGATTCTCGACGCATGCCTCGCGCAAGACCCGCAGAGCCGCGTTGCTGTCGAATCGTTTGGCAGTCATGGGACGCTCATGCTCGGAGGCGAGGTGAAAACGAGTGCGAAAGTTAATTTTGAAAAGATTGCGCGGAGCGTATACAAAGACATCGGCTACACCGACACGCTCAAGG
The DNA here is from genome assembly GCA_964351105.1 of uncultured Candidatus Saccharibacteria bacterium. Lineage (GTDB taxonomy): Bacteria > Patescibacteriota > Minisyncoccia > Phycocordibacterales > UBA2100 > UBA10103. The sequence goes on along the minus strand of CAYGMC010000038.1, from coordinate 21 downwards.
TACTCAACACGATAGCAAAGC
>CAYGMC010000037.1:0-8100 GCA_964351105.1 uncultured Candidatus Saccharibacteria bacterium | reverse complement strand
GTTACGAAGGGCAGCCTCTTGATCTGACAAATGATGGAACACCCCCCTCATTATAGCCAGATCAAATTTCTTGTCCGGCAAACTTTCCTTTTTGAGAATATCTGAGACAAAAAAATCAATTCCGGGATATTTATTCTTGCCCAATTCTATGGCATTGGCGGCCGGATCAAATCCGCAAATATCTACATCTGCTTTGGCGAGCTTAATTTCATTTGTGTACTTCCCATCTCCGCATCCAATATCAATTACTGAGATCTTGCCGGAAGGAATTTTATCTATTGTCGCCAAGGTCAAGCGGTTATTCGCCACGACGGATGAATACGGGGCATTTGTTGTATATCTATAACCTTGGTTTTCTTCAACATCCTGATTAAATGAATGAACATTTTCCTTGAGGGTCATATATGTTCTATGATTAGTGATTGTACCGTATTTGAACTCATTCAAAAAAACCCTCGAAATCTTTCCAACGAATACTCGTGGCGCATTTTTTGGAGATCTCATATATCCTGATATTTCTACCGAGACTGGAGAGATGCCAAAAATCAGTCGAGAAATAATTGCCCAAATTTCGTTCAATGCTCAAAAAACCTGCATCCGAAGAACCGCTTTGAAACGTCGCCATAGGCTCGTCGGTTACGCATGTGTCCGCGGGCTTCGTATCAGTTATCAAAAGCACGCGACTGTACGGAGACATATTCACCCTGCCTTCTATCAGGCCCTGATAAGGGGTGAGCACGAGAGGTTTGAAATCGGCGTCTTGTGAAGACGAGCGCCAATACGCGCACTTGCTACCACATACCCACGGGCCCAGATACAGCGAGGTCTCTTTGTTGAGCGGCAGAGAAAGCTCAGTGACTTTATTGATGATGAGGGCGTGTTCATTCTTAAAATTGTCGTTAATGTAATCGACGGCCTGATTGAAGGTAGTGGGAATGCTGAGAAGATAGAGCGTATACACGAAAACCATTACTTGCAGGCCACAAAATGCCCAGAAAACATACTGCATCTTTTTATAGTCGACCGCAGTAAGCATGCCGGAAAAGAAAAAGGCGAGGGGGAAAAAATAGTGCAGCATGGTTCCTACTTCGGTTATGCCAGGCTTAACAACGGCTATCGCGAGAAAATACAGGCACGAGTAGCCGACGGCAATCCAAAACAAAAGCCAGTCTCGTATGGACCGCGTGGCAAGTGCTATCAGGATGACCGCTATCGCGAGCGGGAACGCCACAATCAATTCTTCGACATGAACGAAGAAAGATGCCATGTAGGAAGGGGCGACATGCGCATCGGCTGCAGCCAAACCGAGCTGGATGGTTACCTGCGAGTAAATGTTTTGCCAATTCGCCGCCACAGCCACTAGGAGCACGATCGAGCTTATGGATACCGCTCTTACCGTGGCTGCAAATCTGACTGCGTCATGTCTGAATAGATATAGAAAAATAGGGATGTTGATCAGAAGAACGCCGGACAGTGGAAAATTTGCCAGCGAAACAAATGCGCACATTATTCCCCAAAAAATCGGTCCATACTTCGCTTCAGTCCTATTTTTTATGTAATTCCTGAGCGCCAGGTACGTGAAGAGCGCGGAAATGCCTGCAAGGACTGTTGAAAGCACCCATACTTTGCCTGTGTGGAGAGTCGCTGTGGCGGTTATCGTGCAAAAAATAACGGACAGGACGGCAAAACGCTGTACAAGAGGAATACCTTCGCTACGAAGAAAACGATTATACGCTACGGCGAAAATGGAAGCGATCATAGCGCTTATAAATCGCGGCACGATGTAAGATATCTCCGGATGTAAAATAAGATACGTTTTGAGCGAAACCAGACTGAAACCCTTCCATGCCAGAAGAACGAGAAGAAATGGTATTTGGAGCACGTAATTGAGGTAGAACGTGATGGTCCCGTACGGGACATCGAAGTTTGCAAACGGCACAATGCGACTGGCCTCTATAGCGCGAAGAACGCCGCCTACAAAGTACTGCTCGTCAAAAATAATAGTGACCAAAGGCAACGCGTGCCATATGCCCACAAAGGAGCCTGTTATAAAAAAAACGAGCATGAGGCGCTCGAGCAGTACTTCACGACGGGACATCCAATCCATGCGCCGGATTGTACTGTAAATTAACAAAGCTGCTAACGAATCGATATTTTCAGTATGTGTTCTTCTGTGCCGAATCTGTCAAGGAATAATGCGTGAAGTACTTCCCTTCTCCATCAAGAATAACGCCGGTGCAGCTGCCTTTTGCGGGGTAATTTTCCGTTCGCAAGTCCTTCGGAGATGGGAGCGCCGTATCCGGTCCTCGATACAAAGAGTTGAGGAGCCAAGCCGTGGAGTCACCATGTACAATCGCAATAGCTGACTCGCCCGCATTTAATCGCTGTACGATACTATAAAAAGCCCGCTGCGTGCGTTCGACAACCTCTGGCGGCTGCTCGGTTTCAGGTAAATCGTATACATTTCCTCCCCGATCGGCTAATTCCTTCATGGTCATACCTGTCTTATATGGATACGGCGCGCGCAAATCGTTAAGATCAGGAACTTTCTCCGTTGTATGTGCGTCCATTCCCAAGGCAGTCGCAATCTCATCGAGTGACTCCTGTGCTCTCGTTTGCGTACTTACGAACAACTTTTTTACGGGAAATTTCCGCCCCTGCACGACCTCCGCAACGGCTCGCATTTGTTGGCGGCCCTCTTGGGAAAGATGGATTATGTCCTCTGGTTTCATCAATTCATCAAGGTTATATACGATGCCTATTGGATTATCGACTTCGCCATGTCTCACGAGCAACACGAAACGCGGACCATACTCTTTGAGCCCCGCATGAATAGAGTTGAGGTCAACCCCTTTCTCACCAAGCCACTGTGCAGTCTTTTCAATTACATACGCCTGCAATACCGCCGACGCCTTGCGTCGTTTGATCGCAAAAGATACTGAGGGCCACCCTGAAGATTGCGTATAGCGACCCTCCTGCGATTTCAGGTAATCTACGAAACTTTGTGCATCGAATAGGCCATTCGGTCCGCGCTTACCGAGGTTGTCGCAGTAATTTACAATTTTCTGAGTTGGCGACAGAGATTCGTAAAAAGCACGAGCGAAAGCCTCTTGTTCTGGGGTCATCGGTTTTTCAAAACGCGCTTGCTCCTCATCGAGTCCTAATCCATGACTGGCATGAAGAAGCTTTTTTTGCGACGGGTAATTTTCTCGATGTCCCGGCGGAAAACCCCACTTTCTAAACAAAAGCCCCGTAATCAGATCATTACGTAGATACTCTTGTGTTGCCAATCGTCCAGCGTCATGCACCAAAGTTGCAAATTGGATTTCTGCAGGATTCACTTCTAAACCATGTTCCATGGCGGAATGTCCCACACGCTTCGACATCTCGGCAGAAATAATGTAATGCTCAAAAAGCGACGCGAACGCAAATTTTGGGTCTGTTCGATGGATGGCCTCACCTAGAAATTTTTTGGCCGTTTGCACATCGCTTTCCGCAACCACCCCCTCGCGCACAAGCGATGTTTCGGCGAACATCTTTTTTCCAAGACCCGCCAATAGCCCTACTTTTTCTCGTGTTTCTGGAGATTCGGATTCCAGCTTTCTAAACTCCAGATTCGGACTCATAGTCGTACCGTGCGCATTTGCGTCAGAATATGATGTGCCAGCTGCGAAGATTCAATACCGGCGATCTTGAGCATATGATCCCTATCGCCCACGTCTTTCAGGAATTTTCCTTCGGGGAGACCGAACGCATGGAACCGCTCTTTCGGGAAATTGCGGCTCCATAATACTTCACCGACCGCCGTCCCAAGCCCCCCGATCGTGCTGTGTTCTTCTATTGTAAAGATGCCCTTCGCACCATACGCTAGCTTCTCGACGAGTTTTTTATCGAGCGGTTTTACAGACGGCATACTGATCACGCTTGCCGAATATTTTTTTTCGATAAGTTCGGCGGTCTTCATTGCGATGTCGAGCACATTGCCCGTGGAGATGAGAACTATGTCCTTCCCTTCCCGGATCACGTACCCCCTTCCGAGCGCAAAAGAGAATCCCGTGCGCTCGAAATGCACGCCCGGGTCTTTGCCGAGTCGCATGTAAAACAATCCGCGCGTGCGCATAATGGCTTTCGTTGCTTCGCGTGCCTCCCATGCGTACGCGGGCGCCAGCACCTGCATGCCGGGCAGAACACGCATTAAGCAATAGTCTTCGACCGTGTGATGGGTCACGCCATGCGATGCGTAGTTGTACCCGCCTCCCGTACCGATGATCTTCACGTCGAGGTCGTGATAACAAAGGTCATCCCTGATCTGTTCGTAGGCACGCATAGAGACGAACGACGCGATCGAATAACAAATGACTTTCTTACCTTCGAGCGCGAGCCCGGCCGCCATTCCCACCATGTGTTGTTCCGAGATACCGACGTTGAGAAATCTCTTCGGAAAGGCTTCCTCGATCGGCTCGAGCGCTTTGAAGCCGAGATCGGCGGTCAAAAAGAATATATCCGGATTTTTGTCCATTTCGATCAATAGCTGCGGTACGAATGCATTTCTCATAGTGTTTTGCGCATCGCTTCGACTGCCGCCTGATCCGGCACATAATAATGAGCTCCTTGTGTGTGTTCGATGTGCGGCACACCTTTCCCCGAAACGGTCTTCGCGATGATGGCGACGGGTTTTTTCGCCTTAGCCGCTTTCGAAAGAACGCGTTCGAGCGAGCGCACATCGTGCCCGTCTGCGCGGAGTACCTGCCAACCGCACGATTCCCACATGCCGGACAGATCGACTTTCCGCGTCTCTCGGCGGAGCGGATAGCCCTGTACATTATTATCGTCGACTACCACCACGATGTTGTTCATCTGCAAACTCCCGATATGCCGCGCTGCCTCCCAGACAGAGCCTTCATTGCATTCGCCGTCGCCAAGAAGCACATAGACCTTCGACTTCGTCTTCAGAACGGCTTCGGCCATACCCGCGCCGATGGAAAGCCCGTGACCGAGGGAGCCGGTCGAGACCTCTATGCCCGGCGCGGCGCCTTTCGAGGGGTGTGCATGAAAGCGGCCGTCGTTCACGCGATGGCCTTTGAGATGCGACATCGGAAAAAATCCGCGAAGCGCGAGCGCCGCATAGTACGCGGCGGCGCCATGACCTTTGCTCAAAATGAATCGGTCGCGCCCGGACCACAGTGGCTTCTTCGGATCGAGGCGGAGTATCTTGAAATGCAAGACTGCGAGGATATCGCTGATGGACAGCGATGAGCCCGTCTCGCCGGATTTGCTTCGCGCCGACATCTCCATTGTAAGCAGCCGGATCTCTTTACCAATGTCAGCAAGCGTCTTTTTCGGGCGTTTGTTAATTTTCGTAGACATGTGCGTATGAAGGGAACCATTTGACCATATTCGCGATGCCGTCTGCAAGCGACACTTTCGGAGCGAACTTCAGCTTTTTTTTCATCTTCGCCACGTCGGCGACCCATATGTTCGTATCGAACTCGCGCTTTTTTGCGACACCAACAGCCATTGTGGATTTACTGTCCGTCTCTTTGATGACAGCGTTGAATACGTCGCCGAGCGTCTGTTGCTTCCCGGTACCTACATTGATCACCTCGCCCGAGAGCTGTGGCGCAAGAGCCGCCTTGAGGCATGCATCTACCGCGTCGGAGATGTAAATGAAATCGCGACCAATAGAAGGATCTGATACCGGTATCTCGGTTCCCTTCAGGGCATTTTTGACTGCGTTCGGCACGAAACGACTCGGTCCCTCGAAGGGACCGTAAACGGAAAAGAACCTCAGCGTCACCGATGGCGGACCGCCGTGCAGTGCGGTGTATTGCGCCAAATGCGTCTGCGCGGCTTTCCCTACCGCGTAATAACTATTGGGCGCAATGACCTCATCTTCACGCATCGGATGATCCTTCGTGCCGTACTCGGATGAGGTGCCAGCGTTGACTACCATATCAACGCCGACTTCTCGCGCAGCATCAAGCACATAGAGAGTCGAGAATATCGACGTCTGGAGGATTTTTTCAGGTTCAATCTGGAGCGAAGGGTACGCGCCGTAGATAGCCATGTGATAAATGACGGACGGACGGACGGCCTTGACGACAGCGGAGACCGAGTCCCGGTCGTCCATTTCTGCAGTGTGCAGATGAAGTTTCCTTTTGATGTCTTCGAGCCGCCAAAGGTCAGTAGAAGAACGTATGATACCGTGGACCTCCGCCCCATTCTTTAGGAGGGTCCGTGCGAGATTGGCACCGATGAATCCCGCTATGCCCGTGATGAGTACTTTCATAAAAACAGGTTAATGTTATCCTACGAGTCATCGGCGTCAAAATGTGACGCATTTTATGGAGCAATCTCCGACATTCTCCGTCATCCTGCCGTTCGGTCCACACGACGATCATAAGGAGAGAGTTGTGCGCGATTTCAGGACGAGCTTCGATAAGCTCGGGGAGCCGTACGAGATCATCATCGTCGTCAACGGCAAAAGCGACGCCGCCAGCGAGTCTTCGGAGAGGATCGCGAGCGAGAACCCGCGTATCATCGAGGGTATGCTCCGCGAGGTCGGCTGGGGACTCGCGATCCTATGGGGGTTCGAGAGGTCGCGAGGCAAGTATGTGTGCTATACGAATACGGCCCGTACCGACGCCGATGAATTCGCGCAGCTCCTACGCTACACACTCGTCTTCAAAAATTGGATAGTGAAATCGTCCCGTATCGAACGCACGAGGCTGCGAAAATGGATATCAATTTTTTTCAATCTAGAGAATCGTATGGTGCTCGGGACACCAGTATGGGATGTGAACGCCACCCCAAAGATAATCCCGCGCGACGTTTTCGAGCGGCTCAACCTCAAGACGAAAAGCGAGCTCTTCGATGCGGAGATCCTTTACAAAGCATTCCAGAACCGCATTCCGATTGTGGAGATACCCATCCTGCAGTGGGAGCGCAAGAGCGGCAAAAGCGTCACCAACTGGTATACGGCACTGAAACTTTTCGTAGGAGTATTATGGCTCCGCTGGGGCGACCACTGAGATCTCACTTCTGCCCCACCACGCCCACGTTCCCGATAGGCAGAAGGAGTGGCAACTCAGAAAGTCTGAGCAGGCGCGCGATCCATACGAAAACGTCTTTCAGTACTTTCGGCAGCGGCACGAGCGTGAGCAGGTATCCGAACGAGTGACGGTTCCATACCGCGAAGGTATCGACGGGTTTGAGTCCGCATGTCTCGAATTGTTTTTCCATGGTCTTTGCACTGTAAAGATACATGTGCTCGATATCGACGACGGGCGAGTGCTCACCGAGTATCTTTACTGGCAAACTCTCGAGATTGTGATTGATGGCCAAGACCACTCCGCCGGGCTTCAATATTTTCCGACAGTCGGCAAGAACGGTGGCCGGGTCCACGAAGTGCTCGAGCGTCTGGAAAATGCAGATGATATCGAAATGATTCTCCGGAAACATCGTGGCGCTAAACAATCCAAGTTTCATATTTTTTTTCACGCGCTGCGCGGTTTTTCCTATCGCTTCTTTCGACGGTTCCACACCCCAAACTTCTGTGAATCCTTGTTCTAGAGCCTCTTCAAGAAAAAATCCGTTGCCAGCGCCTATCTCGAGCAGCCGGTCCTTGGACGGTAAAAATTTCACGACTCGACGCAGATATCGGCCATAGGTCTCCCGCAAGTTGGGTATGTGACTCTCGTATGTCAGCAAGCTACCCTCGTAAAGCTTCCCCACCATTGACGCATCGATGATGGGATCCGAACGAAGCAATCCACACTTCTTGCACCGAACGATGCGGAAATGATTTACTTTGCCGTAAAAACGCCGTGCCGAAAAAGATTTCTCGTCGATAGTTTCCTCGCCGAGCCTCGGCTGGTAGACTTCGGTACTATTATCAAACGTCATGCAAATGGCGCACTTAGTCGGGGTCAGCGATATGCCGGTACTCTTGAAGAAGACGTTTTCCCCTTTCACATGGACATATTCGAACGCATCCGCGACCGCGCACCGATCCCGATCGTCTCAAATTTTGATTTTCTTTGGTGGATTAATTTCGCCATCAAGTGGCAAGCGTGCTACTACCTCATGCTCCTTTTCACG
>CAYGMC010000036.1:0-8131 GCA_964351105.1 uncultured Candidatus Saccharibacteria bacterium | reverse complement strand
CCACGAGCGAAGCGACTATGTTTTTGGGGATGCCGTGCGAAGGCACGGCGCCACACCCACGAGCGAAGCGACTATGTTTTTGGGGATGCCGTGCGAAGGCACGGCGCCACACCCACGAGCGAAGCGACTATGTTTTTGGGGATGCCGTGCGAAGGCACGGCGCCACAATACAAAAATCAGTGTAGACTATTGAGAATGGAACAAAGAGCGGTTTTTGGGGGCGGATGCTTTTGGTGTACGGAGGCGGTGTTTCAAATGCTGAAGGGGGTTTCCAAAGTGGAATCGGGGTATGCGGGCGGCCCTTCGACAAGCTCACCACAAGTGGCCCCGACCTACGAACAAGTGAGTTCAGGATCGGGGCATGCCGAAGTGATTCGCGTTACCTACGACCCCGCGATTATTTCCTATGAAGATTTACTCACCGTCTTTTTCGGTTCGCACGATCCGACGACGCCCAACAGGCAAGGGGCGGATGTGGGCGAGCAGTATCGTTCGGTGATTTTTTACAATGATGAAGAAGAGAAAGCTGTGGCCGAAAAGATAATCAAAGAAGTAGACGAATCACTCAAAGATGGCACGCGCGTCGTTACCGAGCTTGTCCCTTTGTCCACTTTTTACGTGGCCGAGGATTACCACCAAAATTACTACAAGGACAACGCAAGTGCGCCTTACTGCCAGCTCATCATCGAGCCAAAGATCGAAAAAGTGCGCAAACGTTTTGCGGAGCTTGTAAAACAAAATGCATAGAAAAGAATTTGAAAAGCTGGTGGAGGAAGGATTTGAGCGATTGCCAGAGTGGGTGCGAGAGAAGATTAAGAACGTTGCCGTGTTGGTGGAAGACGAGCCGTCGCCAGAAGATAGGAAAGCAGAAGGGCTTGCCGAAGACGAAACACTGCTCGGATTGTACAAGGGAATTCCCCTCTCCGAACGCGGCGATTTGTACGGAGTGGGAATGACGCTTCCCGACACCATAACCATATATCAGATTCCGATAGAAGAAGCCGCCGAAGAAGACGGCAAAGACGTGCGCGATGTCGTAGCCGAGACGATTTGGCACGAGTTTGCGCATCATTTTGGGATGGATGAAGGGGAGGTGCGTGCCAGAGAGCGGCAGTAGGCCGGGAAGTTTGCGCGACCATCTCGCATTGTATATTATGCCAAAGGCACCAAGGGGGCGCACTGCTTCCCTTGCATGCTGGCGGCCATGTGGCCGTCTCTGGCACAAGACGACCCAAACTCGGCGGCATCTCGGTGCCGCCACTTTTTTATGCTATATTTTCGCTAATGGCCAAGCTTTCTGAAATCCTGAAAGAGCGCGGGTATGTGTACCAACATTCTTCCGAAAAGCTCGAAGAAATCACCGATTCGCCAGATGGCAAAAAGCGCACGGTGTATTTGGGGGTAGATCCCACGGCCGATTCTATTCACGTGGGCAACCTGGTGCAATATATGTTTTTGCGTCGTTTTGCCGATGCCGGCCACAAAATAATCCTCATCATCGGCGGCGGCACCGCGCTTGTCGGCGATCCCAAGCCCGATGTCGAGCGCTCGCTCACCGACGCGGCTGTCATTGCAAAGAGAGCGGAACAATTAAAATCGCAAGCAGAAAAACTGCTCGGCGGCATAGAGGTAACGCTCGTCAACAATGCCGATTGGCTCACCAAGCTGAATCTCATGGAATTCCTCCGCGATACGGGCAAACATTTCACCGTCAATAATTTGATAAAAAAAGATGCCATCAGCACGCGGCTTTCGAGCAAAGAGGGGATTTCCTACACCGAATTCACGTACCCGCTCTTGCAAGGCTACGATTTTTGGCATTTGTATAAAGAGTACGGATGCGATGTGCAAATAGGCGGCTCTGATCAGTGGGGCAACATCATCGCGGGCGTCGATCTCATCCGCCGCAAAGAAAACGCGGTTGTCTACGCACTCTCATGCCCTCTCGTCGTAGACAAAGCGACGGGCAAGAAATTTGGCAAGAGCGAAGGCAACGCGATATGGCTCGACCCCACCATGACCTCGCCCTACGCTTTCTACCAATTCTGGCTCAATACGAGTGATGAAAATGTGTTGGATTATCTCAATCTCTTCACATTGCTTTCGAGTATGGAAATAGCCGCCGTGATGGAATTGCACAAACGCGATGCCAAAGAGCGGCATGCCCAGCAGACTCTGGGGCGAGAAGTAACCACACTCATCCACGGAGCCGAAGAAGCGGCAAAAGCAGAGCAAGTATCGCGCGTACTTTTCGGCGACGAGAACATCGCCAATCTCGACGAGAATGCGCTCGCAGCACTCCGCGCCGCCGCGCCGATCTTTGAGGTGGCATCCGAATCACTCCTCGTCGACGCCCTTGTCGGCTCCGAGCTTGCAAGCTCCAAGACCGTCGCCCGCCGATTTATCAGTGAGAAATCAATCGTCTTAAATGGCCAAGAAGTATCCGACGCGGAGAGAAAGCTCGCCGCGACAGATTTTCACAAGGGAATCGCCCTCCTCAAACGCGGCAAACGCAACGTGTGCGTTTTGGTTTTGAAGTAATTTTATTAAAAAAGGTGGGCCCAGCGTCGTCGCCGGGCCCGAAGTCGGTGGTGAGGCCGAACTAATTCAACTTTCCACGTCGTTTATCCATGGCCTTCTGAACCACAGAGGCGCGGCATAGTAGTTCGGCATGGATGCCACCGATCCGTTGCGGGTATTTCGACGAGTGGGCCGTGATGGTCCAGCTTCGAATTTTCCTCCGAATCGACCTCTGCCGGTCTTCAGCCAGAAAATTCAAGCTCTCGATTACGACCTCCGCTTGCTTCTTGGAGTGTGCGATCGCCACGTGATATCCCTCATCGGGATCAAACCACATGATTATCGCAGGAGCACTGGAACGGCGTTGTTTCGGCGGTTCCCAGAAGCCGAGTAGCTCATGCCCATTAGGTATGTGCTGGTACCCTGCGACGTTATTACCGTATGTGGCAACAAAGGTGCTTAGGGAGAGCGCAGCGAGGCCTACGATCTCGACGGCCTCGGCTCTTCCCTCTTTGAGCACGGTCAGATGCTCACGGAGGGCATCTGCCTCTTTCGGCGGCAACTCGCCGAGGAGCTTATCTCCCGCTTCACGCGTGATGAGGATTCGCAATTTGCACCACGTGTTGCCGTCATTCCACTGGGAATGAACTACCGCTCCCAAATCCTGGAACGCTGCGCAAAAGAACATTTGAACCTCCTTCAGATTGCACCCCAAATTAATACCACACGAGATGGCATTATGTCAAAACTCCTCGTTCTGTTACAGTAAACATCCAGCATGTCAAACACATTTAAGATCAAATCAGCATATACCCCTGCGGGGGATCAGCCGGCGGCGATAGAGGCTCTGGTAAGGGGGCTCGAGGCGGGCACGCGCGATCAGACGCTCTTGGGTGTGACCGGTTCGGGCAAGACTTTTACAGTAGCAAACGTGATCGAGCGTACGCAGAGGCCCACGCTTGTCATAGCGCACAACAAGACGCTTGCCGCGCAACTAGCCGCGGAATATCGAGAATTTTTCCCCGACGCGGCGGTGCATTACTTTGTCTCGTACTACGATTACTACCAGCCCGAAGCCTACGTCCCCACGAGCGATACGTTCATTGAGAAAGAAGCGATGGTCAATGAAGACATCGAGCGTCTACGGCACGCCGCCACACAAGCACTCCTCACACGCACGGACGTGATTGTCGTCGCGTCGGTCTCGTGCATTTATGGATTGGGAAGCCCGATAGAATATCAAAAAGTGAATCTCAAATTGACCAAAGGTGAAGCGATGACGCGCGCCACTCTGACGCGCAAACTCATCTCGATTTATTTCGAGCGCGTCGCGGGCGACTTGAAGCCGGGGACATTTCGCGCACTCGGCGCGACAGTAGAAATAATGCCCGCGAGTGAACGTGTCATTTATCGAATAGACCTGACGGGAGGGAAGATCGCACAGATCGAAGAGATCAACGCCATCACCCGTGGCATCGAAGCCTCGCACGGTGCGATGTTTGTCTATCCTGCGCGACAGTATGTAACACCCAAAGACGTGCAAGATGCCGCGCTCGCGGATATGGAAATCGAACTCGCACAACAATTGAAACGATTTGCCGTGGCGGGGAAAATCCTTGAGGCAGAACGCCTCAAGCGCAGGACGCGGCAAGATATCTCGATGATACGCGAATTTGGATTTTGCAACGGCATCGAGAATTATTCGCGCCATTTCGATAGACGAAAGTCGGGCGAGCCGCCCTACACGCTCTTGAGTTATTTCCCCAAAGATTTTTTGACCGTGATCGATGAATCGCACGTTACCGTCTCCCAAATCGGGGGCATGTATGCGGGTGATCGCGCACGCAAAGACACACTCGTCGAACACGGCTTTCGTTTGCCGAGTGCAATCGACAACCGCCCGCTTCGCTTCGATGAGTTTAGAGAGCGCGTGGGACAGATCATCTACACGAGCGCGACGCCCGGAAAATATGAAATAGAGCACAGTGGTGAGCCGATCTCCCAAGTCATCCGCCCGACGGGGCTCGTGGATCCGCAGATAGAAGTGCGTCCGATTGTGGCACGAGGCGGATTCGAGGGGCAAGTGAAAGATTTTATTAAAGAAGCTGAAGAGGTAACCAAACGCGGGAGCAGATCGATGGTTACCGTACTTACGAAAAAGATGGCAGAAGATCTGGCCACGTTTCTATCCGAAAAGCATATCAAAGTGCGCTATATCCACAGCGATGTGAAAACTATTGAACGCATCGAGATTCTGACGGATTTCCGCAAAGGAGTGTTTGACGTGCTCGTGGGGGTCAACCTCTTGCGCGAAGGCTTGGACTTGCCCGAAGTCGAGCTCGTGGCGATACTTGATGCCGATAAAGAAGGATTTTTGCGCAGTGAGACTTCGCTCATCCAGACCATCGGGCGCGCCGCGCGCAATGTGCTGGGCCGCGTCATTCTGTATGCCGACACGATGACCGGCTCGCTCGAGCGCGCGATAGGGGAGACCAATCGCCGTCGCGCGATTCAGGAAGCGTACAATGAGAAGCACGGCATCACGCCTCAGACTATCCAAAAGCGGATTCACGACATCGTCGGCGATATACAAAAAGCGCGAACGCGCGCGGTGGGTGAACTCGCAGACCTCGACAAAGCCGCGTACGGAGGTGATGTGCGGAAGTTGATAAAGGACAAACGGCAACAGATGCATGAAGCCGCAGACAATCTCGATTTTGAGACTGCCGCACTCATCCGCGATGAGATTCAAAAATTGGAGGAGTCGGCCCGAGGCCGATCCGCCTCGGGCGGAAAAAAATAGTATGGAGCTTAATATTCTAGAAAACATCCCGCTCTCGCCGCTCACCACATTCCAAATCGGTGGGTCGGCACGCTCTTTCGTCGAGGTGAAAGATGAAGAGGAGATAGTGGCCGCGCTCGCGCTTGCGCGCGAGCGCGGCCTGGCTCCTCTTGTCCTCGCCGGCGGGAGCAACGTCTTGGTGCCCGACAATGGTTTGGATGCTCTCGTCATTCGCATCGTGGAAGGCGAGTACACGATACACGACGCGACGATAGAGACTTCTGCCGGATGCAATCTGTTGCAACTAATCCGCGCGGCAAGCGCACGCGGTCTGGGCGGTTGGGAAAAACTCGCAGGAATCCCGGGCACCATCGGAGGCGCGGTGCGTGGTAATGCCGGAGCGTTTGGGACGGAAATAAAAGACCTAACGACCGCCGTCCGCGCGCTCAATATCGAAACCGGCGAGGCGCGTGAATTTTCAAATGTCGAATGTGCATTTGCGTATCGCCACAGCTTTTTTAAAGACAATCCCCAGTGGATAATCACCCGCGTGACATTGAAGCTGGACCTCAATATTCCTGCTGAAAGTCAGGACTTGATCGAGGCCACGATAGCCGAGCGCGAGAAGCGGCATTTGCAAAACGTGAAAGCGGCGGGGAGTTATTTTATGAATCCCGTGGCTCCTCCCGAAATCGTCGCAATGTTTGAGCAAGAAAAAGGAGCGAAATCCCGCGACAATCGCGTCCCCGCGGGCTGGCTCATTGAAAAAGCAGGCATGAAAGGCGCCGCCGTAGGCGGCGCCATCGCCTCGCTTCAGCACCCGAATTATCTGGTGAATCAAGGCAACGCCACCGCACAAGACGTGCGCAATTTGGCGCAAAAAATCAAGGAGAGCGTCAAAAATCAATTTGGAATCGACTTGGCCGAAGAAGCCGCTATTTTATAAAAAAAGTTGCCGCGAATTCCGTCGCGGCTCGGTTGGGCAGGATGCCCCTCGGTTTGTCACCCCGCACCGTCATATTTACTGGGGGACGGCGGAAATTTTAGGACAAGAGTCTTCAGTTCTTTATCCAGGTACGCCAATGCCATGGCGGCATCAGACCAAGGAATGAGAACTGTAACTCGGCGATAGTGCCTCTCGCGCAGGAGTTCCCGCGTGACCATGACAAGAAACAAGTCGTGCATTACTTCGCACGTTGGCCTCTTCACGGACCCCTTGCTAATCCTGAGACATGAATTCTTGGACTCTAAGCCCAAGACGAATATCTTAACCAGGCGTTCTTCCGGGGAAGGTTGGGTGAATGGCATTGCCGCCAACGCCACAACCACCAAAAGGGCGACTCCAATCCATATTTTTCCAGCTGTTTTCACGATACTCTCCCTGAGTCATAAGCAGAGGCCGGTGCCTCAGCGTTCTTCTTGCAGTGAAACATGATAATTACCGAAAGTCAATTTTTTCAGACCCCGTAATTTTGGCCTGTACGTGATACAATCTCTCTGCCCCCTCGATCATAAGCTCGGGGCAAGCAACCCCTAGCGCAAAGCGGGGGTCGGGACTATGTATGACGACCTATGGCATCTGAATCAAAAAACACAGAAGGAGGCAAGATCGTCATTAAGGGTGCGCGGACGCACAATTTGAAGAACGTGAGCGTGGAGATACCGCGCGGGAAAATGGTGGTGTTTACGGGACTTTCGGGCTCGGGCAAATCTTCGCTCGCGTTTGATACGATTTTCGCCGAAGGTCAGCGCAAGTATGTGGAATCGCTTTCGGCATACGCGCGGCAATTTTTGCGCCAAATGCAGAAGCCCGATGTGGATGAAATCACCGGCCTCTCGCCCGCCATTTCGATAGATCAAAAGTCGCGTTCCAACAACCCTCGTTCGACAGTCGCCACCATCACAGAGATTTACGATTATCTCCGCGTGCTCTATGCGCGCATCGGACATCCACATTGTCCGACCTGCGGCAGGGAAGTGCGCAAACAATCCAATGAGGAAATCCTCGAATCGGTGCTCCACATCGTCGAAGATGCGAGAAAATCGGCCCAAGGCCGACCCGCCTCGGGCGGGAAGCTCACGAAAGGAGTCTCGTCGGCCAAGATACGCATATCTGCGCCCGTTGTGGTGGGGCGTAAGGGCGAGTATTACCAGCTTCTCTACGACATGCTCAACAAAGGTTTTGAAAAGGCGATCGTAGACGGCGAAGAAAAATCTTTGCGTGAACGCGTTGACCTCAAAAAACATTTCAAACACGACATCGATATTATCGTAGACGAAATTTTCGTATCAGAATTTACCGACGACGCGAAGGCGGCGCGCGAGCGCGCGAGCGAGGCTATCGAGCGAGCGCTCACGGAGTCGGAAGGGTTGGTGAGGATTACGGATGCGGCAGGCGGGAGTAGCATCGTCTCGGCGAAGTTTATGTGCCCCTACGACGGATTTTCATTTCCAGAAATAGAGCCGCGCCTCTTTTCATTCAATTCGCCCTACGGCGCGTGTCCCGAGTGCAAGGGTTTGGGGAGCAAATATTTCTTTGGCGACGAGCCGTGCGACGTCTGCGCGGGTGCACGCTTGCGGCCCGAAGCACTCAATGTGTTTCTCGGAGCAGTCGCTATCTCCGATGATCACAACGGCCCCGGCAAAGGCACCAACATCGTCAATCTCGCCGCGTTTTCTATCGAGGAGGCGATGCGTTTTTTTAATGCGCTGAAATTGAGCAAGAAAGAACAAGACATCTCGCGCGTCATAATCCGCGAGATCACGGCGCGTCTGCAATTCATGCTCAATGTCGGCATCGAATACCTCACGCTCGATCGCAAGGCGAAC
>CAYGMC010000035.1:0-8318 GCA_964351105.1 uncultured Candidatus Saccharibacteria bacterium | reverse complement strand
GGGGGATCGTCTAATGGTAGGACATCAGGTTTTGGTCCTGAGTATCTAGGTTCGAGTCCTAGTCCCCCAGTAATGTGCAAAAGGCTGGCTTCTGCCAGCTTTTTTGCGCATACTGTCGGTGGACTGGAATCGAAGCGCGGGCCGCAGCTTCCGAAGAGGAAGCGAAGGTCTCGAGTTCAGCAGAACGAGAGGCGAGTCCTAGTCCCCCAGTCGATTTTTAAGCGTAAAAATCGCGTCGAAACGAGCACGCTTTCGACGAAGACTTTTGAGATAGGTTCGGAGTCCGAGGAGTATCATAAAAATGTATGGACGAAAAACTTTCAAAACTTAAAGAGCAGATCGCAAAAATTGATGGTTTGAAAAACCATGAACATTGGGGTACTGAATACCAGTTATGGATTAACAAAGCGTATAGGCTTGTAGAAGAAATTTTTGGGCAAGAAGGTTTGAAACTTTTCCAGCAACAACGAACAACTACTACTTCGTATATTGATGATGATTTTAATGTCCACCAATACTTAAAAGAATTAGATAATAGGAAAAAAGTTTTGGATGCTCTTCTCGAAGATGTGGCCGAATATAATCCAAAAATTAAACCAAGCCATGCTACTGAAGTAAATGCGATAAAAGAAGTTTGGCGAAAAGAGCAAGCGTTGAAGGAAAATTTGCTTTTGACTGAAGAAGCGCAATCTATTCAAAAGTCTCTAATTGACCATTTGGAAAAGCTTTTACCTAAGGATTCAATTCCAGGTTTAAGATTTAGAAAGTTGCTTGCAGACAAAAGACTTCAGTCCTGGTGGACAAATAGCAATGGCTACCCAATTGATGGCCCGTGGGGGAAAATACAACCACTTTTGGATATTCTTCAACAGCACGAAGCCGAAAAAACTATTAAGCATCGGCTAGAAACCGAAGGACTATTTGTTGAATCGCGCTCGCAAGATGAAGATCAACATTTACTTATTGGAGAGAAAGCCGGAGGTGGTAAAAAAGCCCACATAATTATTGATGGAAAAACCGGAGAAATACGAGTAGAAGATAATCAGAAAGAGCCGACAGATATTGCGGCTCGCATAGAAACTGTTCTTACTTTGCCAAGTGGAAAGAAGATAAAAACGACCAGAGAAGCAATAGAAGAAATGTCGTGATCGGCTCATTGAAGTCGGGAGGCGAGGCTTCCCGACCAGGCCTCCCGACCATTAGGTAGGACAGTTTTCTGAGTGTGGATAACACAACTTGCAATTTACTATACGTTAAGCTATAATGGAGCTTCTAACCTCACTGCCCCTGCAGCAATGCAAGGGCAGTTTTGGTTGTATACTTCCTTTATGTCAGAAAAAGTAGCTGTTTTTATTGATGGGGGTAATCTCTATAGACTTCTCAAACAGCACAAGATTTTGCCTCAAAAGCGATTCGATTATTCAGGGCTTGTTGATTTTGTCCTCCGAGGTCGTGAATTGGTTTCCAAAGGATACTACGTTGGGATTGTAAGAAATCACGATAACACAGAAAGTAGTCAACGAATGGTCGACGGTCAACAAAAGTTTCTAAGCAATCTTGAAAAGCAGAACTTCCATATTGAAAGAGGAAGAATTGTTTATGATCACGACATTAGAGAGAAGGGTGTTGACGTGAAAATTGCTGTTGATATTGTCGCTGGTGCATTTGAAAACAAATATGACACTGCCGTTGTCTTTAGCTCTGACACTGACCTGCTCCCTGCGATAAAACAGGTTATTGCCATGGGAAAAAAGGTTGAGTATGTGGGTTTTTCGACAAGGCCGTCGATAGGTATGACAAAGGAATGTTCCTTAACTATTTTGCTTTTGCAAGAAGATATCGAAAGAATTTCTAAGGAAAAATAAAAGGGGAGGGAAGAGAAAAAATCATGCGGATAGCCCGCGTTATTCCAAGTACCTAATGCTAGACTAGAATATGACAGGAAAAAAATCATCGAGAAAGTAAAAAGTCTAAATCTTCAGAAAGATTCGTACATTGTTTTTGGTAGCTGTCCTTTGGCGGCGGCGGGAATACGCGAGGCAAACGATATTGACCTTCTCGTCTCCGAAGAAATCTTTCAAAAGCTAAAGGAGACAGGCTGGAAAGAATTAGATAAAGGTCCGAATGATGTCCCACTGGTGTACGGTGTCTTTGAGGCCCACGAAAAGAGTTGGAGCTTCAGTTCGCACGATCCGTCCCTTAAAGAGCTACTTGCAACAGCGAATGTAGTGGATGGAGTTCCTTTTGCATCCTTAGAAGAAGTTCGGCGCTGGAAGGTAACCTCGGGGCGCGAGAAAGATTTGGTCGACATTAGGCTTATTGACGAATATCTGGCAAAGAGATAATGGTTTCAACATCGTCCCAGCCTCCAAAAATTGATTTTCTGTAAAGTCGTGATATTCTAGTATCAGAAAGCAGAGAGGAAGTGCGATGAAAGAACCGCCCCTGTTCATGTTGAATATCCCTAATCGTCCTCGCCAGATGGCACGTGCTGCCGTACTTTTTCCAGTATCGGTAAAGGGAAAGAGAGTCGTGTTGGCCACCGCCGCACACACTGTTGACGATTTGGTTGGCAATTATGAAATGATACTTTCTGACGCCAGCGGTCAAAGACTACCTCCCACACAGACTGCCGTGAGAACCATGATTTTACCAGCCGAGCTGGGAATGGATCTGGCATTTCTAGAAATGCGGATGGATGAAGTGCCGACTCCGGTGAGGTTGTCTGAGCAGGCAATATCGAAAGGTGCCGTTCTCAGTCATGCCAGAAACGTTCTGCTTCGACCAGAATTTAAGGAAACGTACGTGATCAGTCCGCAGACTGTTGCTCCATTACCGAGGCGCTTCACTCGACTGGAAGGCCAATACGTCGAAACTATCGAACAAGCCAACGTAGCGGGAAAGGTTTTTAAGAATCCGCTTCGCGGGCTAGTTATGCGCAGTTGGCCAGGAGTATCCGGCAGTCCAATCTGGGATAGTTTCGGAAACGTTTTGGGTATGGTCTGCGGGGGCAACGAAGAGCTCACGGAGACTGAGCCGGCGTTCTTCTTGGTCTACCTACCGGCGAAAGCGATTAAGACGGCGCTCTCGCAGTTCGTAGGATGAGAATTGTCAGGCGGTCGCTCAAAAGGCGACCGTTATTTTTTTGTTAGGATGGCTCCAACATCGACCCAGACAGTCAGTTTGAACAGAGCGATACACTGAAGGAAGCGGGCAGTGAGAATACTGTATACTCCTATTGAAGGTAACGAATTATGAAAAGAAAAGTCCTCTACGGAACAGGCGCGGTTGTTGCGGTCGTAATTATGGCCTTTGCATACTACGCAATCTCTCCACTGTTTAGGAGTATCAAAGTGGAAGAAAAAGCGCCGGTAACTCAAGAAACAGTCAGCACTGTCTCTGCTCCAGTGACGGGCACCAGCGGACATCCCGCTTCTGGCACGGTTCGCTTAGTGCATGGAGAAGATGCGTCGTATATCCGTTATGAAAACTTCAAGACAATCAATGGTCCCGACTTGTATGTGTATTTGGCGACTGATCTTGAGGCGAAAGATTTTGTGAATTTGGGAACACTCAAAGCAACTGAAGGAAACGTGAACTATGAAATCCCCGCGGGTATTGATGTTAAAAAATATCGCTACGCGCTAGTTTGGTGCAAACAGTTCGGTGTTTTATTTAACTACGCCGATATTTCAAGTTAATTATAGAGTTTCACGTGGTTGAATCTTACAATGCCATTGTTGTGCGAATGGGACACACTATGAATAAAAAGAATGTTTTCCTCTGGACTCTTTACGACTTTGCAAATTCGATAGTTACTATCGTCTTCTTTTTGTATTTTTCTCAATGGTTGGTAATCGATAAAGGTGTGTCAGATTTCTGGTACAACATGATTTTTAGTATCGGATCGGTTTTGTTACTTTTGACCGCTCCCATTGTAGGAAGCATGGCCGATAAAACAGGGCGACAACAAAAATACTTCAACACAATCACCATCTTCACCCTTGTTTGTTTTTTGAGCGCGACTCTTGTCGCGCTCTTTTTCTCTCAAAAAGTGTTTTTAGCGGCTCTGTTTTTTATTTTGGCCACCTACTTCTATCAATTTTCATTCGTTTTTTATAACGCGTTTTTACATCATATTGCCCCGCCAGAAAAATGGGGGCGAATATCGGGTATTGGACAAGCCGGTAATTGGCTTGGACAAATAGCAGGTTTGCTCATCACGTTGCCATTGGCAAGCGGAGCGATTTACCTTATCGGCGAAGTGGGACGCGCGCAAACATTTTTACCAGCAGTTGTCTTATTTTTCGTTCTCGCTTTACCAATGCTTTTATTTTTCAAATTGCCAAAACAAGAAGCCGCAAGTTCAAAAGTGAACATACTAGGAGAATACAAGAGCCAATGGGATCAATTTAAGGAGTTGATCAAAGAGCCGAATATGAAATTATTTCTTATCGCGTATTTCTTCTTTAATGACGCCATAATAACTGCTTCAAATAATTTTCCCATTTTTCTCCAAAATGTGTTTTCTGTACCGGACAATACAAAATCAATGATTTTGGTTGGCATCTTGGTCACGTCAGTCGTTGGCGCGCTATGTTCTGGCTGGGTCGCAGATAAAATTGGCCTCAAGAAAACACTCACAGTCGTGATCGGAAGTTGGGTAATACTTTTTCCTGTTTTAGGGATGGTGCAAAACTTCTCTCTTTTTGTAGCGTGTACCATATTGATGGGTTTTCTTTTTGGCTCGATATGGGCTGTTACACGCGCCGCCATGACCGCGCTTACTCCTGTTCACAAATTAAATTACGGGTTTAGTTTTTACACACTAGCCGAACGTGTCTCGACCTTTCTCGGCCCACTCACGTGGGGATTGATAACCTCGCTACTTATCCATCTTGGACCGACTCGCTATCGTATCGCGGCAATTTCTATGGCAATTTTTGTCGCCATAGGATTGTATTTTGTGAGAAAAGTTGAATTTAAGGAAAGCCCCAAAATTACTCCTTAAATCTTGCGCTACGCGCTTATTTGCGCGCTATACTTTGGCATATGCACAGAAAGGACATCATGCTGGCACTTTGCTTTGCGGGTGCGGGGTGCGCGCTTTTGCTCGTCATGTTTTTACCTGTGGGAAGTGGGGGTATGTGGGGAGCGCAATCGGCCGCTGCGTTTTTTACCCAGAGCATCACTGTCGAGCAGATCCAAAACAATTATCACAATGCCAATATCGGCGGCGCGGTGGTGGCCGCCTCTCCCGCACCGCCACAACCTGCGCAAAAAGTTCGCGTTCTCATTGTGCCCGGCCACCAGCCACGTGATGGGGGGACGGAATTCAATGGCGTATACGAGCGTGATGTGGTGGTGGATATTGCAAACGCGCTTGCGCGCCTCTTGGGGCAAAACACGCATTATGTGGTGATGGTCGCGCGTTCAAAAACCGCGTGGAATCCTCTTTTGCAATCGTATTTCGATACGCGCGCAGGCAACATTGTGGCATTCCAAAAATCGCAGTCGCTCCAAATGGCACGTCATCTCGCCGACGGGAAAATTCTTCCGGCAGATGAAAAGGTATACCACAACACCGCTCCGGATCTCGCTGTGTTCCAACTGTACGGGATTAATAAATGGGCGAGCGATGAAAAGTACGACATTACGCTCCATCTGCACGTCAATGACGACGCGAAGCGTCGCCTGCGCAGAGAAGGTGAGTATGGCGGCTTCTCTATCTATGTGCCTGACCGTCAATACTCTAACGCGAAAGCATCGCGCGCAATTGCCGAATCGATCGCGGTGCGTCTCAATGCGTATCATGCCACGAGCACCCTGCCCAAAGAGGATGTGGGAGTTGTCGAAGATCAAGAGCTCATCGCCATTGGCTCAAATAATAGTGTCGATGGCGCGGCTCTGCTTATCGAGTATGGATATATATACGAGCCGCAATTTCAAGAAGCGTCCGTACTTCCCACTGTCGTCGCGGACTATGCGTATCAGACCTATCTCGGCCTGCAAGATTTTTTCCACGACCCCGTGTACCCTACCTATGGTTCGATCTCATTGCCGTATGACTTTGCAAACGTAACGGCCAAAAAAGATGAGAGTGGCGCAGGTGTGTACGCGCTCCAAGTCGCATTGCGCCATCTCGGGTACTATCCTCCTGTGGGGAAAACTTTTGCTGAATGTCCCGTGGCCGGAGTGGTGGGTGCGTGCACGCAATCCGCGCTCAAGGCATATCAAAGTGCACACGACCTGGAAGCGACAGGGCTTTTGGGACCAAAGACACGCAGTGTGCTTTCAGCCGAGATCGCCGCCTCGCGTGCTACAATGCCCGCATTGATTAAGTGATGTATGAAAAAAAGTATCGGAATTTCGGTCGCACTCCTCGCTTCCACACTCATTTTTTTCGTGTTTACCAACTTGATATACAATAATGAAGATGCGAGTGAAATTTCCATGCAAAGCCCTGTACAAATAATTCCGATTTCTCACGCCACCGCCATCTTGAGGTGGAGCGATATGGTGATATACACCGACCCTGTCGGAGGCGTTGAGGCATTTGCAAATCAACCCGCGCCCACCATAATTCTCGTTACCGATATCCACGGAGACCACTTAAGTACCACCACACTGGCGGCAGTGATACGCGAAGATACGATGCTCGTTGTTCCACAGGCTGTCAAAGACCTGCTCACTCCAGAGCTCGCCGCGCGCGCTCTTGTACTTGCGAATGGTAAAGAAATGATACAGCAGGATCTGAAGATTCGTGCGATACCGATGTACAATATTCCCGAGTCGAACGATAGTCGGCACCCAAAAGGGAGAGGCAACGGCTACGTGCTCTCGCGGAATGATTTTAATGTTTACATTGCAGGCGACACTGCAGGCATTCCTGAAATGCGCGCACTCAAAAATATAAACATCGCACTCGTACCTATGAATCTTCCGTATACCATGAGCGTCGATGAGGCCGCGGACGCGGTGCTCGCCTTCAAACCTCGCACGGTGTATCCCTATCACTATCGAGGCCCCGACGGTCTTTCGGATGTAGAGAAATTCAAGTCACTGGTAAACGCTGGCGACCCCACCATCGAAGTCGTACTCGCCAACTGGTATGGGGAGCAATAGTGTGGCATAATCGAAAGTAGGATAGTAACCGCTGGGAGGTTCCGATGCTGAATCCGACACTGGGAGACGTAGCGACCTTTTTGTTCCTCGCATTCATGAACATGAAATCCACCCAGGTAGCGGATTGGAACCGTGAGGCGTTTGCCACACGAATGCGCCATCTCATCGGTGTCATCATCGAAGAAAACGGCGGGAAGATCCCGACGGATTTTAATATGCTTCTCGGTACTAGAGCCGAGAGAATATTCACTTCCTTCAAGGCATGGGTTCGAGTGGACGAAAATTCCAACGCCTTTTGACAGGACGTTGGGGCGGAAAGCGGTTGCCGCACGGCAGCCGCTTCTTGATTTTATTGCGAGGGGGGGGTAGTGTTTGAAATGGAACGCTCTTACACATCGATGGGCGCTCTACACATCACCACGGAAGGTAACCGACAATGAGTACGACGCAAACACCGGGCAATGAGTTGGCAGTGACCAATCTCTCGGCCTTGATGGGGTGTCTGGATTCCCAGTCTCCGGCTCTCGAAATATACCGGCGCATGCAGATGGAAAACTTCGGCCCGATTCTGGACACGGCCGTTGAGACGTGCGGTGTTCCAGATGAAGCACGGGCCAAAGAACTTCTGGACGCATTTCTTCAGTGGCTCGCGGTCATCCCGCAGGCATCAGAAGGCAATGGTCTTCAAATGTTCAAGGAGATTGATCGTATCTGGCACGCGATGGTCTTGCACACCAGATTCTACCGGAGATTCTGCGACACGTACTTCGCCTGCTTCATCGACCACGACCCCGCGGAAACGAAGCGAGAGAGGGTCGCGAAGCGCGCCAGTGCAGATTACACTCTCGCGTTGTTGCGCGCGACATATGGGCAGGATATGAACCGGGAGCTCTTCACGCTCGAGAACGTCGTGGACTGCTGCTGGGGAAGGTGTAACCCAGACAACCTGATCTCGAGTTGATCTCGAAGCGTAGGGCTGAATCTTGCACGGTGCCTTGATGACTTGAAGTCGGAAGATTTTCAAGACGTTGCGTGCTTCGGTTTAGCTCTACAACACCCCCTGCCGGCGCGTCTGGCGGGGGAGATTCTTTTTTATACACAAAAGGTTGCAATTGAATT
Organism: uncultured Candidatus Saccharibacteria bacterium; assembly: GCA_964351105.1. GTDB lineage: Bacteria > Patescibacteriota > Minisyncoccia > Phycocordibacterales > UBA2100 > UBA10103. Next base: position 74 of record CAYGMC010000035.1, on the reverse strand, counting down.
GAGCGCAAAAATCGCCAACCGCTCTAGCCCATTAGAAATGGTTAGCGAAAAGTACAACCACACATTCGATGATC
>CAYGMC010000034.1:0-9589 GCA_964351105.1 uncultured Candidatus Saccharibacteria bacterium | reverse complement strand
TTGAGGAGTCTGAAAAGAAAGCGGAAGAACGCGGCGAACGTTTGACTAATGAATACAAAGAGCGCGAACGCGAATTGAAACAGGTAGAAGAGCGACACATACGTCGCGAAGAACTCCTCGACAAACGACAGACCAATCTTGATACAGAACAAGAGCTCATCGCACGCAAAAGCGAAGAAATAAGTACGGCAAGAGAAAAAGCTGAAGAAATTCTCCGCATGCGACAAATAGAGCTTGAAAAAATCGCCGACCTCAATGCCGAGCAAGCCAAAAGTGAACTGATAAAATCTGTTGAAAAACAGTACGAGACGGATCTGGAAGGTCGTATGCGCAAACTTGAGATATCGAGTAATGAACGCCTCGATCAAAAAGCCAAGGAAATACTCACTTCGGCAGTGCATCGACTGGGGAATTCTGTCGTTGCAGACGTGCTTGCAACGACCGTCGCGCTCCCCAACGATGAAATAAAAGGTAAAATAATCGGTAAAGAAGGGCGCAATATTCGCACCTTTGAACGAGCGACCGGGGTGGATGTCATTGTCGACGACACGCCCGGTACCATTACCCTCTCATCTTTTGACCCAATTCGTCGACAAGTCGCACGCATCGCACTCGAAAACCTTATTCTTGACGGCCGTATTCAACCTGCGCGCATCGAAGAGTCGGTACAAAAAGCCGAGCAAGAAATCAGCAACATCATCAAAAAGAAGGGTGGCGAGGCTGCCTTTGAGGCGCGTCTTTCCGACCTCGATCCAAAATTGCTTATGATCCTCGGTCGCCTTTATTTCCGCACCAGTTATGGACAAAACGTGCTCGACCACTCACTCGAAGTAGCACACATTGCTGGTATGCTCGCCGAAGAATTGGGTGCAGACCCTGCTGTCGCTCGTGCCGGTGGACTTTTTCACGACATTGGCAAGGCAGTCGACCACGAAGTACCTGGCACACACGTCGAAATCGGTCGCAGAATTCTTCAAAAATTCAACGTGGACGAACGTGTGGTGAAAGCAATGCAGGCACACCACGAAGAATATCCGTACGAAACACCTGAGAGCATGATCGTGCAAGTGGCAGACGCGCTTTCAGCTTCCCGACCGGGCGCACGTCGTGATTCTGTCGAAAATTACATTAAGCGTCTCACGGAATTAGAAGCGATCGCCAATAGTCAGTCTGGTGTGGAAAAGAGCTTCGCCATTGCGGCAGGTCGTGAAATCCGTGTGATTGTGAAGCCAGAAGCTATTACCGACCTCGATGCCCGCAAAATGGCACGCGACATCGCCGACAAGATAGAAAAGGAGCTCCAGTACCCGGGCGAAATCAAGGTGAGTGTCATTCGCGAAACGAGGGTGATCGAATACGCGCGTTAAACCCTATCTCTCGAAGCTCCCCTGTGCTTCCATCTTTCCCGTTAACTGATTTTTGTATTGTTTCTTCCTGTGCGTAAAACGATACTTTTTTGTATCACTTTTTATGATTCGCTGCTCGCGAAGCGTTTTGTATTCGCTCAATTTTACGTACGCATGTCCCAACGCATACACCTTTCCCCGTTTCTTCTCGAAGAAAAACTCCGTGAGCCTACCATTTACTATCGCAAAGACCCAGTTCATAGCGATTGGCGGTTAATCTTGGGTTAAGAAAGAGACTATCAATCCTACTACATGCCGTGTGGCATCTGCCGGGCAGTGCTCAATAAATCGCATCGGCCGATCGCGCCAGTCAACGGCTCGCAAATGCGATGTGAGCGCAACCCCGTGAACTTTGGTACCGGTAATAACCACCTCGATTGAGTATGCTTTTTCTTTTGAAGTGATGGGTACAACGTAGGCAAGGCCGACTTTACTGTTGAATTCCTCTGCGCTCACCACAAGTGCCGGACGAAAGCCTTTTTGTTCGCGCCCACGCGCAGGGTCGAGATTGAGCCATACGATATCGCCGCGCTTGGGAGCATACGCCTCTTTTCGACGATGCGCGGTCATAATCGTTAAATAATTTCTTTGCCCGTAGGTGGGAAATCGAGCCACTCACGATCTTCTTTTGTGAGTTTGGATGGCTTTTTGATATCTTTCAAAAGTTCTTTGAGCGAGTAGCGCGGTATTTTCACTGCGCGCACCGTGAGCGCACCCCCGCGCTTCTCGAATGTCACCTGCTTACCCTCCAAAAGACCGAGATCCTCCGCCATATCGCGCGGTATCCGCACGCCAAGACTATTTCCCCACTTTTGTACTGTTGCCATAGTGTATACATTGTATATCCAGAGTTTTCATTGTCAAGCGAATATTCACAAATAAAAGAAGCCGCGGTTGTCAGTCGCGGCCCCTGTCTTGCGACGGTGGTCAGCTCTTCTCCGCTTCCCGTGGTTTTTCTTTCACGAAAATCGCATACACCATCCCATCATCACGAGCCCAATCCCACGACGGGAGCACCCGAAACATAACCTTCTTCGGGTTAACGTCGGGGAAAACGTCCCTCTTGAACCGTTTGACACGCATGTCGTAGCGGAAGGTCTCATAAAGCACCCCTCCAATTCCTGGAAGCGATACCATGAGCCACCACAACGAATCGATCCGCAGATACAGGAACGAATTTGCCATAAAAAGCGCGAGCCCCAATGAAGCCAGGACTATGGCGGGAACCATTACTCTCGCCGACATCTCCTTTGGCCACGCCCCATCTCCGCGGACGACCTCTCGCACGTGTATTTCGACCGTACCCTGCCCCCCGCACTTCGGGCAGAAAACGTTCTTCGTGATGTCGCACATCGGTTTTTGTCCCACGTTCAGCCCAGGACTATTCCCAGGCACTATCACAAATAGACAGCGTGTTCGTTGATAGTCAAAATATATAGACCAATCGAGCGTTAATTGATGATATAAAATGCTTATAAATCTACTTATTTTGAGTTACTATCATAAATAGTCAGAATAATTGACTTTTTGGATGCGTCGGCTATATTGGGCCCGTGAACACACTTCCCGACCTTGCAAGCACCCTCCAGAGAATCGGACTTTCCGAGAAGGAGGCGGTCGTGTACCTAGCTTTACTCTCGCTAGAGACAGCGACCGCGTATCAGATTGCCCTGCGTTGCGACGTCAAAAAGCCGACAGTGTATGTGATATTGGAAGATTTGCGCACAAAAGGTCTTGCACTCAAGATTCCTCACGCGAAAAAAGCTTTGTTTGCGGCGAGAGACATCGTCGAGTACCTCCAAGAACAGGAGAACAGAATCAAGTCTGTGCGTGCAGTCGTCCCGCAACTGCACGCCCTCGGAGGTGCTGATCGCCCAGGGGTCTATTTCTTTACGGGGATTCGTGGCATCGCTGAAGCGATGGATTACAAATTCGATTCGATGCGAGGCAAGACATTCCATTCTTTCTACGAAGACCTGCGGGGAGCACACGAGGACATTCCCAGACTTTTTAGTGCGTGGGATCGCAAGGCAGTTGCCGCCGACATTTCCTTCAAGATCGTCATGGCGGAGAAGAGCGCTGGGAAATATTACAAGGACAGCATCAAGCTCTCCAAAGAGACAGAAAGCATAGAGATACGATTCCTGAAGCAATACGAGTTCCCCTCCAATGTTTCAATAGAAGTTGCTGAAGATTTCGTACGTATCATGAATGAGAAAAATCTACACGCGACCATTATTGACGATAAACAACTGGCTGACGCGATGCGGCAGATATTCAACATCGTGTGGGAAAAGCGCGTCTAGTGGCTCTGTTGAGGCAAAATACTCCTCAATCATAGAAATTTCACTCATCCACCAAATGTCCTTGCCTAAAACACAATATCCACAATATAGAAGAAGCCGCGATTGCCAGTCGCGGCTTCCGAGCCCCCTGATGCGGTTCAACGCTTCCCTGTCTCCCGTGGTTTTTCTTTCACGAGATCTATTGCGCACTGGTGGCCAGGTATTCTTCCCATGCGGCCTCGATGCAGTACAACAGATCGATCGTGCTGTTGTGCTGTGGGTTCGCCACGCATACGTATATCGGAAACAGCAACTCAGCGTCTGGGATCCCAACTTTGTGAGCCGCTTCGGCCCGGTTCGCACCCCCTATCATCAGGTCCATCGCGACCTTGATTTTTCGGAGGAACTCGGCCTTGCTCATCATTTTCTTTCTCCCCTACCGAAACCCGGAGGACGGGCTGACGTCAAAGAACTCTTGGACTTCTCACAAAACTATAACATAACAACATAAAAGGTCAATGCATCTTGACGACTAAAATATTGACTATATAATCACTATATGCGAGCTATTTTAGATGTATGTCAAAAATAATTGACCAAACAGAAAATAAAGACCTACTGAAGAGTCTCGAGAATTTCGGACTCTCCGAGAAAGAGGCGGCCGTGTATTTGGCTCTGCTTCCCCGCCGCGACACTGGCTCATCCAAGCTCGTGCTTGCTACCGGCCTTCACAAGCAGTTCGTCTACAACGCACTCGCTCGCCTCGAGGAATTGGGCCTCGCCAGGCATGTGATAGTACGCGGTCGGAAGAAATTCAGCGCGAATCCACCCAAACGCATTGTCTCGATACTTGATGAGAAGAAATTGTCGGCGGTCGCGATGGTGCGTCAGCTCGAAGGCCGCTATAGCGGCGCACACGCGCAAGATTTTGAAGTGTATCAAGGCGACGACGCATTCATGGCGCATCAATTGCAATTGCTTCAGGAAGCGCCCGACGGCTGTACATTTGATGTCATCGCGACACAAACCGAGCGGTACAGTAAAACGTTCAAGGAAACAGGACTCTGGCAGGAATATCATCGCATCCAAAAGGAAAAAAACATCTCGATTCGCTACTTGGGAGCAGAAGCGCAGAGAGAGCATCTGGCATGGCGCGAAAAACACGAACCCTTGTTCGAGTATCGTATATTGCTGAGCCTGCTAATCGGCGCAATGAGCATCGAGGTGCGCCCAGGCAACGTAAGTTTCGTGACCTATGGCGATACGCTCGTTGATTTCACTCTTTCGGGCAAAGAAGTCGCTGGAAGTTATCGTCAATTTTTCGCGACCCTGTGGGATCTTTCGATACGCTAAGCATGAAATTTACGTATCCCCATATTTTGTTGGCTGGTTTTGAAAGGCGTTGACAGCGAGAAAATACGGCTCAAAATGGTCTTAAGGAGGCTAGACGGCGCGCGTGCGCCGCGCCCCGCCGAAGCACCGACAATGCTTCTATAAGGTCGAGTGTAATTTTATTTATAAATTCAAAAAACATATGGCAAATAAAATGGATATTGTGGAAAAAGTCGCCTCGACAATCAACTGCACGAAAGCAGATGCTGAACGTGCGGTAGAGGCAATGATTGACATGATTACGATGATCTTGAAACAAGGTGGCGATGTTTCTATCGCTGGTCTCGGTATTTTTGAAGCAAAGACCCGCGCTGGTCGCATGGGTCGCAATCCACGTACAGGTGCATCGATTCAGATCAAATCAATGCGTGTACCAAAATTCCGCGCTTCGAAGACACTGAAGGACGCTGTTAAATAGGAGGTGCTGTTTGTGCACAAAAGCCGTCGCGCCTGACACGACGGCTTTTGTATTGGTGCGGGATGGGAGAATCGGTCACGGATATTCTTCTCGGCGCCGCTCGAAAAATTCCGCTACCCCGGCTCGCTGTTGCAGTCTGGTGACTGCAACATAGCTCCGCCTTTCGACTCTCCCCCGCACCGTGCGAAGGCACGGTGCTTCCCCTCGCTCACTTCACTCGCTGCGGGATGGGAGAATCGAACTCCCGACCCAAGTTTGGAAAACTCGTGTTTTACCACTAAACTAATCCCGCCTTCGTGTCCCATTAAATCACAAAACTTGTCGCGGCGCTCTATTGACCGTATATTCAAGGTCTATGACACCATTTTTTCGCCTCGTGCTCCACTACACCATGATTGTGGTGGGTTCTATAGCCCTGGCGTTTTTCCTGCTCACGCTTGTGTCTTCGCCACCACCCAAAACAGAATCTGTGTCCCAAATTACCTCTCACTCAGAGCCGGCAACAACTTCTCTTCCAGCGGTATCAGCAACGACTACCCCCGTAGTAAATCGCATCACAAAGATTACTCAGGTACAGATCGCCGAATCTGTAGCCACCACCGCAGAAGAAAAGATTGACGACTCGGTAGTCGGACAAGTTGCACGCATTCAAAATCCTTATTCGTTTCCCCGGCTTTCCCCCGCAGACCTGAATACCAACACTCGGAACGTGCTCGTAAATATTTTTTGCTCTTCGAGTGGGTCTATTAGCCCGGTATCCGGAAGTGGTGTAATCATTGACTCTCGCGGCGTTGTCCTAACCAACGCTCATGTCGCTCAATACGTGTTATTGTCGGAAAATCCTGCTATCAACCTAGCTTGTACACTTCGCACAGGATCGCCCGCCAAAGATACGTGGAAAGCGCGCGTCCTCTACATTCCACCCATATGGGTCACGGAGCATGTGGCAGAACTCAACACCAGCCACCCTCAGGGCACAGGAGAACACGACTACGCACTTCTCCTGATTATGGGCACTTCCGATGGGTCACCTCCCCCATCGCAATTCCCCTATCTGCCCTACGATGCACGCGAAGCAGTCGGATTTGCCGGTGATGAAGTACTCGTGGCGAGTTATCCGGCGGAATTCATAAAGGGACTTGCTACTATAAACAATTTATATGCTGCATCGTCTTTTACGACTGTAAACAAACTCCTTACTTTTAAAACAGGTTCGGTCGATGCTATTTCCCTGCACGGAGTCATTGGGGCGCAGGGCGGGTCATCAGGTGGCGCAGTTGTCAACCTGTGGGGTCGTCTCATTGGACTTATTACTACCACGTCGGACGAGGCTACGACCGCGGCAAGAAACCTCAACGCCCTCTCACTCACCTACATATCGCGTGATTTAGAAATACAGACGGGTGATGATCTTGCCACCGTTTTGGAGGGAGATCTTGCCGCAAAAAAACAAACTTTTGATACGAATGTACTGCCCGCTCTCATGAATCAGTACGTGGCACGTATCAAAGCACCTCAATATTGATCGTGTCGGGGCGCCGAGAATCGAACTCGGTCTACTTGGTCCCAAACCAAGCGTACTACCGGTATACTACGCCCCGTTTGAGGGCATGTTAGCACACAGGAAAGAAAAAGACTCGTGCGACGGACGCACGAGTCTTGTCCCGAGACACGTCTCTCTGCCTACGCTGAGAAGACGTCACGGCCCACGCAATCATTCGAATGCTGACCGGAAGAAAGATACGATGATGGCGAGGCACATCACCACCGCGATCACTGTAAACACAACAGGCTGGATTTTATGCTCAAGCCCCGATGGCGCTCCGACAACTGACACAAGGCCAGAAAAGACGAACAGCATCCAAGAGAACATCATCTCAAAACTGAAAGAACACAGTGCCTCGATGAAAATCGGAAGAGAGCCGACCACCACCACCGCTGCCCCAGCATAGATACCGACCAATGGGTCAGCCGACCATGCCCACAACGCGATCCCAGTAGCTACCCCGACAAAACAGATTTTGTCCATCCAACTCCACTTGGATGTACCACTTTTCACAAAAGCTAGGACCGTCACGGCCGCAGCACACAGTGTGGCGGAGATGATGAGCCCGTTCACTGCACCTTTTGCGTGCATCCCGACGAGCATCATGATATCCAGCGAAGTCCATATAAGCCACGTCACTCGCGATGGCTTCAAGGGCTCCTCGATTTCGCCTCCGAATATCCCGATCCCCCAGATTGTAAGGAAGTAAGGAACGAAGCCGAGAACGAAAAGGCCCCCAGCAAAAAGTGATGCATCCGACATCGCACTCTCCTGTTATCAATGTGCGCACTGGGTTCATTCCCAATGTCGGATTATCATAGATCAAAGTAACGTTATATGCTGTAATATGCGACATTAGTGCAAATTAATTACATATTTAGAGCCATTTTATGGAGCAAGATTTCATAAATATGTCGGACTTATGGACATATTTTACATATATGAAATACTGCACCAATGCAACGTTCCGTCGAAGCTTTGCGAGTAATGGGTCTTGAGGAGAAAGCGGCGGAGGTTTACCTGGCACTGCTTCGTCGACCCCGAATGACAATCTCCGAGATGTCGCGGGAGACGAGTATTAAACGTGCAACGTGCTACGAATATATCGACCAATTGCTGGTCAAAGATTACGTTACACGTGAACCATCCGGCAAACGTACCTTCTATTCCGCCGTCGACCCCAAAAGAGTCTTTGGCATTTTCCGTAGAGATATCGCCAAAATAGAGGGGGCGATACTTGAGATGAGCACGTTACATGAACACGCCTCCAATAGACCCAAGGTTACCTATTTCGAAGGAAAAAGACAGATTAAGCTTATCTACGAGGATCTTTTCAAGACGGTTGGCGACGTACAATCTATCTTCCCTGCCGAGACGTTCTTCCAAAATTTTACCGAGCAAGATTACGATGAATTCGACAGATCCCTAAGCCAGCATGCACTGAAAAGCCGAGATCTATTCGTTGCCGATAAGCATTACAAGAGGCTTCAAGAAATTCGCGAAAGAAACGGGGGTGGTAATAAGCTCAGCAAGAAGCTCCCTCCTTCGTTCAACAGTAATGTGGACGTCCTCATCTATAGCGAAAAGGTGGCACTCATAAGCCTTCGAGATCTTTCCGCAATAGTGATAGAGAATAAAGATATAGCAGATCTCTTCCGCAACATACATTCCTTTATGTGGAAGGACGTTTAGCCTCTAAAGGACATTTCATTGGACAAGTGTTGTCCTTTATAAATTATCTTCTAAAGCTTGCTCAAAAAGCCTGCAGCGTGCTGTTCTAGTCTCTTTGTTTAGTATTACCCCCACAACATCAATCTGGTACTCACGATTGTCTCTCGTGGTTTCCATGTACAACGCGGCCGTTCGTGCGATTTTTCTCAACTTGCGCGTATCCACGAGCTCCTCTGGCCTGTAATAGGAGCTTTCACGTGAAACGTCAGGCAAGATTTCACGTGAAACTGTCTTTACCTCTATAAACCTTACGCAGTCCCCTTTTTCAGCAATAATGTCAATTTCACCCCAGGGTTTTAGATAGTTGCGCTCGATAACCCTAAAACCCTTACTCTGAAGAAATTGAACTGCAACTCCTTCACCCATATCTCCAGTAGCTCTTTTCTTTGTTATTTTAGCCATAATAGTGGTATTTTATAAAAAACGATGTTTTCACGTGTAACAGGGAATTTGTGCGTTACTACGAAACGTTTTCGGACATTATTTTAATTTATGCCTAAAGGACATGTCCTTTATCCACATATCCACTGGTTTATCCACATATTTGCAATCCTCTCTACACCAAGCAAATTATCGGTCTTAACTTCCTTAAAGACACCACGGAATGTTTTTTTATGCGGGTACGGAGAATCGAACTCCGCTCTCGTCCTTGGCAAGGACGCGTTCTACCACTAAACCATACCCGCTTAACACTTCGGATTATACAGGACTACAGAATGTCGGCAATTTTTGAGACAGTTTACTTTCGTGATTCAATGCTCCCGCCAGGATTCGAACCTGGAATAGCAGTTCCGAAGACTGCTGTGATATC
>CAYGMC010000033.1:0-10026 GCA_964351105.1 uncultured Candidatus Saccharibacteria bacterium | reverse complement strand
GATCATCGAATGTGTGGTTGTACTTTTCGCTAACCATTTCTAATGGGCTAGAGCGCGATGTATACATCCTACCCAACAACATGGCCTGCGCATTCCGCCTTTTAGTTTCGAGAGTGCCTTTTTTATACGAATGTTCCGCGTCTCTGATTTTTTGCCAGATATCACCCAACATATCCACTCATTGCGTGCGAGCGGCGTAACGTCTTGCCACAAGTCTCGGGCCGCTGGTATTTGCATCAGCGCCTTTCGCAAATCATCAGGCAGTGTATGCACGGTGCCACTCGCGAGCTTTTCCTTTGTTGGCCCAAACGTGTTCACGGATCGATTATAGCTAAAGCGAGGGCCAAATGCATTATGTGGATGTATGAGAGATTTCATTGTCCGGGTGTGCCGCCGGCAGGATTTCTATTGACATATATATTAGCTATATATAAACTATACATATGACTACGCAAGTTGTATTCAATGTAGACTCAAAGATCAAAGCTAAGGCAATGCAACGCGCAAAACGTGAAGGCGTCCCGTTTGCCTCTGTCTTGAAGTTTGCTACAAAAGCGTTTGCAGACGGCGAGTTTTCTGTCGGCATTCTAGAAATCCGGCCTGAAAAGATGCGACTTTATGACCGAGAGTCGCGCCTTATGGACGCGGGGAAGGGGAAAAGACTTTCCGACATGAAAGGGTTTCGAACATACCTTCGAGATCTTTAGGCCATGGAGAAGCGAGATCCATACATTCTCGTTGTTTCGCCACTCTTCGATAGCATACTGCGGTATCTGAAGAAAAAAGATCGCGCGATGCTTCGTGAACTCGATCGCAATGTAGAAAAAATCCTGCGTGAGCCCATGCTGGGGAAGCCATTGCGATACACGCTCCGCAACCGTCGACGATTGCATGTCGCTGGTTCGTTCGTGCTCGTATACGAAATTCACCACCAAGAAATTCGGCTACTCGACTTCGATCATCACGATCGAATTTACAAAAAGTATCAATGAGGTTGGGGACACTCGTCTCCTCAAATCTTTTGTAGCGATTGCTCCAACGCGCGGGGGGGTGCTATGCTTCATTTATTATCATCTTTAGCAATCACATGAGTCACCATGTTTAAAAAATCCGCATCAATAGTCGCTGGCGTGTTCTTACTCGTGTCTCCATCCCTTGCCTTTGCCCTTCCTCCCCTCACCGAGACGCAGCTACAGATAAATGCCCTTCTCGCGCAGGTCCAACAACTCACCGCGCTCATTGCGCAATTACAGGAACAGAAAGCGGCGAACGCGAAGAGTAGTTCTGCTTGCATATCGCTCGCTCGTGATTTTTCGGAAGGCTCAACAGACGCGGGAACGAACGGCGAAGTATCAAAGCTCCAACGATTTCTCGGCGTTAACCCAACAGGTTATTTCGGTCCGCTTACCTCGCGAGCTCTTCAGACGTGGCAGAATAAGAACGGCATCACCATAACTACCTTCGGCCGTGGCGCTGTCGGCCCCAAAACCCGCGCGGCGATGATGCAAACTTGTTCCCAAACAAATCAAAATAGCCATGTTAGTGTTGTTGTACCCAAAGCAGGCGACGTGGTGGTTTCTGGCAAAACAACAACAGTACAAATTGCTTTCAGCGACGATATCGTAAAAAAAGTTGAATCTTTCATCAGTGCACGCAAATCCAACTTTGAGTTCATTATTTTTTCAATGGGACTTCTCTCCAAAAGAACAGGCGAAATTATCCCCTTAAATGATTCTGGAATATCGAGTATTCGTAGTGGTTTATTTACATTCACTTTTACACCGCGAACTGCGGTTGCGGGAGATGCGTGGATCAAGTCAAAGGCTTTGGATGCCACTAATCGTCCGGTATATCTTGTAGGAGGAGAGTACAAGGTCGTTTTTCGCACAAAAGATGGGGATAGAGATGCAGAAAATATAACGGGAAAAATCTATAGTACCAATGACGGGTGGTTCACCATACAGAGCGGCGAACAATCGGGAGTATCTTTTGAGATAACACATCCACAAGGTGAACAATCTTACTCAAAAGGAGATGTCGTACCGCTTCAATGGCGAATACTTGGTTCTGATGCGGACTTTGTGCCGAAGTATTTCAGCGCAGAATTGGTGCCTGCCGATGACGCAAAGATCGGCACGTTTTCTGGAGTCAGTTCCTGTCGTCTCACCTCCACCTTCGGCGGTATAGCAATACCATCACCGAATACATTTGATTGGACCATCCCGACATCGGGAACAGGAATGCGACATCTTGCCGACGCAGAAGTCCCACTCTGTTCAATGACAGGTGTACCCACTGGAAAATATAGGATAGTTGCGAACATCAGCACGTGTTCAGGATTTGGATGTTGGGAAGATCCTAAAGCGATGAGCATCAGCGATTCAAGTGGAATTTTTGAAATAAGATAAGTCAGGATTTGCTCGTGCGCTTACTTCGCCAAGCGGGTATTACGAGAGCGGAGTGGATGAGAAAGACGTGATTGCACATCTCAATCTAACCGAGGTTTTTTCTGCGATATGATATAGTACATGCGGATTCGGTTCACCACGCACGCGCTTCAGAAGTTCTCCGTTTTGGAAAGACACGGGGTATTTATACGGAGAGAGCAGGTCGTCCGAGCTATCGAAACGCCAGATTATGTTGATCACAGTCGGTTGCCGCTCTTGATCGCTCAGGCTTCGCTTGATAGAAGACGAGTATTACGTGTTGTGTATAAAATCAAAAGAGAGACGTTTGTCGTCGTAACATTTTATCCAGGGAAAAAATCACAATATGAAAAAGATAATTAACACGAAAATTGCATATGATCCCGATGCGGATGTTTTGAGTATGGAAAGCACAGGCCACACGGTCATTGATCATGCAGAAGAAATGGGAAATCTTATCGTACACTTCAGCAAGCAGAATAAGCCCGTTCTTGTCGAAGTTCTTGAGGCCTCGCGACTTTTCAAAGTTCAGTCAGGTCACGTACCAATAATCCGCAAGACACCCGTAATCGCATAAATGATTGCCTCAACACGGGGGGGTGCTATGCTTCGTTCATTAGCATCTAATTGTATCTCACCATGGATTCAGTATTTTCGTTTGCCGTTGGGCTTTTGACTGCCGCGCTCTCACTTCTCGGATACGTGCAAAAACATCCCGAATTACCACAAGCGTCGCGCGACCAAGCGCAGCAGGTCGCGCAACAGGCGATTACGCAAGCAACACAGGCACTTGCGAATGCACAAAACACAACCAGCAACCAAGCCGCGAGCGATGTTTGTACGCTCGTGGTCGACGGTCAAAATTATCCAATCTCGCCGTGTGAAGTGAAAGACCACGGAGCGTACGGAAAAGATTTTACTGGTAAGAAATTTTTTGTTACTGGTCTAAATACGACTGATGCAAACAGCGGATGGTGGAATGGCCCATCAGGGGCGTCTCGTGCGCACGATCCACTTCCAGGCGGCAAACTCACAAGAATCGGCGATTGTTATCAAAACGATCGTGTAAAGTTGTGTGAAAGCAGAAGTCATACTACGCAAAAAACTATAGTTTCTGTTTCTGGCATGAGCAAGTACACCGACACCGATTTTGGATTTTCGTTCTGGTATCCGAGCGGATGGATTGTTACGAGCACGCCTAGTAATGCAGGAACAGCAGATATGGCGGGGAATCTTTTGAAGGGGCGTATCACCGTAAGCGGCGCAGGTGTCGTGATCAATATAGATAAAATTCATTCTGATGAAAGGACGTACAACGTAAATCCAGGTGCGTGCGGATACTGCGGGCCAGTGAAATATTATTTCGACGCAAATCTCCACACATGGATGAAACACTATCCTGACGGTCCAGGTGCCGCTCCTGATGCGACGCAGGAACAAATTGCGCAATACAAAATTCCAAAACCGGCGGATATTTCTCAAAATACTATGGGCGGTTTGCATGTCTTTTCGACAGAACAGAAAGAAAGTGCGGTAATTGTCCCGTTGTCAGCCCGCAATTTTCTCTTTGTAAAGGATGAGACATACACACAACAGTGCGGCGGTTATTGTGCTTCTCCCGACGTAAAAGGCGGCGCGACGTACTTGGCAAACACCGTGGTCGCTACCGATCCGTCCGTTGCAGTTCCTGTAAGCATTGCAGAACAAATTAAAGTCGTTGAAGCAGAAAAATCCGCATACACTACGCAATAACAAAACATTGGAAATAGCGGCAGGGGAGTAATCCTGGAGTTAGGGTGGCAGATAATGGGAAGAGATGACATACTATCCGTACTATATGGATGTCCTGGCATTTCTGGGAATCGTCGTCTTATTTGTGATGGTGCTTGGATTGCGCAAGCGCGTCGGCGATTTGGAACATCTGCAAAAAGGAGCGCCACAGCAAACATCTGTGCCGTCTACAGCGCAAGCACCAGCGTCGCAAATGCCCGCATATGTACCGGTCCCACAATCACCGACCGCGCCACGAGGGCCATCTGCAGACGAACGTTTCATTACGTGGGTAAAAGACAATTGGCTTCTCAAGCTCGGCGCGCTCCTATTTCTTATTGGATTGGGCTGGTTTGTCTCATACGCGTTTCTCCATAATTGGATTGGACCGATGGGTCGGATTGCGCTCGGTCTTTTCGTGGGCACCCTTATTTTGGTACTCGGTATATGGCGCATGCGCGCGTATGCCACACAGGGAAGCATTTTTGTGGCGCTCGGTGCATGCGTGATATTGCTCACCACATACGCCGCGCGCACCATGTACGACTTTTTCACTCCGACGACCGCGCTTGCCCTTATGTTCATCACCTCGGCGTTTGTCGCGTTTGTGAGCGGCATGTACAACCGCAAGCAACTTGCAATCGCGAGCGTTGTGCTTGCCGCGGCCGCGCCGATTCTCGCACATGCGCCGACAACGGATTACATCGGACTCTTTTGGTATCTACTTGTCGTTGTTTTGGGTTCGGTGTGGGTGGCAATATGGAAGGATTTTCGTGAAGTCGTGATTACTGCATGTGCTGTGGTGACTATGTATTCGGTACCGGTTCTTATTGGTCTTGAGCGTGCAGATACTTCGACACTCCTTTTGTTTGCGTATGGATTTGCGGCGATTTTTTATATCACGAATACCGCCGCGCTGATGCGTTTGAAGAGTGGACACGGGGCGGCAGATCTTGTTGCAGCTGTCTTGAACGCGTTTTTCTTGGTTGTGTGGATTCACGTTGCCGCGCCCAAGGATTTCCAGAGTCTCATTCTCGCGGCGTGGGCGAGTGCGTTTGTTGTCGGCGCGTTCGTAGTGTTTCGATACAGTGGACAAAAGGCCGCACTCTTTATATATACCGCAATTGGCGTGGGGTACATTGCCGCCGCCACCGCGCTTGAATTGCACGGCGCCGCTCTTACCATCGCCTACACGCTTGAGGCCGCGGCGGTGTCAATCGCACTCTATGGCATTACCAAAAATGTCGCTTCTGCTCAAAAGGCGACATTTCTCCTCGCAGGGCCAGCCGCGCTCTCGCTCGTGAGCATCACGTCGAGCGAATGGCAATATGGCGTTTTCAACGAACATTTCTTCGTTCTTGCTTTTCTTGCGATAACCTTTGCCAGTCTCGGAGGGGTGTTTTATAGAGATGCGCACGCGCTGGCGATACGAGATGTCAAAAATGGTAATAGTGCACTGCTCGTCATTGGATCGGTATACGCGTACATTCTATTGTGGCTTTCGCTGCACGCGGCATTCCCCCAAGCACCCGACATGGCCGTGATGGCGGCGTTATTTGTGTACACCGTCGTTGGTATTACTGTGTACGTCTGGAGCGTAGGGACCGAAAATAAGGGTCTGCGCGCGTACGGCGGGATCTTACTCGTCTTCGTTGTCGGACGACTGCTCGTCGTCGACGTGTGGCAGATGGAGCTCACGGGCCGCATCATAACCTTCTTCATTATCGGGACACTTCTCATGAGTACCGCGTTTTTGGGCAAGAAAAAGAAACACGAGACGACCCCGATCGGCTAGTCATGAGCAAATTTACAAAAATTGTATTCGCGATTCTCAACACGCTGCTCGCAATTTCTTTGTGCTTTGGCTTTGCATTCAGTCTATCGTTTAGTTATACGAACAACGCCGCTGTCTTCTATAATGCCCTTGTAGTTGTTTTACTGAGTGCGGTTGTCGCAGGGTGGGTGGTGGCATTAAAACGGTCAGAGACAATTTCCGTATGGTGGAAGCGACTTTCATTTTCGGCCGTGGCCCTTTTTGTCTTGGCAGGAGGTTTGCATATAATTGCAAACATGGTTTCATTTCCACTACGATTGCTACTTTCCATCTTCAGAACTTAAAGACTATGAATAGCTGTATATATAGAGCACGAGCAGTAAGAACACTTTCTGCGGTGGTTGGTATTTGGATAGTCCTCGCCGCAACTGCGTATGCACAAACGGGAATCGTGAGTATCCAAAGTGCGTATCAACAATACAAAGACATTGACGCATCGGCCGTAAAGATTCTTGTGCCCACCGTTGTCGAAATACCATTCGACCATGATTTTTTGGAGCGTACCAATTTTTCGGTTCTCGATACAACGACACAAGCATTCCAACCATCATATTTTGTGCAGACAGCTTCTCCAGCGGTGTTTTCTGCTTCGAGTAATACCGGAACAAACGTGGGCGCGCTCACCGATAACAGCACCGCAACGTTTGCATCGTTCGACGTACCTGGAGACAGATTGGTGCGTACCACGATCACGCTTCGCTCGGCGCAATCCGTAGTGGCTTCGGCGCTCACGATTGCACTCGATGCCAATGTCGCTCTACCTAACAGAATCGCAATTCGCGCAGAAGGCGCGGTTGTCGTCGCCGAGAAAACGCTCGACTCGACGGTCGTTCGCTTCCCGCAGACGCGCGCACGAGAGTGGATCGTCGAATTCACCCACGTTCAGCCGCTTCGGGTAGGGGAGCTTCGACTCGTCGAAGACAATGCGCCGAAGGGGTCGCGCTCTTTACGTTTTCTAGCCCAACCACAGCATTCATACCGCGTCTATTTCAATCCGGATCGCACGGTCTCCGCACCGACTGGCGAAGCGGGAAATCTTCAGATCAATAAAGATGTGTATCGTGTCGCAAGCCAAGGCACGAAGAACAATTCTGGATACATACCGGCAGACGTGGATGGTGACGGCATTCAAGACATTCGAGACAACTGCGCATCGGTAGCAAATCCTGATCAAAGTGATGTCGATCAAAATGGTCTCGGTGATGTGTGCCAGGATTTTGATCAAGACGGCATTGCAAATGTTCGCGATAATTGTGCGAACACGCCCAATGTCGGACAAGATGATACCGATGGCGACGGAATGGGCGACGCATGTGATACCGAAGAGAGCCGATTTACCGAAAAGTATGCATGGATTCCGTGGCTTGGGATTGGATTTGCCGCGCTCGTTATCGCGGCGCTTTTCGCGCTCACGATTCGTGCCAAAAAAGAGGAAACGATAGTGCCGCATATTCGAGACACTCCGTAGACCCATTTTTGTTTTGGCGAAAAACCGAATTACGCAACCAAGAGGGTGTGTTTATACAATATATTGAGCGTGTCCTGATTGTCCACACACTTTTGTTTGTGTGTCTAGTTTGCAAGGGAAATAGGGGTGGTACGCTGGCGGTAGTCGCACCGCCTTCACGCGTTCTACATTAATGTGTGAGATGGCGGGGATGTTCTCGTACGTCAGGAGTAATTATTAGGTTCTCTATTTATTAAGGTTACCAATCTAACAATTATTTATGTATTCAATTACAAAGTTTCCCATCTCGCGCTCGGTAGCGGCGCTCGCGCTCGCGGCTTCTGTCATCGCGATTGCATTTTTGTTCGCACCGAAGGCGTTTGCAGACCGAAACCCAGTTGAGTGTACAGCAAATGGCATCAATATTTCTGTTACTACACTTCGAGCAGATGGGGTAACCCCCGTAGGGGCTGGCTCCGTACAGTCGGGGGAACCAATCAACTTTCAGACGACCTTGAGTTTTGCGGGGGCGCCGAATTGTAACTTTGAAGGCGGCGCGGTTACCATAACCACGCCGGACGGTGTGGTGCACCCCGTCGGATCTCCGGGCCTCGTTTCTAGTGGCAATCCTTTCGTTTCTTCCTTAGCGGGCTACGTAGTACAGGAGGGCCAAGCTGTTGGAGGGCTTATCAGCGCGACAACCAACTATTCGGGTGGTTTTGCTCATCGCGGTGAGAGTAATCACCCCGCCGTCAGCGGCTCTACCGGAGACGGGGTCCCATTTCAGGATGTGTCACTTCAAGTGAGTAAGAACGCTACTCCGACCACGCAAACCACGTACACGTGGACGATAGACAAATCCGTCACTCCCGTAACATGGAATCTCTTCATGGGTGACAGCGGAACATCCGAATATACGATCAACCTCGTTAAGTCTACAGGCACATCTACACACGCCGTATCCGGCAACATCACAATTCATAACCCCGCACAATTTGCGAGCGCAAACGTAACGTCCGTCACGGATTCTATCTCCGGAGTTGGAGCGGCTACCGTTTCTTGCCCTGGAGGACTGCCTCAATCAATCGCGCCGGGAGCGAATCTCGTTTGTACTTACACGTCAGTACTTCCAGACGCTACGCCGCGCACCAATACTGCGACAGTTACGACGAGTGGCGATGTCGGGGGTGACGATGGTCAGACATCTTTCGACTTCGCAGATGTCGTCCCCACAGTACAAGGTAATTCCGTTGCGGTTGACGATACGTTCCCCCAGGGTGACAACGCAGGTCCAATTACGGAGAGTACTTCGTACAGATACACGCGCACTTTTGCGTGTGGCACCGGCGAAGGTAAATACACAGGAGTGGGTAACGTGATCAACAATACTGCAACTATTGTAGGTACAGAACTTTCTGATAGCGCTTCGGTTACCGTCAACTGCTACTCTATTGGAGTTAGCAAGACGGCCAGCACGACCTTCGACCGCACGTTCCAGTGGAATGTTACAAAAGTGGCAGATCAATCTGAAATAAACGTTTCAGCGGGCCAATCGTTCGACATCCACTACATCGTGACGGCTACAAAGATTGGTCAAGTAGATGGTAACCACGCAGTCTCGGGTACCATCACCGTGCACAATCCTGCCCCCATGGCGGCGACCATCAACAGTGTTGCCGATGCAATCACTGGAATTGGTGCAATAACGGTAGATTGTGGAGCTACTGTATTCCCATACGCGCTTGCGCCTAATGGTGATTTGGTCTGCACCTACGCTTCAGCATTGCCGAACGGGAATGTTCGCGGAAACACGGCGACAGCGGCACAACAAAACTACAGCTACGATGAGAACCTTTCAGCTACGTCGAGCGGGACTACAAATGCAATCGCAAAAGCAAACGTAACATTCGGCGCCCCGACTACCCTTATTGACGAGGAGGTAGAGGTGACAGACACGTATCCAATACCGGGCACTGTCCTCGGTACGGTAACCGTTGCTGAATCTCCGAAAAATTTCCAGTACACTCGAACGGTGTTGTTTGAAGGTGAATTGGCTTGCGGTGACCACAACATAGAGAATACCGCGACGATTACAACCAACAACACGGGGGCGACTGACACGGCAGACGAGACGGTATTGGTGCACGTCAACTGTGCCCAGGGCTGCACCCTGACGCAGGGGTATTGGAAGACGCACAGCCGCGAAGGAAAGGCTCCCTACGATGACAATTGGGCGAATCTCCCCGGTGGTTTGGAGGAGGACACTGCCTTCTTCTTGAGTGGGGCGACATGGTACACGGTATTCTGGACAGCGCCGAAGGGTAATGTGTACTACAACCTCGCACATCAATACATGGCGGCAAAGCTCAATGTTTTGAATGGAGCAAGCGCAACTCCGGCTGTAACGGCGGCGATTGCTCAAGCTGAAGCATTGTTTGGCTCAACGACGGTCGCACAGGCAAGTGCCCTCAAGGGTGCCGCGAAGAACACATGGACAACTATCGCGGGTACGCTCGGCTCGTTCAACGAGGGTTTGACTGGTCCCGGAC
>CAYGMC010000032.1:0-10084 GCA_964351105.1 uncultured Candidatus Saccharibacteria bacterium | reverse complement strand
CCGATAGCAACACCTGAAAACGGCGCGATAAATTGCAGTGCCGCAGGAGCTGATGCTGGCGCATCGACAATAATGGTGTATTCGAGCGCGCCTTCTTGGCGAAGCTGTTCTACGATGCGCGCTGTTTTCGACTCTTTTTGACCGATGGCTACATAAATGCAGATGGGGCGTGTGGCTTTGGGCTCATTGCGCTGGTTGATAATCGTGTCAATAGCCACCGTCGTCTTGCCTGTCGCGCGGTCACCGATGATAAGCTCGCGCTGACCGCGCCCGATGGGAATCATCGCATCGATGGCGACAATGCCGGTCGCGAGCGGCACCGAAACTGATTTTCTATCAATGACGCCCGAAGCCTGTCTCTCGACCGGCATCATGGTGGTGTTTTTAAAAGGCCCCTTTCCATCAATCGGCTCTCCGAGCGCGTTGACCACGCGACCAAGCAGTTCTTCTCCGGATGGAACCATCAGAATACTACCCGTCGACTTGACGGTCATGCCTTCATTAATGCGCGAAGTGTCGCCGAGTACCGCGGCACGCACACCATCTTCTTCAAGATTCAATACAAGACCGCGCAGGCGGCCTTCGGAAGACATTGAGTCAGACAATTTTTTCCCTTTACCTTCCTCAAATTCCACCACCTCACTCATCACAGCAGATGAAAGCCCGTCAATCGCAACGACCCCATCTCCGACTGCCGTAACAATTCCCACACGCTCAGCATGATGCTCGGGCACGTGCCCTGCAATTTCTTTGAGTATTTTGTCTACGATGGTTGATTCGGCCATATATTAGGTGGTTGCGCGATTATACATTGAAAGTAATGATTTCTTCCAGCTCGCGTCGAGAAGGATGCCTTTTCCTTCCAGACGCCAGCCGCCGATGAGCGACGCGTCTATTTCTTCACACAAATCGAATTCTTTGAAATTTTGTCCGGCAAGAAATTTTTTGACCTCCGCGAGGGCGCGTGTAGCATCTTGGGGTCGCGCCACGGCGAGCTTTACCGTATTTCGTGCCTCTTCTCGCGCTCCGATGCGGGCAAAAGCGCGCGCAATCTTGGGCAGAAGTGCCAAACGACCCTTCTGTACAAGAGAACGCTGGAGCAAAGTTACCGCCTCTCGCGGGGTACTCCCCGCCTGTATCATTTGCCACAATGCTTGCGCGTATGCTTTTTCCATAGTGTTATTTTATAGTGAGCGTAGTCGAACTATGCCGCCTTTTCGCGCAATATTTTTTCCGCCGCAAGCATGGCGGCTTGTGCGATGCTTTTTTCGCTCTTGAGCATCATCTGACGCTGTGCCTCTTCACCTCGTGCGGCGGCTTCCGCGAGCACGCGATCGGCTTTTAGTTGGGCCTCTTTGAGAATCTCTGTGCCTCTCTCGTCGGCGCGGGCGCGGGCACTCGCGACAAGCGCTTCTGCCTCGCGCGCAGAATTCCCGATCATGGTGTCGCCCTCTGCTTTCGCCTCCTCCAGCCTCTGCGCGGCGGCCTCGGCAATACGCACGCCTTCGGCAATCTTTTCACGGCGTTCATCGATGATGCGCATTATTGGTGTATACAAGAGGTAGGAAAGTCCGCCCAAAAGCACCGCAAAGTTCACCGCCTGTACGAGTAGTAATTTCCATTGTATGCCGAATGTGGTGAGAAGCTGTTCCATAACAGAATACGCGTGCTAATCACGCAATTACACAAACTTGATGATGAACGAAACGACCAAGGCAAGAATACCGAGCGCCTCGGCAAACACAATCGCGAGAATCATGTTGGAAACAATCTTGCCCGAAGCATCCGGATTGCGCCCAATGGCGTCGAGTGCGCGCCCTCCGATAAGTCCGATACCGATACTCGGCCCGAGCACTCCGAGACCCGCGGCAAGTGCCATAGCTATCAAACGTGCTGATTCTACTTCCATATAGTGTGATTATTTTTTAATAATATTGTGCTGTGTGCCCAACTCTATCACGAAACACGCGCGAGACAACAAGCGCTTCTAATGCGCCGCGTGCGGGTCTGCGATAGCCAATTTGATGAAAAACAGGGTGAGGAGCGCAAACACCGCGCCCTGTACGACCCCGACAAAGAGTTCAAAGGCCATGAGCGGCGCGGGCACGATGTATGGAGCAAAATACACCACGACAGCGAGCAGTACTTCACCGGCAAAAATGTTGCCAAAAAGACGAAAAGAGAACGAGACGAGACGCGATACCTCGGAAACGAGCTCGATAAGACCGACAGCAAAATTGAGCGGCGAACTGAAATTGAGAAATTTACCCGCATAACGAAAAAAGCCGAGCGCCGCGACGCCCGCTATTTCTATTGCGATAACCGCAATGATGGCGAGAGCGAGCGTTACGTTGAGATCGGTGTTGACACTGCGCAAGAGTGGAGAAAATCCTCCGCCTTCATGGAAAAAACCGAGCGACCCTATCCCTGGGGTAAATTCGATGAGATTGGATGTCGCAATAAAGAGAAACATCGTAACGAGGAGTGGTAGATATCGACGCGCGACCGCA
This sequence comes from uncultured Candidatus Saccharibacteria bacterium, assembly GCA_964351105.1. GTDB lineage: Bacteria > Patescibacteriota > Minisyncoccia > Phycocordibacterales > UBA2100 > UBA10103. The sequence goes on along the minus strand of CAYGMC010000032.1, from coordinate 7,574 downwards.
TCGTTTTCGAGCGTGTCCCGCATAAAGGTATGAATGTATGTGATGATTTCTTCAAAAAGGATTTGGAGGCGACTGGGGACAAGAGAAATCCTCCGATTCACAAAAAAAGCGATGGTGAGCAAGAGGACGACGACAATCCAGCTCGTGACGAGCGTATTTGTGATCGGTAATCCCAAAAAAGTTCCGAGTTGTTCGGCTGATAGCGCGACGTGAATACCTGAAGCCGTTTCTCCCGCATGTTCTGCCACCTTTGCACCTGCACTTGCCGTTGCCGCCACTTCTGTCATAAAGTAGCGCTATAGTAGCACGCTATCGCGGTGGCCGAAATAGCTTATAAAATCTTCATCCAGTCTCGAATAAGCCTCGCGACCCTGCTTTCTCCCCCACTAAAACTATGAGCGACCCTAGAAATAACGTGCGTGGCGTCCTGCTTTTTGGCGTACTTTAAAAACCAATCCTCTATTTTCTTGGCAGGTCGGTCGGCGAATTCGTCGCTCTCTGCGAGGAGTGTGAGCAAAGGAATTTTGACTGACTTCAGGGTACGGGGATTTACGGCAGGATTCCAATAGGTAAAAATTTCCTCTGCGCCTTTACCCGTATAGAGACTCAAGAATCGTTGGGCATCGAGCGTCTCGTGCCAGATGTTTTCGGGAAGCAGAGTGTGCTTTTTGCCCCTGCCTACGAGGGCACGCGCGGCTAAAGCCGCGCGCACAACACGCTTGTTCCCCCGCAGTTTGACCTCTGCCGAATAATCACTGATTGGTGCAAGCAAAATAATCCCCCTCACACCCCTCTTCTTTGATGCCCAATACACCGATTTTTGACATCCGGTGGAATGGCCCGCAAGAAAAATCTCTTTCGCCCCCGATTGTTTTGCGAGATTGACTGCTCCTTGAATATCATCTACACAATCGGTAAACACTTCGTGCGCCGCGCCACCCTGTATACGCTTTTTTCCCGTGGTCGAAATGCGCGCCACCACGTCGTGCCCGCGATTATTAAAAACGAGCACGGCGGTCGTGCTATCCACCAATTTCTCAACGATGCCGAGCTTGCTCCACATCGAGCTTCCGAGCCCATGCACCCATACAATCACCCTTTTCGGCTTTTTGGGCTTGCCCTTCGTAGCCTTGTCGGAGGAGGGGCCACACCACAGACCATTCAGAATGGCCTTCTGGGGCGTAATTATCTCGGCGCGTATCATCTAATCGAGTATAACAAAACTTACTTTGCCGATGCCACTTTGCGTCCTCGTTACCTCCCTCCGAAGCGAAGATATGGTTCTCTTTTCAACACACGATTCGTATCATGTGCTCAAAAGAGGGGGACACATTGACGTGTTGTCCCCAAAACACGGCAGAGTTTGGACCCTTGCAGATATCTGTCTTGCAACAAGCACGGCCTTTCGGCCTATTGTTGCGCCGCCGACCTGGTTGGCGTCTTCAGCATTTCGGGCCCCATTATGAAGGGTTGACCCGACGGGAGTATCATGACGCTCACGTTCGGCGCCAACTTGGCCGCGAAAAGATATTGCACGAATTCCGGCGTTATGGATTTCGCCAGCTTCTGGTTTGCCTCGGCCTGCTTGTCGGCCACGTCCAAGATCGCCTGACCTTCGCCGCGGGCTTTCTCGATTGCCTGGTCGGCTTCCGCACGGCGGACCGCTATCTTCTCGCGTTCGGACAGTGCCAACTGCGTGTTGGCTTGCTTCTCCTCGATCGCGTCCTGGAACGTCTTCGAGAAGGAGATGTTGTCGAGGAGCAAGTCGTCGACGACGATCGAACGGGTCTCCAGCTCTAGCGCGAGCCGCGCACGCACTGCCTTCCGAATCGCCTCGCGGTTTGGAGCGACTTCGACGCTGGAGTACTTCACCATCTCGTCCTTGAATGCCTGCAACACTCGTGGGCGCACGAGAATGTTGAAGTAGTCCGGCCCGACATTCCGGTACAACTCCTGGATTTTCTCCGGGGAGACCCGAATGTTCATCGTCGCGTCAACGTAGACCTCCTGGGTCTCATTGCTGAATGAGACAAGTTTAGGGAATTTGTGCCCTTCTACTTGGATCAGCGCGTAACGCACACTTTGCCACGGGGCCACCCACCCCAGACCTTCATCCCGTTGTCCGGCGATTCCGCCGAACGAATAAACGATGGCCACGTGTCCCGTGGGGACCGAATGTGCCGTCCAATAGATCATCAGCGCGAGTGCGCCGATGATTAATCCAACAAGACCTTTTCGCATCGGATCGATTCTTTCCTCACTATAAGGCGGGACAGAGCGCCCCTACCTACCTTCATGAAAGCATGGATGATGTTAGATGTCAATATAACCCCCTTAGCGGTTTATTTTGCCGCGAGCGATGCGCGGCCGATCATCTGTGCAAGTTCTGTTTGGCTACGGGGCATTTTGTTGATGGCCACCTTTCCGACAACCTCGATATCTATATCTTTGCACATGCCAAGCACCGTTGCCGCGTTGTGATAGACACCACCGGCTCGTACCGAAGAATCGACGTGAAAAAGTACGTCGATCTGATTTCGTTTGCGCGGGTGCATAGAATCGGCAATGACACGGTATCCGACGAGGTGATCGACGAGTGCGTATCCGCAATTTGGATCAGTCGATGTTGCGGAGCGCGATATCTCAATAACAGTCCCAAACGGGAGTTCCTCTGCCAAATCGACGGATCGTGCGGCCACAATGTCGGTATCCGAATAAGCCCCACTCGCTGTTACGTCGGGATCGCTGTCTGTTTGACCTGGTACCGCATTGTACCCCGTCATGCGCACGACGTAGGTTTCCGGCACCGGCTCGGGAGCTGGAGGAGCGGATTTATTCAAAATGCTACTTGAGCCTGTGCCGGACAAAAGAAAAACGCCCGCCAAGGCCGTTGAAATGATTGAATTCATGGGATGTAGAGAAACTTCCCTACACCTTTAATATTAACATAGACAGGCCTTGATGTCAATACCAAACCGTGGCCTCATAACATCCCCGTTTTAGTGACGAAACAAGCCGTTTTTTTTGCCTATGTCCCCTCTTGCCAACTCGCCAAATATTTCTTTTGCTCGGGCGTAAGGGTGTCTACCGAGATGCCCATCGCCGCGAGCTTGGCTCGCGCCACGGTCTCCTCTATTTCCTCTGAAACTTCGTACACGCCGGGCCCGCTCTGATTCTTTGCCGTCCCTTCGACTCCGCTCAGGACAAGCCATTCGCAGGCAAGTGCTTGTGTGGCAAAACTCATATCCATCACGCTCGCCGGATGCCCTTCGGCCGCCGCGAGATTCACGAGTCGGCCCTCCGCGAGAAGATATATTCGTTTTCCGCCGATGGTGTATGCGTCGACAAATTTCCGGACATCTTTCTCTACTGTGGACGCTGTTTTCTCAAGTGCGGGGATATTAATCTCTACATCGAAGTGTCCTGCGTTGCAAATGACTGCGCCGTCTTTCATGAGCGGGAAATGTGCGCCCGAGAGCACATCCACGTCGCCGGTAACGGTGATAAATAAATCGCCAACTGCCGCGGCCTCTTGCATCGGCATGACACGGAAGCCTTCCATCGCGGCTTCAAGCGCTTTTATTGCATCGATTTCCGTGACGACGACATTGGCACCCATGCCGCGTGCGCGCATCGCCAGGCCTTTGCCACACCAGCCGTATCCCGCAACGACGACGGTCTTCCCCGCGATTAGAATGTCGGTCGCACGGATAATGCCGTCGAGGGTCGATTGGCCGGTGCCATAGCGATTGTCAAACATGTTTTTTGTCTTGGCGTCGTTGACCGCAACGATAGGCATTTTGAGCGCACCGTCTTTGTGCATCGCACGCAAGCGCAAGACTCCGGTCGTCGTCTCTTCGGTGCCGCCAAGCATGCTCGCGAGCATGTCGGGGTGCTTTTGGTGAATGGTGGATACCAAGTCCGCCCCATCATCCATGGTGAGTTGCGGTTTTTGCGCAATGAGCATTTCAATGTGCTTGAAGAAGGTTTCGGTGCTCTCGCCTTTTATTGCAAATGTGGGGATTCCGTATTCTTGTACAAGTGCGGCGGCAACATCGTCCTGCGTGGAAAGCGGATTTGAAGCGGCGAGAAACACATTCGCGCCACCCGCCTTGAGCGCGCGCACCAAATTTGCCGTTTCTGCCGTTACGTGAAGCACCGCGGCCAGGGTTTTCCCCTTGAGCGGCTGTTCTTTTGCAAATCGCTCTCGTACTTGATTTAAAACCGGCATGTCGCGCTCGGCCCACTCGATGCGTTTCTTTCCCTCCCCTGCCAATTTGATGTCGCGTATGTCTGATTGCATATCCTCGCATTGTACCGCATGTTTTCTGAATCAGTAAAAAAGACACGGGTACGAAATCCTTGTGGGTGGTTGACTCCAAGGAGAGAGAGGCGTAGCGTGAACGATACCAATGCGCCAATGGGTGCGTTGGAACAGCGAAACGGAAGGAACGCGGCGATGCACGCCAGACAACAAGTAAGCATGAATCGTATGCCGATGCCGTCGAGAGACGTCGGCACCTGGGTGGGTTTCGGTTGTGGGGCCGTAGTTTGCCTCAGGCCGCACGAAAAGGCACTGATCACGGCAGCCGGCGGCGGACCGGTGGCAAGTTGGGGAATGGAAGGCAACGGCTTCCAGATCTTGACGATCCATACTTTCGTCAAGGAGAATGGGGGTCCGTTCGAGCATCTTCACTTCTGGGAACAGCATCCGAAGAACACGCCGGGGGAAGCCAAGATCGAGCGACCCGTTCCGACGGCGATGCCCTCGAACAACCCGATCGCCAACTTCCGCCTGATGTTCAACCCTACTCTGATTCGCCTCGCCTACCATACTTCGCACCTTGTCGAACTGCTCCGCGACGGCGGCAATCCGGAAGTGGCCGCGAAGATGCGACTCATCGCCGAGAATCTCACCGACAACGATGTCGCGAGGGCGTTGGGAGTTTTCGACGGTGGCTACATGTCGGGCAATTGGCTGGAGGCCGCTGATAACGTCCCTCCGGTGTGGATTCAACTCCACCAAGATGTCGTCGACGGACGCTTGTCGTTGGTCGCCTGACCAAGCCACCGATCCTCGGCGCTGGTCGGAGACAGCGTCGAGGCTTCGGTTTCCATGATCTTTGCGCAGACATTGTGCGCGCAGTCCGCCTCGGTTTCGGCCCCGGCGGATTTTTGTTTTGTGGAAATAGCTTATTTTATAGTACAATCTATGTAATGAATGGCGCATTATTGAAAGGCATCATCGGCTTCATTGTAATCGTCGGCGTGGGTGGGTTGGTGTATTGGCAAAAAAATAAAGACGTCGCGCAAGCGGTGCTCCAAGAACAAACCGTCGAAACCGTCCCCGCTACTACTACAGAAAGCACTTTCGCGACAACGACTTCTCTTGCCCCAACCACTCAGACTTCTCCTGCCACAACCACTCCGACCTCCCCTACGCCCAAACCAAGTGGCATCACGATGGCGCAAGTAGCCACCCACAATTCCCCCGCGAGCTGTTGGTCTGTTATCAATGGGAGCGTGTACGATCTCACCAGCTGGATTCCCAATCACCCGGGCGGTGAGAAAGCCATCACACAGCTCTGCGGCATCGACGGCTCCGAAAAATTCAATCGCAAACACGGCGGAGCCGCCAAACAAGCCACCGTCTTGGCTGGTTTCAAGATCGGGACACTCGCGCAATGAACACCTTTTCCTCTCAACAGCTCGGTGTATTGGTACTGCGTTTTGGGCTCGCGGCGGTTTTCTTGTGGTTTGGATTCTCCCAACTCTTCGACGGCATCAACTGGGTCGCATGGGTACCCGACTGGGCGGTATCGCTCTTGCATCTACCTCCTGCGATGATTGTGCTTGCAAACGGCCTGTTGGAAGTCGTGCTCGGTGCACTGCTCGTGCTCGGTGTGTGGACTGCGCCCGTCGCATACATCCTCGCCCTTCACCTACTCATCATTGTTATCGACATCGGCCTAACCGCAATCGGCGTGCGCGATTTCGGCCTCATGGCGGCAGTCCTCGCATTGGGTTTGCTGAGTAAAAAATAATTCAAGTCAGATGCTCTCTTGGTCGCTTCACTCGACAGAGAAGGTCAGATTCAGTGTGGACCCGAAAGAAATGGACCGTGTAGTTTAGATGCTGATTTATTTTCTGTATATTGTCGGCCATGCAATTTATCGTACAGTCTCGTATCCACCAACAACTCCTTTTTTAGAAAGCACAATTTGCCACAAGTGAATATATCTCGCTCTAAACATTCCCGCAGAAACGAGTAGATAATATTTATACATACGGAAAAAACGCTCGTCATATTTTCCCTTGATTTCTGGCCACGACTCCTCAAAGTTCGCAAACCACGCGGAGAGTGTCTTGTCGTAATCCGCGCCGAAATTGTGCCAATCTTCGACGGCAAACAATGGTTCGCCAAACCATTCGCGGTCTGTCGCCGTCGTGATTTGCTTCATCGAGGGCAAATGGCCGTTTGGGAAAATATATTTATTAAACCACGGCTCAAGATTCCTGGTCGTCTTACTGTGCCCTATAGTATGGAGCAAAAACAGGCCATCGTCGGACAAAACATCTCTCATTTTTTTCATAAATGCCCTATAATTTTTTGGGCCTACTGCTTCAAACATCGCGAGCGAGACAACGTGAGTAAATTGTTCTTTACCAAGACTTCGCCAATCCTGTAATCTGATTTCTACCGGCAAATGAGCAGTACGCTCTTTCGCAAGTTTGAATTGTTCATTGGATATCGTGATTCCAACTACTTTTGCTCCATACTTTTCTGCCGCAAACTGCGCAAAACAACCCCATCCACAACCCACGTCCAAAACAGTATCGCCTTTCTTCAAACCAATTTTTTTGCAAATCAAATCGAGTTTATTTTCGTGCGCCTCGTCGAGATTGTTTGCGTCGTTCCAATAGCCGCACGAATAGACCATCCTTTTCCCAAGCATCTTTTCGAGCAAATCATTCCCCGCGTCATAATGTTTTTTGCCAACTTCATATGCCCGTGTTTTATCTTGGAGATTCAACAATTTTGACTTCATTATTTGCGTCGCGATGCCGACACCGAGCATATCGGTCGGGACATTGCGAAAAATGCGAAAAAAGAATTCAGATAAATCGTCCACATCCCACCACCCGTCCATATAGCTCTCCCCAATCGCCAAACTACCGCCGCTAAACACTCTGTCATACAGACGCTCATCATGCACTTTCAAGTCCCATGCATTACTGCCGTTTATAGTTATCCCTAGTTTTTTGAGTAGTTTGTCCGCGCGTTCTTTGGATTTCATAATGTGAGTATATCATCGGCTCTTTTGGTTTGTGGACGAAGGTCTGACCTTTGTCAGCTGTTATTTGTGGTCACAAGTCGAATTTGCTCGTCAGCAAATTCGCTTGCCGGCCCCGCCTCGCAGTTTTGCAATTGCAATGACGTAAAACATAAAGGACCGTCCTTTATGCTCGTTCACTGGCCGCTCGTAGAATTTGTGTTTTTCCCTCTATTGTTTATCTCGGCCGACCGTCCGAATTAAACAATAACCCGACGCTCCCCCACCCCGCGCACACCC
>CAYGMC010000031.1:0-10537 GCA_964351105.1 uncultured Candidatus Saccharibacteria bacterium | reverse complement strand
TCTTGTGTGTGGTGTATAATCTGAATCACTTAGCAGACTAACAAAGATAAAATGAAAAAATTCTTAGTGTTGTACAGGATGGACATGGAGGAAATGAAAAAGATGATGGCTGATTCGACTCCGGAACAACAGAAGGCGAGTATGGCCGAGTGGACGAAGTGGATGGAGCAAAACAAATCGGCGTTTGCTGATGGCGGTGCGCCAGTGGGTAAGAACACACAGGTCACGGCAAGCGGTGCGATGGCAGTTTCCAACGACGTTGGCGGGTACTCGATCATGCAAGGCGAATCCAAGGAGGCTATCGAGGCGGTCCTCGCACAAAGTCCGCACATCAGCATGCCCGGAACGACGACTGATGTGATGGAAATCCTCCCGATGAAGTAATCACTTTAATTACGAGGCGTCGCCTCCTAATTAACATCTTTCAACTGCTGCACTTTGCTGTCGCCGACTGGAATTTGGCGTATATCGGTGCACCAGCAGGCGACTGTTGAACACACGTTGTAGCCGGCACGCCGTTTTCACTTGGACAATTAATATCGGCAATCGAAAGTTCAGTCAGGTAGGCACTTTTTGCTGATAGCAAACACACCTCTCGCGCATTCTCAACCGCTTGGGTGTTCTGCGCGTGCCGTTGCACGGGTGAGACGCCACCGCTTGGATGCGCATAGAACACCCACATGCCAATAGTGACCGCAAGCAAGAGCCCGACGAGACTTAATCCGTTCATTCCGCAATTGTATCTCGGTTTTCTCGAGCAGGGTCCAGATTTGCCTTTTTTGGGGGTATGGTGCATACTCCACGGCGTTCATTACATATGTCAGACGCTCCTAAGAAACCAACGCGTAGCCGTACCAAGAAGGCAGAAGGACCTTCGCGTTTGCGTATTCGCGTGCGCGCATACGAACACGCCATTTTAGACAACTCCGTCAAGCAAATAATCGATGTGGCGACTCGCTACAATGCCGAAATAGTGGGCCCCGTGCCACTTCCTATCGATATAAAAAAGTACACAGTGAATCGTTCTCCTTTTATCGACAAAGATTCACGCGAACAATTTGAAATGCGTGTGCACAAGCGCATGATAGATATTCTCAATCCCGCGCCAAAGGTCATCGAAGCACTTACCAACATCGACTTGCCATCCGGCGTTTCGATTGATGTAAAGATGATGTAGGGCAAGGTTATCAACAGACGATCGGTATAGAATCTCCGCCGTGCGCTATTATGGTGGAGATGTTCTCCCTTTTACAAAAGCAGGTAGTTTTTTATGTTGTTGCGCTCGGTCTCGTACTTCCCGGTGTTGCATTGGCGCAGGTACCGCCCGGGGCAACCATTCTCGCTACCGTCAATATACAAAACGCGAAGATAGTTTCGCAAAAAGACAACGTATTTCAAATATCATTCGACATTACCAATCGCGTAACACCACAGACAGGTGTACAGTACGCCGTGGTGTTGTTGGGCGAGAAAGATGGCTCACAATTCACAGCGGCAACTCACGTGTATCCCGATATACTTTCTCTTGCAGAACATTCCTCTACCCACAAAGACATCACCTTCACAGCTCCCGCGAGCTTAAGTGGGACTTTCGATCTCGTGCTCACCAGCGAAAACTCCAACGGATTTCCCTTTGCGATGTCAAAAATTGGGAGCATAACACTCGCACCTGTTGGCGGTATTGAGATTGTAGCGGACACCTGCTATCTCACGATACAAGGCGCCGAGGACACGCGCTACCTACTTACGCAAGGAGTTGATATTTCTGCAGAAGAATCGCTCGTGCTCCACTGCTCGGCGCACAATCGTGGCAGTGCAACGACCGCAACACCACAATTCGAAACACACTATCGCACTGTATATGGTGAAGTAGTGACGCAGACGGGAGGAGACACAAACCCAATTTCGTTTGAGGCACAAGAGAAAAAAGACCTCCACATCGTACTCTCAAAAGCCACTGCGCCACAGGCATACGACGTTGTCGTCGTGCTCAAGAGCGGCAGTGCAATCTCAAATCCGATAGACGTCCATTACGTCATTCAGGGAGAGAGCGCTACCATACAAAATATCTCGCTTGATAAAAACTTTTATCGCAAAGGAGAAACAGCCACGCTCTCTTTCATCTGGTCGGGCGCGGCAGATACTTTTATCGGTTCTCGTCGATATGCCGGTACGAAACCGACCGCTCCGATAGCCACTGCCATCGGAACTTCGCCTGAAGTCTCCATATCCTTCACCTTGGTTGACAGGGGGGGAGAGGATTGTACAAATCCCGTCGCACAAGCTGTCATGGGAGGAAGTAAGGTAGATCTCTCTCTGCCCATAATCCGCGATTGCACCGATCCGCGTCTCACGTTTGATCTCAAAAACCCCTCCGGAGAAGTTCTTGCCCAAGAAGAGATCTCTTTCGATAGTGAGAGATCGCGGGGAGCCATATTCGCGATAGTGATGCTCCTGTTGTTTTTGGGAGGCGGAGCCCTTTGGTATGTCAAACAACGTCATGCATAGAGCAAAATTTATACTGTTCGGAGCCTTTGTCTTGGTGGCAGGGGGAATTGCAATGCCACAACACGCGCAAGCGGATACGTTTTGTGTGCAAGATCCAAACATCATCCGATTTGAATATGTCATGGAGCATACTGGTACAAATTGTTTGGCACTCCTTACTCTCAATCTCGATAAAAGTGGGTACCAACCGGGCGAAACGATAACCGTAACGGGTTCGGTACGATCGTCGGCATGTAGTAATCGGACACGGATGGACTTCGATCTATTTGTGTACATTCCCGGCATATCGAGTGAGAGCAACGTGTATTCTTATCGCGTAGAGCGATATTATGGAGGCGATTATAATACAAAGTTTGGAACGTACTTTTTTACAAATTATTTTACTGCCCCATCAGCGGGGGGCAATTACACGCTTAAGTATCGAGCAAAACTCAACCTTCTCGACGCCATGCTTATTAAACCGGGTTCGTGGCCATTCTGGCGAAATACCACCACGCTTCAATACCAATATCCAGATGATAAGTATATATTCCCTGTGCCCAGAGATCTTGTTTGGACAGATTTCAAAGATTACATAATAGAATCCAATGTCGACGTACCTTTTTCGGTCAACGTGCCACCCGACGCCCCCTTCAATGCTGTCGGCATGTGTGATGCAAGCACTCACACGGCGACCATGTCGTGGTCGGTACCTGAGGGTACCAAGTACTCGGCGTGGCGTTTGCATGACATGGATTATCCACTACCGAGTTCTTGTGAAGCGGGAGGCGCTGGTCTTTGGTGTGTCGACGACAACACCAATTCGCCAAAAATCTTGGGAGGTTTGTATGGTTCTCAATACCATTGGTGGGTGCATGCCTGCAATGATTTTGGATGCAGTGCTCCGGCAGAAGGATCGTTTAGTTGTCTAAGTGGCGCAGACACTGCGGGGTCATGTGCTGATACGACTATGAATTTGCATTGGAATATTCCCGCTGGTGCGACAAACACTCGCTTGCGCGTCGACGATCTCTCGAGTATGGGTGCCTTCGACTGCAACACGTTTTCACCAGGTGAGGTGTGTCTCGATGCTGTTACGTCCCCATGGTCGAGTACTGCGGGAATACGCGACCACCGCTATCACTGGTGGGTAGAATCAGTCGTCGGCGGTAATACGGTGGTTACAGAGGGGGGAGAGTTTACCTGCACAGTGCCGCCTCCGCCCACCAATGGGGTTGGCTCTTGTAGCGCCGACGGACTTACCGGAACATTTAGCTGGACACCCCCTGCTGGGTATACGCACTTCGTTACCGGCGCCAACATGGCTACCAATATGGCTACTGACGGTACAACAGTTCCTGTGCCCCTTCCCTTTCCTGCGTGGGACTATGACTACGATTCTGAAAAGACAGGTAAGACTTCTATATCATTCACCACAACTCCGGGAAGGACGTACGGGTGGTGGGTATTTACCAAAGACCTCTCTAATAACGCAGTATCGCCCACCAGTGTCGGAGGTACGTTTACCTGCACTGCTCCCACGCCTATAGGAAGTATTATCCTGCAATCAAATACGTGCCTCATTCCCGCTGGCGCTACCACCTGCTCGTTTACCATGGGATGGGAAACGACGAATGTTTATCCGAATACCGCCATCCCCCCGGCTCTTCCCAATGGCGGTGTGAGGGTTACGTTTACTCCAGAAGGCGGAGCAGAGTTTGATATGTACCACGATGGAAGTCCTCACGACTATCCCAATGGTGGTGGATGGTATTACGCTGGCACGCACACTATTAGATTGTACGACACAAAAACGAAAGCTTTGCTCGATACTGAAATACTCAATATAACACCGCCAGCCGCGTCTAATGTCGACCTGAGGGCAGGTTCTATATCTCCCACGAGCGTATCGACCGCCGGCCAAGCTGTCATATTCTCTTCTACAATTTACAACACAGGCTCCCAGTCGGTAAATAGTAATTTCACGGCACTGTTCCAATCTGCCACTAATAGCAGTGGAGCCGGCGCGACCGATATTGGGGAAGATACAATTTCGCCGCTTTCGGCAGTAGGGACAGCAGGGGCATCAGAAGTAGCTACTTTCTCCTTTGCCTTTCCGACTTCCGGTGAGCACTACATGCGTGCGTGTGCGGATGAGTCTTTGGCGTCCCCAGTCGGTATCATCAACGAATCGGATGAGAGCAACAACTGCGGCCCGTGGACAAAAATAACTGTTGGCGCTCAATGCCCCGTGGGCCAGACAGGCACACCGCCTATGTGTCTGTGTCCAGCTAACTACACAATGGTAGGTACGACATGTCAGCCAATCGTGTGTCCCGCGGGGTACATAATAATCGGTAACACGTGCCAGCCAATGGTGTGTCCCGCTGGTCAAATAGGCACACCACCGTCGTGTTCGTGTCCAGCAGGCTACACGTTGGTCGGTGGAACGTGCCAGGTAGTTGCGACGCCGCCGACAATCATGCTCAATGCCAACCCCAAACTCGTACGTCGCAATACCACTACGGCACTCACGTGGTCTGCCACCAACGTAACCACCTGTTCGCTCTCTGGCCCCAGCGTCTCTTCGAGTGCCTTGAGCGGTAGCTTGACGCCAACGATAACCGGTCAGAGTGTATTCACTCTTGCGTGTACTGGAAATGATGGCAGCCATCCCGCGACCACCACGACCGTGAATTTGATTCCGGGATTTGAGGAGCTGTAAGGGGGATGTCAAAGACTTGCGCAATGAGGCCGTATTGGCTATACTCCCGCCACGCTACGTCCCTAAAAGGGGACCACTAGTCGAGGCCAAGAGCCCCGCTAGCGGGGCGTTTTGTTTGTCTATGAAATTCATGCTTGGTACAAAAGGAAAAATGACACAGGTCTTTGATGAGACTGGTGTTGTGCATGCCGTTACTATCGTGAAAGCCGAGCCATTGACGGTAACGCAAGTAAAGACACAAGAAAAGGACGCATACACGGCTGTGCAGGTGGGAGCAGGTACGCGCAAGGAAAAAAATCTAAGCGCGGCCGTGAGAGGACATCTCAAAGACCTCGGTTCTTTCCGTTACCTTCGTGAGTTTGCATCGGATGCCACCATGAGTCGAGGCGACAAGGTGGAAATTTCGAGCTTTGTTCCCGGTGATGTTGTCGAAGTGTCGGCAATCTCAAAAGGCAAAGGATTTCAAGGCGTTGTAAAACGCCATGGCTTCAAGGGTGGCCCACGTTCGCACGGTCAGAAAAACAAAGAGCGTAGCCCCGGTTCTATCGGTGGCGGCGGTCGTGCCGGCGGTCGTGTGGTCAAGGGTATGCGCATGGCAGGTCGCATGGGAGGCGATCGCGTTACGGTAAAAAATCTTCGCATTGTGCAAGTAGACCCATCGACGAATACGATCCTTGTCTCGGGTGCGGTGCCCGGGCGACCAGGTACACTTGTCGAAATTCGAGGATAATTATTTATGGACGCACCTATTTACAACACAGCAGGCAAAAAGACAGGCACCATTGCTCTGCCCGAAAATATTTTTGGGTTGAAATGGAACAATGCGCTCATGCACCAAGTGGTAACTTCTATGGAGGCAAATGCGCGCACCTCGGTGGCGCATACCAAGAATCGCGGCGATGTGCGCGGTGGTGGGAAAAAGCCATGGAAGCAGAAGGGGACAGGTCGTGCACGTCACGGCTCTATCCGCTCTCCTATCTGGAAAGGTGGTGGTGTGGCACATGGACCAAACAACGCAAAAGTTTTTGCACGTACGGTGCCTGCGAGAATGCGCGCTAAAGCACTCGCAATAGCGCTCTCAAAGAAATTGCAGGATGGGCAACTTCTCTTTGTGGATTCGTTTGATTTTACAACTCCGAAAACCGCAAAGGCCAAGAGTGTACTAAACGCATTTTCAGGGATCAGCGGCTTCGAGAAGCTCTCGACCAAGAGCAAGAACGCGGCGCTCGTCGCTCTGCCTATGCAGAGCGCGGGGGCAGAAAAATCATTCCGCAACATCGGCAATGTGTCGACGGTGTCGGTGCGCAATCTAAATCCCGTGTCCGTGCTTCGAAGCACCTACACGATTATTGAAAACCCCGAAGCCTCGATTGCTATCATCGAAACACGCTTCAATAAATCTTCCGCAGAAAAGACCAAAAAATAATCACTATGTCCGACTACGCACACATTTTGAAGCACGCGCGCATCACCGAAAAAGCAAGTACGGTGGGCAACTCGGTCTATATCTTTGATGTTGCACAGAGTGCAACAAAGCGCGATATTATTCGTGCGGTGCACGTGCTCTACAAAGTCATGCCGCGCAAGGTTGCTATTATTCCGGTGCCTGCAAAGCGCGTGCGCCACATGAAGAGTGGCCGCGAAGGCGTGAAGCACGGTGGCAAAAAGGCGTATGTGTTTCTCAAAAAAGGCGAAACAATAACACTTTCATAGTTCGATAAAAATTCACTATAAATAATCTTTATGTCAATTCGAAAATACAAACCAACGACTCCCGGAACGCGCGGCATGACCACGCTCAACTACCGTGAATTGCTTTCCGGTCATCGACCGCACAAAGCGCTGATGCGTGGCGCAAAATCAATGGGAGGCCGCAACTCAGCAGGGCGAATCACCGTGCGTCACCAGGGCGGCGGACACAAGAAGACTTTTCGCGAAATTGATTTCCAGTTCGACAAAAAGAACATCCCCGCGCGCATCGCTTCTATAGAATACGACCCATTCCGCAGCGCGTTTATCGGCCTCGCCGTATATCGCGATGGAGAAAAACGCTACGTAATTTTGCCGCAGAAGGTTAAGGTGGGCGATGAGATGCTCGTGTCTGAATCTGCTCCGGTAACCGCGGGCAATCGTTTGCCACTTGCGAAAATCCCTGTCGGTACGTTTGTCTACAACATCGAGCTCAAGCCGGGCAATGGAGGCAAGCTCGCACGCTCCGCGGGCAATTATGCCGAGGTGGTCGCGCAGGACGATGGGTACGCCCACATCAAAATGCCCTCGACCGAAGTGCGTCGCATCATTGATACCTGCTGGGCATCTGTCGGAGAAGTTTCCAATGAGGAGCATCGACTCGTTGTTTTCGGCAAAGCCGGTCGCACGCGCTGGAAAGGTGTGCGCCCGACAGTGCGCGGCACGGCGATGAATCCGGTGGATCACCCGCACGGTGGTGGTGAAGGTAAACAAGGTCGCGGCTCACGTCGCCAAAAATCGATGTGGGGCAAGCCGACCGGTAAGGGTCAGAAATCGCGCCGTCCGAAGAAATATTCAAATGTGTTTATCGTATCTCGAAGGAAAGTAGGGAAGCGATAATAGATTTCGTTCCGTGTTGCCCGCTCTTTGAATATTGGGGAGTATTAAACTGTTGAGAGCTGTTCTCGGCAGTTAGTGTTCCTCCGTGGAGGTAGCGATGAGTCTTCCGAATCCGTCGAATACGGCAATGTACGATGTGTATCGACGCGCTCACGACGCGCTTCGTTTTCCCCTTTTGGAACAGCGCGGAGTTGCGCTCATTCCTATGACCGAGGATAACAAGATCTTCCGTGTACTGCTCGTTGATTTTAGTTCTGGCAGAGGAGATCAATTGCATCTGCGCCAGAGTTTTTTCGATGTGCCGCGGACGGAAGTGCCGAATCGTGCCCGTGGATTTCATTGCGGCATTGGTTTTGAAGATCCGATCACACTGCTCCTTGGGCCGGCTACTGACGTAGCGTGGTGGCATGATTCCTGGACTCTCGTTGACGTGGATTTTCTGGTGCCACGAATCATTGGAGATGTGAGTATCGTTGGCTACTTCAACAATATATAACGGTCATGAAAGCGACCGACCTTACCCGGCGGCACCAGAGATTACTGGATGCCGCCGTTCGTTTTTGTCATTGACAGTATTCACGCATTTGCTATTCTCGGATACATGAGGCCACAAGCTTCACAACTAATCGCGCAGGTCGTAGTCACCGTCACCAGACGAGGGCTTTTGGCACGCGCGTGAGTTTCAACAAACCGAGCGAAAACCAAAAGCCCCATCGAGGGGCCTTTTTTCGTTCTTGATCTTTGAGGAGACAAAGCAATGGTAGATAGTCCATCCCGCTACAATCAGTTTGTTCGGGATTTGAGGAAGAATCGTCCTAACAAGAGGGGAGAAGGTACATGCGAATCGCCTTCGGCGTCTTCACCAAGCGCAACCGATACTCATGGTTTTGTATCGGACCAAACGGCGGATGGAAATTCTTCCGATACGCCACCAACGGTGAGTCTGCCGAGTTCGGACCGGGGGTAGCGAATCTGGCCGATGAGGACGTCGTCGGGTGCTATCCATACTTCATCTACACACCCATAACCATGGAGTTGGACTCGAGCTAATCCATGTTTTCCGGGTTCACCTACGCCCACCGACGCATCGCGTCGGTGGGTTGCATTTTTGTGGAATCAGACCACATTTGCCACCTTGGAATTTTCCCGAAAGAATTAAATGGTACTCACTAGACGTGTTTAGGTCATCATTGATATAGTGCCCGCGGCTGTAAGTAAAAAAGATGTCGAGGCATGGAGGAAGCTCCCTGTTGTGCCCCTCCAAATGGAGAAAGGGGCCTAGAAACGCAACAGTAATCCTCGATTCTGGAGCGATCGATCCCGAGGGAGATCTCGATGATCGTCGTCTTTTACTTTCGGCACCACGGCACTCGGGCAGTTGGCTATGGCCAACAGCTTCCCGAGGTAACGTGTCTGAGGATGGAGGTCGATATTGCGGCAACTGCCGAAATTCGCCCCTCCTATTTGATCGATGATGCCTTCGGCATCATCGCTCTTGGCTGCTCATACGCGGCTTCCGCGAGTGAGTTGGTCGATTTCCTCAGGTACTGCTTTTGGAAAGCGGGCATGCCACTCCCGCGTGTCGCGGTACGAAGGATCCTTTACTCAGATATTCGGCTCAATTGCCTTAGATCTGGGTAGGGATAACAGGACGGCTTCACCTCGTGTGCGGCCGTCCTCCTGTTTTTTGTAACTACGATTAACTCCGTCGGTAGGATTCGAGTATTTAGACGATCAAAAGCTGCATGTCCAAAAAGGGTAGTCCGAATCAGGAATTTAATGGTACCTGACATCTATTTCTCAATTTAGCAAACAATTCGTCTAGTAACGTGGATTTGGAGACTTAATACACATCAATCACGCACGCACTCAGGCACATTTGAGCCAAAGAGCCGGTAGCGCCCAGTAGACCTAAAAAGGTTGCTTGACGGGGTATGGGGGCTCCTATATACTCTCTCGACCATCGCTCCTGCGTTGGATTGCCGAAGCACGCTCGTGTGGAGGCATCATGGCGAGGACCCGCCTTCGTTCTACTTTGTAGAACTTCGGCGTGGCAAAGCGAGGTACCGAATACTCATATGATTGATTTCGGAAGAACTTTGACATCTATTATATTGAAAGAAATTGTATGCCCGACACGCGCGAAAGCGTTGTGAACGGGCGAGCATAACCAAAGAATGGTAAGAAAGTAAAAAAGCACACACAAGCCCTACTTCGCTCGTTAAAAACGAGCTACGAAGGGCGAGCAAGCAACACAATAAGTAAACAGGAACAAACGACCCTGCTTCGCTCGTAAGAGCTTCGCAGGAAACAATTTTCATCTAAAAATTGTGCATTCTTTTGTTCCGTCCAATCGATGTGATTGCCCCGCATAGCTTTATGCGACGTGGGGTAAACATTGATTGTTTTGCAGAGCTTCTCCGTCTCCGTGGTCACGCCCCGCGTGGCTTACCGAGAAATATGAAGTACTGCAAAACATCCTAGAAAAGTAATATTGAACTTCGTTCAAACATCTTTAATTTAGAGTTTGATCCTAGCTCAGGGTGAACGCTGGCGGTATGGATAAGGCATGCAAGTCGAATGGGTTAGACCCATGGCAGACGAGGCAGTAACACGTAGGTACGTACCCGGAAGTCGGGCATAACTCGCCGAAAGGCGAGATAATTCCCGATGGTCTCGCGAGAGTAAAGATTTATCGCTTCCGGAGCGGCCTGCGCAATATCAGCTAGTTGGTGA
>CAYGMC010000030.1:0-10713 GCA_964351105.1 uncultured Candidatus Saccharibacteria bacterium | reverse complement strand
CGACAATTCGATACGAGGGACTGGATGGGTCGGTGGCAAACGCAAGTGAGCCTGCCGCACCCGCAATCTTAAGAAAAGCTCTGTTGGAGACCGCCATGTCATTTTGGCGCGTGAGCTGAATCAAGTAATCACCAGAAGGTGTGGGTATCGAGGTAGTGCCTGTACTCATTCTGGGAAACACAAAGTTGAGAAGCTTGCTTGAATCGGCGAGTACGTCTCGCATCCGAGCAAACAAGCCATTGCTACTAAAAATATCGATGATATTAAAGACTCGTTCCGTGGGTGAGTATGCAAATCCATAGCCCCTGATACTAATCGTACCTCCTGGTGTGCCCGTGGGAGGAGAAGCGTAGGTTATAAGAGGCGTCTTGCCTACCAATCTCACCATGCGTGTAAGGGTGAACGTGCGGTTGTTGGTCGTATCGGTTGCGGTTATGGTGATTTGATAATCACCGTCGGGCGTATTGGGCGATGCATTGAAAGTAAAATAAATACGTTGCGTATTCGCAGATGCAATGGTGACACTTGAATCTTCCGGATACTTTGAAAATGATATTCCGGCCGAAGGTGCGATGGCTGCCGTTGCGGAAATAGTGCTGGAAGGACAGACAGGGCTGTCGTTATTTACCAAATCAAAGTTCAGGAAAAAAGAATCTCCTCCTGTAGTATCTACAGTATTATTTAGCACAACATCGGCAAACTCCATACCATTACGAATACACGTGGGTCTGGTGAATGAGACGCTGAAAAGAGCGGAGCTGGAGGAGGTGAGCGTGGGAGAAATTCCGAGCATATTGATGGCAATTCCTCTGCTGGGCCACGTAAATGTGCTCCCGGGCATGAGTGCTGGTTGACTTCCCATGGTCGCATAATTTGCATTCAAGAGACGCGACATTTGCGAATATAGAGATACTTCTCCTTGCGTAATCACTTGATTAAGAAAGAGCCCTGCCGATGAAGAAGCAAGTCTGGAATCAAATCCTATAGGCTGTCTAAACTCTATGTAGAGTGGTGGTACACGTGGAGTAGCTGGATTGGTGAGGATTGCGGCGCGGCGACCCACCGTGCCTTCGAGCGGCGCGAGTGTAAACGAACCACTCGTACCGTTCAGAATAAACTTCGACGAAGTTGCGAGCCACCCGAGTATGTCTTTGTAAAACGCATTGAAGTGCGAAGAAAACTGACCGCCTCCCATCACATCGTACCAATTGCCGTATTCTACGTGAGTACAATTTGTATCAAGCGAAGGTCCCGCACAATCCCACTCATTGGCATGCATCACACCGAGTCCGTGCCCCATTTCGTGCGAAAACACGTATTCAAACGAGGACATGCCCGGTATACCTGGTTGATTATATTCCAAGCCAGCGAGACCAGACCATCCTAGGGAATAACGATACGTTGCGCCATTGAAGTACTGATTACTTTTGCCCACAAAATTACACCCTCCACCATGGCCGTTGTTTACAAACATGACACGTCCATAGCGCGAAAGGTCGATGCTGTGTTGGATAATATAGTTTTTAACTTCTAGTTGGTCGAGTTCTGGAAGTCCGCACCAAGAGACCGCGGCCGCTGGTACTGATATCCAGTCGGTAACATCGCCGGTAAAGAGCGTCTTGCCGTATGATTGTTCTTCGTAGTAGCGTTTGAATGCCCCAGAAAACATCATGGTTCGCATTTGTTCTTTCGTGCGTGGAGTCGTGAGCCCCGGACTCGTTATAAGAATCACGAGTGTATTCTGCACCCCGACTGCTTCGGGTACAGCCTGGATGAGTACTTGGGTACTTGCGGGGCCGCCTTCGGCGACGAGGGTGTTGCCCACCTCAAAACCGTCTACTCGTAGGGTGGAGCCGGAGGAGAGCAGTGGTGCGCCTCCTACAAACTGCAATGCCAAGCGCTTCCCGCCAGTGCGAAGATGGTGTTCAAAGCGGGAGTTGGCTGGATTGTCGAAGTCGTCGATGTGGAGGACTTCGGTGGTGCCGGTGCGAGTAACTGCTCGTTCTATTTCTGCCTGTACTTCAGAAGAGAACTTGCCACGGACAGCGGCAGACATCACGTTTTGGAGGAATACCTCGGGATTCTTCTTGGCAATGACTTCCATCAAGACTTTGCGGCGTATTGCGAGTTGTACTTGCTCTTTAATCGCATTTTGTACCTGATTGGTAATCGCGTTGGCGAGTGGGTTGTTTGATGTCCCTGAGCCTGCCGATGCGGGTGCGCGGTGGATTCTGTCTGACGAAGACTTCAGACTACGCGTAAGATTCTGCAATTCTCTGAGGTCGGCGGGGGCAATTTCCCTTCCCGCGGTTTGGGGAATGGCCGCAGGAGGAGCAGGGGTGGTGCCAACAGCCGCGAATTGAGATAAGAAAATACCAGGAAAAGCAACTGGTGCGATAAATTTCTCAAAGACGGATTTGATGTCAGCAATAGAGAGCGCGGAAGCAAAAAATGGGAATGCTACCAAAGGGAGAGAGACGAGCGCGACAGCGAGGGAGCGTTTGGAGATGTTCACTGCCCTAGTATACCGACAAGATTAGAATGCGACTCTTTAAAATTACGCGCGTGGGGATAACCTATCGCTTGCTCCACTGCGGAATCCAACTTCCCGCTCCAAGAGAAGAAGGATAAATAAAAACAAACGACCGCTCTTGCGAACGGCCGCTTTGGTTTCGCGAATTGCCGCCAGCTCAAGCTGGAGCATCTCCGAACTTCGCGAACTCTTCTGGCAGGCGTTGGACCAACCTTTCCGTCTTGCCGATGAATACACCATCAGCCCTCTCGACCTCGCCGCGAATCCCATCGTCGCCCGATAAGACGATGACGGGCATTTTCGCGAAGCGAGGCTGAGCCCGAATCGCTTGCAATACTTGGAGGCCGTACAAACCCCCCTTCATGTTGTTGTCCGTGATGACAACGTCGAACTTTGTGCCACCACCGAGCATCTCGAGAAGTTCCTCCCCGCTTTCGACACTGGTCACCGTGTGACCAAGTCCTTCCAAGATGCGCCTAATCAGGCCGCGCCACAGTTGTTCGTCGTCTGCATGTAAGATGTGCATGTCTCGCCCTTTCGGTGGCAGAGGGTGGGGTAGCTGGAAACATACTATCCCACATTATTAGATAATCAAACCCTTATCGTTTACTCCACTGCGGAGCGCGGCGGGCGGCTTTGAGACCAAATTTCTTGCGTTCTTTGGCACGTGGGTCGCGCTTGAGATAGCCGCGCACTTTAAGTTCTTTGCGTTGAGTAGGTTCAAGTTTGATGATGGCGCGAGAAATGCCGTGTCGCACCGCGTCTGCTTGCGCTTTGTGGCCTCCACCAGAGACTCGCGCGGTAACAGCGTAAGTGGCACCGAGCGCCTGAAGTGGCGCAAAAGCTGTTTTCACCATGACCGGAAGCGGGAAATAATCCGCGGCGTCTTTGTCGTTGACGATCATCGAAGCGTTTTTAGCAGGCGTGATACGCACACGCGCGCTTGCTTGCTTGCGACGCCCGACAGCTTCTGTGTATGTGAGTTTGGTTGCCATAAAATATAAAGCTAGTCAGTAATAGTGAGATTCTTCATACGGGCAACGAGCATCGTATTGCGCGGCATCATGCCGCGCACCGCATGACGAATTGCCTCGCCTACTCCACGGCGAGCGGCGAGCGTATTAAATGAGTCATGTTTCAACCCACCGGGGTAGCCGGAGTAGGTTGTATATTTTTTTACCGCGCGTTTTCTTTCGGGCATGTGCAATTTTCCTGCATTTGAAATGACGACTTTCACATCGGAGCGGATGTGCGCCGTATATTCTGCAGACATCTTACCCATGAGTGCCTTCGCCGCTTCGCTCGCGATACGGCCGAGGCTTTTTCCGGTAGCATCTATTGCATGTGTGGTAGTTTTCATATTTATTTATCGAGCACGAATTCTATCCGAGCCGCTTCGATGGCGCGATTCCCCACGCGACCAAGTCGCGTAATGCGTGTATATCCTCCGGCTCGCTTTGCGTATCGTGGCGCGATCGTTTCATGCAGTTTTTTTACGGTATTTGCGGCGCCACCAAGTGTGGCAGAGATAGCGCGACGAGATGCGACGTCATTTTTCTTGGCTTTCGACACGAGATGCTCAACGAATGGGCGCAACTCTTTTGCGCGCGCGACGGTCGTCGTTATCCCTTCGTGCAAGACGAGCGAAGCGGTAAGAGAGCGAAGCAGTGCGGTGCGCCCTGCCTTTTTTCGTCCCAATGTTCTACCCTTCTTGTGATGCTTCATAATCTCGTTATCTCAAGTCGCCGAATTACTGGGTGCGGAGCGTCAGACCGAGATTAGAAAGTGCGCGTTTGATGTCTTGCATACCTTTTTGTCCCAAACCTTCGATGGCAAGCAGGTCATCTTCTCGCTTACGAACCAAGCCACCGACGGTACGGATAGAGGCATTGTCGAGCGCCATTTCTACGCGCTGTGGGAGATTCAATTCTGTGATACGCGTCTTTAATATCTCAGCATCCAGGGGAGCGCCGCGATCTTTGGATTCGACAGGATACGACTCATTAGACGGGGAACTCACGTTTTCTTGGTCATCCTCGCGGAAACCGACAATCGACTTCAATTGGTGAATCATCGTTTCGATAGAATTTTCAAGCGCTTCGCGCGGCTCGATGGTACCATCGGTTTCAATAAGAATACGGAGGCGATTGAAATCGGTACGATCACCCACGCGCATGTTTTCGACTTCGTAATTGACACGGCGAATAGGAGAGAATATGGCATCGAGCGCAATCACGCCGATATCCACACGATCTTTTTGATGGATCTCTTTTGGTATGTATCCCAGTCCTCGCTCCGCCGAAATCTCCATTTCAAGTACTGACTTGCTCGTTATTTCTGCGATGTGTTGGTCGGGATTCAATACCTCGACCTGTCCGGGAAGCTTTAGGTCTTTTGCCGTTACAACGGACGGACCTTTTATGGAGAGGTGTATCTTTTGTGGCTCATCGGTGGAGAGCTTGAATCGAATGCGGCGAATATTGAGTAAAAGAGTAACCACGTCTTCCTTTACGCCCTCGATTGTTGAAAACTCATGAGCAACTCCTGGGATTTTGACATGCGTAACAGCCGCCCCAGGGAGAGAAGAAAGAATGATTCTACGGAGCGAATTTCCGAGCGTATATCCGTATCCAGGATACAGACCGTCGATCTCGTACGTTCCACTCCGCTCGGACTCGCTTACAACCCGTGGCTTGCTCGGCAATGCAATGTGATAATCTGACATAAAAAAATAAGACTGGCAAATTAGAAATGACTAAAAACGCCGATAATTATACACTACCTGCTGTAAAACTCAAACACCGTCGTGAAATTGAGCCCCGACTCCGTCCCTGCGTAGGTCGGTTCGCTTTTCACTTCAGCGGTAAGGAGATTCACATCGACGTCCATCCAATGCGGTGCAGATCGCCTCTCTTCGATGGTTTTGTCGGCAAGTCCAGCGTAGAGTGAACTTTTTCGTGTGGATTCTCGTATCGACAACTTGTCACCCGCAGTGAGTTTATGCGAAGGTGATGTGATGCGCCGGCCATTGACCAAGAGATGGCCGTGAGAAACGGCTTGCCGCGCCGCGCGGCGTGTAGGAGCCAGGCCAGCACGGTAGAGTACGTTGTCAGCGCGTGTTTCAAGCATTGAAAATAGTGCGGAAGAGGGATTCTTTTCGTGTACAGCCCTCTCTACGTAATTGGCCAAGTGCCTCTCTGAAAGGCCGTAGGTAAATCGCATACGCTGTTTTTCGAGGAGCTGACGACCAAAATCCGATCCCGAATTTCTGCCGCGCGGTTTTGCTTTTGCGCGTGCTTCAGAGAGCGCAAATTTTTGCGTCTGTGTCTGCTCAAATACGCTTGCACCGAGGCGCTTCGCGATCTTGTATTTTGATTTGATGATGAGCATAAAATTAGATTCGACGTGGTTTAGGTGGACGAGGACCATTGTGCGGTACTGGTGTGTCATCCGCAATACGAACAACCTCAATCCCCTTGCCCGCAAATCCACGCAAAGCAGATTCTCGCCCTGCCCCAACACCGCGGATAATGACATCAACCTCTTTGACCCCAATAATGTGTGCCTTGTCGCCAATCAATTCTCCCACTTTTGCGGCGGCAAAAGGCGTGCCTTTCTTGGCTCCCGAAAAACCAAGACTGCCCGAAGACGACCACGCGACGACATTGCCGCCACGATCTGCAAGCAAGACTTTTGTGTTGTTGTATGTAGCATGAATATGGAGCGTCGCTTGCGTAATGTTCTTTTTTGCGACACGCGCCAAAGAGCGAGACTTTAAGCCCTGATCTACCGTTCCACCTGATTTTCTAATGATTCTTTTTTTCCCCATATAATTATATTTGCATCATGTCTTTTCGAGCTTACGGCGACCGCTCGTCATAGTCTTTCTTACGTTGCCACGGACGGTACGGGAATTGGTTTTGGTACGTTGCCCTCGTACGGGCAAACGGCGCATATGACGATTCCCTCGAAAAGATTTTATGTCTTTGAGGCGGCGGACATTGGCTGAAATTTGCCGACGAAGTTCTCCTTCAACAGTATATTTTTCTATCGCTTCGCGCAGAGCAGTTTCTTCTTTTGCGGTGAGTTCAGCGGCACGGCGCCCCGCATCGATATCGAGTGCCTTCAGTGTCTGAAGAGCACGCGGTCGACCGACACCATACACAGCCGTCAAGGCTATTTCGAGACGTCTATTTTCAGGCATGGTAACTCCGGCAATTCGCATGGAATGATGTGATGAAAAGTGTAAAATAAAAAAGTGACTATCCTTGCCTCTGCTTATGTCGTGGATTTGAACAAATAACCCACAATCGTCCTCGGCGTTTGACGGAGTGGCAATGGAGGCAGATCTTTTTGACAGAAGCTTTGACTTTCATACAATAAAATTATCAGAAACTTTACGTGCGTCGTATTATACGAGCGCGGCCACCATAGGGGTCAAGCTGGAGTTGGACCCTATCACCCACCAATACTTTTATTCGATGCAGACGCATTTTTCCAGCGAGGTACGCGAGAACGAGCTCGCTTCCTCCGTCGGCAAGTTTGACGCGGAATAAGGTATTGGGAAGTGCCTCCTCGACTACTCCCTCTACAATTCCGACTTCTGTCATATCTGCGCTAGCAATAATATCAGCGGTATCCTGGAGAGTCAAGTTTATTGTGCAGATCCTGCCTTTTCTACCCGTATCTCAATATCAGAGGCTTTTGCGGGAAATGTGTTTTCCCAAAAGGGATCGATGCGCGCATGAGCAGATTCGACCCCCGGAAAGTTAGATACTATGGATTGGAAAGCACCACTATCTCGACCCGCGAGCGCGTCAGCAAGGGCTTTCGTGTCAATTGTCCATACCACCGTGGCATGTCCCATCACGGCAAAAGAAAGTGGGTCTGAACCCCAGGTGGCTCCGTCCTTTATTGAGACAACGAAGTCGTCCGCAGGTATCAGATCGACAGAACCTTCTGACGCATTGGCGGCAACCGATTGTGCCAGTGCCGAGGAGAATGTGTTGTTTGAGACAATCGCTACCTCGACATGGGCTGACCGATGGAGACGTACGGTGTTACCAGCTTCTGTCGTACTCGGCATATCAGTAAAGGCAACAGTCATTCCAAGCGTTCTGTGGGTATCGGTATCTTGGGAATTTTTGAATGTTGTCGCTTTTTCTTGCAAACGAGTTTTGATTTTTGCTATAGCAATATCCCGATCGCTGGGTGCTACATCCGGTTGTTGACCCGAGAAACCGCCGGTAGTCGAAGCCACTGAATACGCGTAAAGATTTGCATACTCCGTTGGGGAGGATTTTAGACCTGGCAACACGAATTTGTCTTGTGGCCCAAGATTGTACTGCGCTCCCGGTTGGTCGGCGACGATAGTTACGTTCACTTTACCTGCCACGGAGCCCTTTTTTCCCGGAACAGAGACATCTGCTGGTACGCGAAAGATTAAACCATTTTCCGATTGAAAACGCGTATTTTTGATGAGTTTTACGGGTGTTGAGGCGTACGCGTTGACGACTGTTACAGAACCGCTTGCCTTGGTTTCGACATGCCGTGTCCCCTTGGAAGGGACTACCTCAGAATCCTGTATATCTGTCGACTCGAGAGTATACGAGATGGTTCCGGTGGGGGCGGCAGAAGACGGGTACGCGCTAAATTGAGAACTGTCATCAAATGTGATGTCTTGTGATTGCGGAACTACGGTGACGGTAGTCGACCGAAAAACGAAGAGTAGGAGAAGGAATGCGAGTGCAAGCACTGAAATTCCACTCAACCCCCACAGCCAAAAACGACTCCCTCGTTCTCGTTTTGGTGTTACGCGCGCAGTGTCGTCAGGTGTTCCACCATGGGGACGCATATCGTTCATTGCATTATGAGACCGCTGTCTTTGGGGCATCTGCACATTACGAATCCCTCGTTCTCCTTCATGACCCGAATTAATACCTTGAAAATAGTCTTTTGCCATGCAGGGTGCATTATAACAAGCATACACATTACTACACCAGTTCTTTGTTGATAAGTGTAAGGAGAAGGTCGACACCACTAGCAGATGCTCCCTCTATATCGACTGACTCTACGAGCGAAGTCACATCAAATGGCTGTGATGTGGTGGTGAACTGGGTAAAGTCGATGCGCGAGAAGAAACGGATCAACCATGGCAACATATCTGGTTCGGCGACCAAAAAAACGGTGTTGGGCAAATGTCGCTGGGCGCCTTCTTTGGTAAATTGTTCACCAAATATGTGCGCGAGCTCTGGCTCTATTTTTACAAGTGCCGTTTCCGCGGCGACACAGGTGGCTTGACTACATTCATCGCGAGCCATCATGCGGAGCGATTGACGCAATTCGTCGGGCGATGCTTTGCCAGCCCGTTCGAGTACCGTGCGGATCCCCTCTGGCACATAAAACTCGGTGTCGAAGGCTCCGTTTCGTACCACCACACACGCTGTACCGTCTTCCGAAAAATCCAAGATAAGGCAATCGGAGACCGGCCTCGAACGTTCTAAATATTCCATCAATACGCGCGTTCCCGATCGCATAATAGGAACGTGTCCGGGGAATGCTGTTACGAGCGTCTCTCGAAATACTTGACGCAATGCAGGTTTGCAGGTCGAAATAAGGGCAAATACTTCCACGTGGTGTGCTATTTTTCGCTCAGCTTGTTTGACGTGGTACCCATTGAGCAAAATTTTAGCGACGCAAACGTCGTGCAATGTCTCCGAGGTTTGTGAATTTACAAGAGCCTGTTGGGCAAGTTCGGAGATGACAGAGCTGGTTATGTGCTCGTCTTTGGAAAACGATTTTTCGGCTCGTGCGAGCTTACTCGTTGTCCATGGTGCTCGAATGATACAATAAATTTCGTCAATTTTCGGTGGATTTGGTCGCGCTTGAAGCTCCGTGGTCACTTTTTGTAAGATTTCCAAGAGCTGTTGCCTGAGTGCGGCAACTGTTTGCTTGGGGGAACGCTTCTCCATCGACAACGAGCGTCGTTCACTTGCTAAGACCGTAGTCTTTGTACTGGATAACGCAACACTCACCGAAACGCTCCCGCTCCCTATCGAAACAACGACAATGGTTCGCGCATTTTTTTTGCCGAGCATAGGAAAAGTATACCATCGTACTGGCATCACGTTTACGATGTGGGGCAAATCACACAAGTACGGCCTTTATCCGACGAATGCCGCCCGCTACCGCCTCTTCTTTTTGAATTTTGAACGTCCACACACCGGTCGGGCCAGCGAGTTCACGGGTATTCTGGACATGAGGACCTCCACAAAACTCAAGTGAATACGCCTCTTTGAAGCGTGGGTTATCCTGCGTTGCACTCTTGGGGCCCATGGAATACACCGAGACCATGTCGGGATACTTCGCGCCAAATTCTTTTTCGGCACCAAGCCGTTCTGCCTCCTCTCGCGGTATCACGGAGCGAATCACCGGCAATTCTTCCTGTATTTTCTCGTTGACTAGTTTTTCGGTGGCCGCAATTTCTTCTTTGGTCATTTTTGCACCATGAGAAAAATCAATGCGCAGGCGTGCCTGTGTGATATTGCTCCCTCTCTGTTTTACATTGCCCCCAAGTACGACCTGCAGTGATTTCAGGAGCAAATGGTGCGCCGTATGCAAACGCACGGTGGCTTCTGCCGTGTCGGCCAATCCTCCCTTAAATTTTTGTTCGGAGCCCGAACGACTCAATTGTTGGTGCTCTTTCATGAGCTTTTTGAATCCCTCGACGTCTACTGATATTCCTCGTTCTGCGGCTATTTCCATAGTCATCTCAAAAGGAAATCCATCGGTAGTAAAGAGCACAAAAGCTTCTTCCGAGCTTATCGTGCCACGCGCCGCAAGCTTTTCGAATTCCTTCATACCATGTTCGAGCGTACGCGCAAATTGTTTTTCTTCTTTCCATATTTCGCTAGTAATGTGCTGGTACGCTTCTTCACCAGCAAGCTCTGGATACGCAGATTTGTATTTTTCGATAACAATGATGGCAACACGGTTGAGCATGCTTTCGGCTTGTTGGTCGTATTCAATCTCTATTTTCTGCGCGTGCTGTGCCGCTCTGCGGAGCAATCGGCGAAGTACGTACCCTTGAGCAGTGTTGCCCGGGCGCACCCCGTCGCCGAGCATCATGGTAGCCGCGCGCATGTGATCTGCGACAATACGAAATGACTTCGTATATCGAC
>CAYGMC010000029.1:0-12067 GCA_964351105.1 uncultured Candidatus Saccharibacteria bacterium | reverse complement strand
CAAAAAAGGCGAGGAGCACTACAACACCATCTCTGCGTTCATAAAAAGCATGCGAGCAGGGCAAGCCGACGCCGCGCTCTACTATCTTGCGCGGATGGTCGAAGCGGGCGAAGACCCTCTTTTTATCGCACGACGTATGGTTATTTTCGCCTCCGAGGACGTGGGGCTCGCACAGCCCACGGCGCTCGTGGTTGCCAATGCGGTATTTGAAGCCGTCAGCAAAATAGGCTATCCGGAAGCGACGATCAATCTTGCGCACGGTGTCGCGTACCTCTCGCAATGCAAAAAAGATCGCCGCGCGTACGACGCGATTTTTGCCGCGCTCGACGATGTCAAAAAATTCGGCAACCTTCCCATCCCGCTCAAAGTACGCAACGCTCCGACCAAGCTGATGAAAGATTTGAAATATGGAAAAGGATACGAGATGTATCCAAAACTCGAAGCAGGCGAATCATTTTTGCCGGAGAAGCTGAAAAACAAAAAGTATTTGCGATGAACGATATATTTGCAAGATTGTGCATTCCAACTACAGCGATGCGCGGTGAAACCAACGTGGATTGATCCGCATTGGCGAGGAGAGAAATCTCCGCGCATCGCTCTAATCAGAATGTTGTCTTTAGAGTCTTTGTGCTATATTATTTTCCATATGAAGCAGGAGTCGTATACATACAGTGTGGTACTCACTCCGGCAGAGGAAGGCGGGTTTACCGTCCTGGTGCCTGCACTTCTCGGGTGTCATACCGAGGGCGACTCCTACGAAGAAGCTATGGCAAACGCGCGGGAAGCGATTGAACTTTCTTTGGAAGTCATGCGTGAACGCGGCGAAGAAATTCCCCACGAATCTATTCCCTCGATGGTTAGTAGCATCACAACCGTCGCGAATACGCAGTATGCGTAAGGTCTTGCGATCCAAAGAAATTGTACGTATCATCGAAAAACATGGGTTCGTGTTCGCGCCACAGTTGGTGCCCTCAAAGGAGGAAGCGTTTTTTGTTTTCTTTTCGGGTCTCGTTGTGCTAGTATTTTCCTATGAGTAAAGTTGCTGTACACAATGCAAGAACAATCGCGAAGAAAGTTTCGCGCACGCTTCCTATATTAGACGGCGAGACACGGCTCACGGCTCTCCGACAGATACGCGGAATGTGGAAGAATCGCACGCCTGACCCTATCAAAGAGTTCTCGAAAATTCGTCGCGAGTGGGATCGTAAATTGTCGTAGACATGTATACGCTCGACACAAATCCAATCATCTACTACGCCAAGGGAGATACTTCCGTCATTGATCGTCTCGAAGCCTTGATGTTTTCGGATATTTTGCGTATCTCAATCATCACCGAGATCGAACTTTTCAGTCGCAGGGACACCGAAGAGGCCGAACTGGATCGTCTCGAGATTTTTTTGCGGCATGTTTCAGTTGTTCCGCCCGACTCTCGCATAGCACGCATGGCGGCCGAGATGAGACGAGAGAGCAATCTAAAATTGGCTGACGCCGTTATTGCTGCCACAGCGCTCGCCTACTGAACGACTCTTGTTACGCGCAATGTTCGTGATTTCAAACGTGTGCGCGGGCTTTCCGTAGAAGCGATCTGATGGCACGCCTTACTCGCAAAACAATCGCCAAGCTATTTGTTTGAGTATCCTCTGCTTGAGAGCGCCACAGTTGGCGCCCTCAAAAAAGGAGGCGATTTTGTTCTCTTCCTAGTCTCGTTGTGCTAGTATTGCGACATGAGTCAGCTAACCCTTCAACAAGAAGTCTCGCTTTTGCGCTCCGCCGTCATCGGTCTCATCGCCGAACGCGACCCCGAGGGCGTATATCGTCCAGAGTTCATAGAAAGCACGTTGGCTGCGATGGCTGAAAAGCCAACGCACCGCTTTACCACACCAGAAAAGTTCCTAGCTCACATCCGAAAGCAATCGAGGGCATGATTGAGCTTTTGTATGGCCCGCGCTTTTGGAAGCAAGCGGGCGATTTGCCAAAAGCACAACAGGAAAAGCTGGCGCATTTACTCGTTCTCGTCGCGACCGACCCGTTTGATGCAAGGCTCCACACCAAACACCTCAAGCCACCGCTCGAGGGCAGATACGCTTTCCGTGTCACGCGGGACTGGCGTGCAACGTTCCATTTCGTTTCAACAAATGCCATACGTCTCCTCGAAGTGAGGCACCGCAAAGACATATACCGGTGATTTCCTCTGTTTGAGAGCGCCACAGTTGGTGCTCTCAAAGGAGGAAGCGAGCAGAAACCAATCTGCTCGCCCCACCAAACCATGCCCTAGATTCGGTGTGACGGGACTTCGTCATACCTATCGGGTCGCCACTCCCGATGATGTAGCGATAGCGAACACTCCGTGCGATGTTCGCAATTAGTCAATCACCCACGCACGGGTGGGCGGTCGCAGAGGAAGTGGGTATTACTTACCCACCACCTCCACGACCTTTTCGTATGCCGAGTGGAGCGCTTTTTCGAGCTCCGCTCGGTAGTCGTACTCCTCGTGGTGGGTGGCAGTCTCTGCCACCCACATCACCGTGTGGGCGACGGCATCGTCCCACGCGGTGGCGTTGGGGTTCGCCACTTGCGCGGCAAATGCCGCATTTGCCGCATTTGCCGCGCGGCCGGTGTGGTCCACGAGGACCCACCCGGGGTCCTCCGCGAGGAGCTTCTTCAGCTCCTCGCGATAGAGACGCGCGGCTTCCACCAGCCGCGAAAAAAATTCAAATGCGTCCATAATCTTACCCTCCCTTAGGGTGCTCACACCATTTAACCGTGGTGCGAATTCGGTTGGCCGCAGGTGCGGCCGGTCTCGATTTAGGGGAACCATTCCCCTCTTGAATCCATCATCTTTTTGATTGTGGACTCAAGAGAGGAAACCATCTGAACCAACAGATGATTTAGGGCATCCCGCATATTTCACCGTATGCGGATTCGGTAGGGTCGCACATGCGATCCCATATCTGCTCCCATGTGATGGGGACAGGTATGGAATTACATTTTTCTTTTATTGGCACGAATCATCTTTTGCGCTACACTATGCTTATGGAAACAAAAACAATTACATATTCGCCGAAACAACAAGCGGAAGTTCCTCTCGCATGGAAGAAAGCCGCTGGCATTCTCCGCAACAGCGTGAAACAAAACCTTACGGAATTGAAGAAATTGCGCCGCGAGTGGAATAAGCGCGCGTAGCCGCCTACATGATCCTTCTCGACAGCAACATTCTTATCGGCTATCTGAATGGGGACGTAGGTATCGTTGAGACTATTAATGAACTCCGACGCGAGCGTCGGGCGCTCTTCGTCTCACCTATCTCCATCGCAGAAACTCTTTGTATGCCGGGAGCAACAGGAGAAGCATTGATCATCATCGAACAATTTCTTGACGGTTTCATCACGGTATACCCCGACAAAACAATCGCGAAAACGGCTGCAAAAATCAGGCGCACATATCGTCTCGACATCCCCGATGCGTTTGTCGTTGCAACAGCAATTGAACACGGCTTACCGCTCGCAACGCGAGACAAAAAGATGCGTTCAGTTCCCGGTATCGTCCTTGCGGACATTTGAGATTCTTTTTTCAAGAATCCCGCCGCAGCATTCGCCAACTTAAAGTGAAATAAATTGTTTTGGGAATACTGCGGCGGGATCCCGACTTCGCACAAGGCTTCGTCGGGCAAGTACCCGCCTATTTATGGTGGTTCTGTCATACTCTCTCCTCTAGAGAATTTAATGTTGGTAATTTTTCACATCCCGCCCACAGCTCTCTCCTCTAAAGACAGAAGCGGGCTGGGTTGAATATCTTTCCGTACATTTCTGTACGTCGTGCGCTCGCCAGCTATACGCCCGCAGGCAATATAGGGAGCGGTCATAATCAGTCCACTATTCTTTTGACTCGATATTTTTCAAAGAACGGTTGTCCACTTCCAATCCCTCGATTCATCCTCGCTTGCGCTCGGATTCGCTCGGGATCCACTGCTCGTGAGTCGCTCGCTGCGCTCACGAACGAGCAGGGACATTCCTGAAGGCGAAAGTTGGTTTAGATTTTCGTCTTCAGCCGATGTCTCGACTCTGTGTCGGACCCTACGGTCATCTTCTCTCCCGTGGGCATCCCTTGCGGGCTTGCCCGCCGAAGCGAAGCGTAGGCGGGTGGCCGGTCTCCTTTCGGGAGTAGTGGGTACGGAATGGGGTGTTTGCGACCCCGCTATCCATGCCCACACCTGCCTTGCAAACGAATGTTTTCCGAGCCGCGCCTCTCTCCCGCTCTCTCCTATATGTCTAGGAGAGCGGGTACGCTTCGCAAAACACTCCGTTACTTACAGAACTCTTTATCTCTGCGCACAGTATAGCAACGATTGACAGACTTGTCAAGAGACAATTTACAATTATATTGAAATTGTCAGGACGAAAGGGGGCTAAAAGCCTATATTTAAGGTTTTCCACAGTTTTTCTGTCACAGATTCTTGACAAATAGATTCCATCTTGCTATCCTTGCCGTATGGAAAACCTAAACGAGTCCAATTATCAGCAATCGCTCATCCTTGCCGGGCTCACCGAAAAACAGGCCGTGCTCTACGGATCACTAGTGCAAACTGGTCCCTTGCCCGCCAGCAAGATTGCGCTCGAAGCCAAACTCTCGCGCCCCCTCGCATACAAGGTATTAGACGAGCTTGTCGCGCAGGGATTAGTAGAAAAGGAAGACAAACCTGGCTCTGTCGCGCGCTTTTCGGCGGCGCATCCGCTCAAGCTCAAAGAAATTACCGACAAGCGACTCGAAACAGCGCGTAGCGCGAAGGATTCGATCGACGACATCGTGGGAAAACTGACCTCAGATTTTAATCTCCAAAGCGGCAAACCCGGCGTGCGTTTTTTTGAAGGACGAGAGGGTGCGCTTGAGATCTTAGAGGATTCACTCAATGCGACCGAAGAGATTTATACCTATGTCGATACAGAAACAGTCGCGAAGTATGCGGCAAAGGAAAACGAAGAGTACGTACAAGTGCGCATCAAGCGTGGTATTTCAAAAAAGATACTTACACCCGACACGCCATTTGGGCGCAAAAGACTTTTGCAGGACAAAACACCTCTCACTGAATGGCGTCTCTTGCGAGCAGAAGGCGCGGAGCAGTTCAACACGGCGATAGAAATATATAACGGCCGAATATCATACCTAACGTTTAGCGAACAATTCATTGCTGGCACGCTGATACAAGATCCGTCTATTTACAAAATACATCGATATCTCTTCGAAAATGCGTGGCAAAACGCTCTCTCCGCCGATCAGCTCAAGCCGCCTGTCGCAGTGGAACACCCACCAGCTTCTCAATGACAGCAAGGATTGTACCCTCGCGAGGAATGATTTGCGTTACGACGAACCCTTCCGCAATCGGTGCTTGAAGTATCGAAAAAAGATCATCAGCAGTTTTCGGGCGTAGCACTTGAATCGGGCGTTCTCGATCAAACGTTTCCGATGCCATACCAACCAAACGCCCCGTGCCATACGTATTCTTGTCGCGACTTTGAAGCAAGGCGCTGATCTGACGACTGCCTCGCACATGAAAACGTATGGATCCGTCGTCTTCATGAATTATTTTGTCCGCAACGCATCCAAGCGCGATATATCCACGCGCGATATCTTGCGTGGCGCTTGCCTCAATAATGCGGCCAGAACGGGCAATTTCTGCGATCTTATCCATCAATATCTTGCCCGGTCGCGCACTCGAAAATTCCTGCTCAACATTTAGTGCGCTTACATACGTACTCTCGCCTTTTTCGGCAGTCAACATAAAAGCAATCGGAATTTCCTTCTCTTCAAATATGTGCGAAATTAGATAGAACCGAGCTCCCGGAACAGAGAGATCCTGGTGAAATCTGTCGAGCAGTATCGCGGCCCGTTCTGGTGGGTAATTTCGTGCATAAACTCCGTCAACGGCATCCAAAAGTTTTTTATCATTGAGTACCCACTGACCAGGAACAATAGACGAACGTACGGCGACCACATCTTCGAGCTTGAGCGTCCCTTCGTTCTTAATCGTCTTGAACGCTTCGAGAAAGAGAGCGTTTTCTGCTTGTGTCGACGCGACGAGCGCGTTGAGTTGGTCAAGATTATTTTTGTGCTCGCTTGCTTCGGCGAGGATACTTCTTCCCCGTTCTAACATTCGATTCGTAACCTCTTGTGTCGCCTTTTCTCCCGTATGCCCGAATGCGTCGCGCAAGTAATCGCCCACGCTATCAATAGAGCCAACGAGCTTGCCGTAGGCTTCAAACACTTTCCGCGCCTCCTCTTCTGGCACTTCTTTTGCAAATGCAAATACCTTGTCGCGCAGCTGTTCGTCCCCTGCGGTCACGAGAAAAGTGCGGAGCCCGTTTGCGCCGTATTCCCTTGAGAATTCCATTATCGGAGCGATGTCTCCAACAGTTTTACCGCGAAC
This sequence comes from uncultured Candidatus Saccharibacteria bacterium, assembly GCA_964351105.1. Lineage (GTDB taxonomy): Bacteria > Patescibacteriota > Minisyncoccia > Phycocordibacterales > UBA2100 > UBA10103. Next base: position 5,646 of record CAYGMC010000029.1, on the reverse strand, counting down.
GACTTCGAAAAGATAGAATTGCTCGCGAATAGAAAGATCTTTCAGAGAAACCCCAAATTCTCGTCCCACCTGATTTCGAATTAATTCGGAGAAATACACTTGCTCTGCCAAGGCATCGTCGTTTTGGTTGCCATTGGCGTTGTCTTTATCTAACACAAGATCCCGCGTATTTATCGCGCGGTCTAGCCGCGGTATTCCTGAGTACACGCTTGCTGAAGGATTCTTTTCTCTATTCTCAAAAAAGAACCTGCGGATTTCTTGCTGGATATTATGATACGTATCTTCGGCCGGAGTAGAGCTATTCCATACCTCGTGTATATCGTATGGCCAGTTTGCGATATCGCTTCCCCAATATGGTGCCAGAATTCCTTCCCTCTCTGCGGTAGCTTGCTCGTAAGCAGGCCTGGCATTGTCCAGTTGCCGAAACAGGGAAGCAATTTTCGCATACTCTTCTGGACGTGACGCAACAAGCATGAGTTCCCCATCGTCGCCTTTCGTAAGGATTGCATACTTATCTTTACTGATCTGGAAAGGTAGATGCGAAGCAAAATCGGTGAGGTCAGGTACCTCGAGAGGCTTTGGGAAATTCGATTGGAACTTCTGGAGATCCTCGGTCGCGATGAGATGCATAAGGTAATTTTGCGCAGGGTTGTCTGATACGAGTTCCAGCATGGTTCGTTGTCTCCTCAAAACTTCTGCTTTTTTCTCTTCAGAATAATGTTCGAATGATCTCGACGTCTCATATCCAAGTGCCGTAAACGTTCGCATAGTGTTTGTCATCTTTTGTAAAGATCGTGAATCACCACGCATGTTTTCCGCGATGCGATCCGCAAATACTTGCGCGACATCTGGTGGAGCTTTCGTCGAGACAAAACTACGCAGAGCATCTTGCCACGAAGACAGTCTGAAATATTCCGCGCGCTCACGCCGATGAAGGGAGAGGGCGTTTTCTTTTGTAGCAACCCTCTCATTGTTCTCGTCACGTCGCTGGGTATATTTCTTAAGATTCTCCTCAAAAAGCCTCTCTGGATCGATCCCAGGTATTACGCTTTTATAAAACATCGTCACAATGTCGGAATCTTGAGGATGTTTCCACGATGCATCATCAAAGGCGGTGATGGCTTTTGCATAAAAGTCATCCCTTACAAATTCTTGTTTGTCAGAAGCTTTCTCGGTTTTGTGCACTGGATTGGCAGAAAAAGTAGCGCAAAGTGCAGGGTATAGTTTGAAATGTACGTCGTGGTGAATGTTAGTACTCTCAACACCATGTCCATGTTGGAGGCGGGAAGTCTCTTCACGCTCTGCCGAAAGAATTCTATCGCAGAGCGCTCGCATGGCGTTGGGAGAAAGTCTTAAACGATCTTTTGAAACTGTAATGCGGTCCAACATCCTTTCGAGGTTGACGTACGGACAGGAGGATATCTCTTCTTCTGTTGGTAGGGCGGAACTTTCTTGATCTATACTTTTCTTCTGCCTCTCGTGTCTCTTTTCACCACTTCGAGGACGCTTACGCATCTTATCTATTTCAAAGCCTCCATCCATCAGCCCAGCATATCATCTCACCTGCCGCGTCGCACAATATTGGTACAATGCGAGGATGGCCGCTGATTTGAAGACTCTCAAGACGCAATTTCTGGAATACCTCGAGATAGAAAAGGGGCGGAGCGTGAAGACCGTCGAGAATTATGATCGGTACCTCATGCGTTTTCTGAATTACGCCAAGGTTTCATCCCCCCAGCAAATTACCGAACAAATGGTGCGCGAATTTCGCATTACCCTCAATCGTTCGGGCGGAGTCTCCGGCACGATGAAGAAAAATACCCAAAATTATCACCTCATCGCACTGCGTGCGTTTCTCAAATTCCTCCGCAAAAGAGACGTGACGTCGCTCAATCCCGAACGCATCGAGCTCGCCAAGGTGGGCGCGCGCGATCTCGATCTCATCACTGCAGATGAGCTGAATCGCATCATGAAGGCGCCTACGGGCGATGATTTGGGAGCACTGCGCGACCGCGCGATACTTGAGCTTTTTTTCTCTACGGGATTGCGCGTGTCGGAGTTGTGCAATCTGAATCAAGATCTCGATCTCTCACGCGATGAATTTTCGGTGCGCGGCAAGGGCGAGAAGGTGCGCGTCGTCTTCCTCTCCCCTTCTGCCAAAGAAGCCATAGCCGCATATATCAAAAAACGGGGCGATATGAGCGAGGCGCTGTTCGTCAGCTACGGGAGTGGGGGCGCAAAAGGAAAGGACTTACAACGCCTCACACCGCGCTCCGTCGAGCGATTGGTAAAGCAATACGCCACCAAAGCAGGTATCACCCGCAAGGTTACCCCGCACGTCATTCGCCACAGCTTTGCCACAGACCTGCTCGAAAACGGCGCAGATTTACGCAGTGTCCAAGCCCTTCTTGGTCATGCGAATATCGCAACAACACAGGTATACACGCACGTTACGGACAAACACTTGCGCGAAGTGCACAGGGCTTTTCATGGAAAAAGAAGGAAGTAATTGTGCTAGGATTTCCCCATGAAACTCATCTCGTGGAATGTAAATGGGATCCGGAGCATTCATCGGAAAAATGCTCTCGTCCCTTTCCTCGAAAAGGTGAAACCAGATATTGCGTGCTTTCAAGAGACTAAGGCGGAGGAGCACCAATCGGAGGTGGATTTGCCTGATTACGATGAATACTGGAATTCCTCGAAGGGGCGCAAGGGATACGCCGGTACAGCCATTTTCTCAAAAATCAAGCCTTTGAGCCTTATTTTCGGCTTTTCAGATGAAATACTCAAAAAATATAAGCTGAAGGACGGATATGGTGACCCAAACGAGGAAGGGAGGGTCGTTTCGGCTGAATATGAGAACTTTTATCTTGTCAATGTATACACTCCCAACGCCAAACCCGATTTGAGCCGCCTCAAGCTTCGTCACAAACACTGGGACCCCGCCTTCCTTGCCCACTGCAGGGCGCTTGAGAAGAATGGTTCGGCGAGCTCACCACGCGGAAAACCCGTCATTTTTTGTGGAGATCTCAATGTAGCGCATACACCAGATGATCTTGCGAATCCAAAGGCCAATGAGGGTGATCATGGATTTACAAGAGAAGAGCGCGCGGGCATCGATACGATAATCGAAGCGGGATTTGTCGATACTTTCCGTATGTTCACACAAGGCAACGGCCACTACACGTGGTGGAGCAACTTTGGAGCCGCGCGCGAGCGCAATGTCGGCTGGAGGATAGATTACTTTTTTGTGAGCAAAATTCTGGCCCCGAAAGTCCATGCCGCCAAAATACATCCTCTAGCCTACGGCTCAGACCATTGCCCCATCTCTGTAGAGCTTGATCTGTAGCCACATTTCAGCCGCTTCCATAAAGGACACGCGTCCTTTATGAGTTATCCACACAGTGTCCTTTACAATGTCCTATAGAAGTCTAGTATGTATCTCAGTGGCTCTTTAGCATCTCTTGTCGTAAAGGACAAGATTCATATAGCGTACAATTACGAACGTCACAAAACATTTACGACATCCTCTGATGTCGATTGACTTCCACCGTATATTGTCTCGTACGTCTCAAGTTCTTAATAGGACAAAGATGCACCGCTAAAGCCGCCTGACGGCGGCGACCTTCAAAAAGAAAAAGGGTCGCCTCGTTAGGCGGTTTTTTCTTTGGCTAGGAAACGTGGTGTTTGGCTCGTATTTCCTTCACTGCAGCCTCTTCCTCCCCTTCTTTACGCTCCTTGGCTGCTTTACCTATCTTTTTAAGCCCCTCGTCTGGCATTTTTGATAATTCGAAAGCTTTTTTCTCCAGGTATTCTTCGATATTTTTCTGAGGGTCATCAAGCACCTCCTCCAAGAGCGCGTGGAGAATCCAACCTATGCGAGGTCCCGCTTTCTCGCCAATTTTCATGATTTTTGAACCGTCGACCTTCAACATTGCGACCGATATTGGATCCCTCAGTGCCTCGTCAACCATTGCCATGTACTTACGGAGTCGAAACGGTTGTTCTTTCGGCCGCCCGGTGCCGATACGATCGCACATACGCAAATGCAGGAGCTCTTTTATGTGATCTTGTCCTACACGTTGTATCGTGCGTCGCACCGCCGCTAGTGTAACGGTGTCGGGGTCTGAAAAAAACATATGCCATCGAACGAGGTTTGAAACATTTTCCGATGTTTCACGTGAAAACCGCAAGTCGTGTAATATTTTTCGTGCTATTTTTGCTCCCGCAACATCATGCCCATGGAAAGTCCAATCGTTTTTTTCTTCTGACCACTCGCGTACCATCGGTTTGCCTATATCGTGGAGCAACGCTGCAATCCTGATATCCAAAGTCCAATCATTGTCAGCCGCATGCTGAAGTGAGCGGACATTGTGCTCAAACACGTCGTACGAATGGGCCTGGTTTTGTGCGCATCCGACTCCCTCCTCGAGTTCTTTTGCGATAAAAGTTAAAATACCCAGCTTTTGAGCCATAAAAATCGCCTGCATTGGTCGTGGACTCATGACGATCCTTATAAACTCATCGCGTACACGCTCAGCCGAAATTTTCTCTAAATGAGCAACATTTTTTACGATACCAGCCATTGTTCCAGCCTCTATTACGAAATCAAGCTCGGCAGATATTCTAATGGCACGTAACATTCGTAGAGCGTCTTCTCTGAAACGCTCTTCAGGACTTCCCACGGTCTTTATAAGGCGGCGCTTGAGATCTTTGGCGCCTCCATGTTCGTCGACAAGTTCTCCTAATATCGGATTATATGCTATGGCGTTTATCGTAAAATCTCGACGCTTGAGGTCATCGGAAAGGCTTTGGCTAAAATCCACCACGTCAGGGTGCCGCGCGTTGCTATAGGCCGATTCTGTGCGGTATGGAGTCACTTCTACGACCTTAAGGCGAGGATTGGTACTTTCAGTCACAACTCCCACCGTGCCGTAAGCATTTTCGTAGAAAGTTTCAGAAAAAAGACCCTGGATTTGATCCGGTTTAGCGTTGGTTGTTATGTCCCAGTCCTTCGGCTCTCTCTCTATGAGTAGATCACGCACACATCCCCCCACCAGATAGGCTTCGAACCCTTTGTTTTCGAGTGTTTTACAGACATCCTTCACCTCTTTTGGCACGGAAAGTTTTTCAAACATGATGCACACATTGTAGTCTATTCATTGTGTCGGCGCGAATATGTTGTATCCTCAATATGTTTCTCGGCTCGCTCCCGTGGTGAAACGGATATCACAGCAGTCTTCGGAACTGCTATTCCAGGTTCGAATCCTGGCGGGAGCACAATAGTGAACGAAGTGAGCATTGTGCTCCCGCCAGGGGAGGGGGTCGGGGAACGGGAGTTCCCCGTGAAGGAAGGATTGGGAAAACCCTGGGTTTCCCAGATGGCGAGGTGCACACGAAAAATATTTTGCTGGCAGGGCGAGAGGCGAGGGAGAAATTCCTGGCTGGAGAAGGTTGGGAAATTATAAATTCCTGGCGGTTACACAATGACAAGATGGCTCTAAAACAGCCTAATATCGCTAAATACTTGCCTAAAGCGGTCTAATATGATATCGTCTGCCGATGCTTACGAAGCGAAAGAAAGAGAACGCATCGGCTAAAACCCGCCTTCACGATACCGATACGGGGTCCCCGCAGGTGCAGGTT
>CAYGMC010000028.1:0-12180 GCA_964351105.1 uncultured Candidatus Saccharibacteria bacterium | reverse complement strand
ATCATCGAATGTGTGGTTGTACTTTTCGCTAACCATTTCTAATGGGCTAGAGCGTGGGTGCGCACGAGTGCGCAATGCGTGATGCCAATTGCGATCGCGTCGTACTCGTCGTCGTGGCGTACTTTTTTCTCAATTTTTACGAGGAGGCGCACCATTCGAGACACTTGTTGTTTGTCGGCGTTGCCACTTCCGGCAACCGCGCTCTTGACTTGTCCGGGACCGTACTCAAAAACGGGTATGTCGCGCTCGACCGCCGCTTCTATGAGTGCTCCTCGTACCTCGGCGACCCGCATCGCCGTCTTTTGGTTGGTGGAAAAATATAGTTTTTCGATGGCAAAAGCATCAGGCCGGTACATATCCGCAAGCTGGATAGATTTGGCAACTATCGCACCGAGGCGGTCGGGAAAGCTGTCGGCGGCGGACGTTTCTACGCAATCAGAAAAGAGAAGAATCTCTCCATTGGATGTTTTCTCCACTACGGCCATGCCACAACGTCCGTACCCCGGATCGATCGCGAGAACTTTCATAGCGGTAAGTGTATCGTCTTTTGTGTACGCATGTAGATGGTAGGATATCCGAATGGGTACTTTTGATAAAACCGACGAGTTGCATTTGCGGAATCTAGTGTTTGGTGTGGAGGATGGGATAGTCTCGACCGTAGGATTACTCTCGGGCATTGCGATAGCGAGTGTCCCTCGCTCGACGATTCTGCTTACCGGCGTCGTGCTCATTTTTGTGGAGGCAATCTCGATGGCGGCGGGCAGTTTTCTTTCGGAAGCGTCGGTGGACGACTTGTCCGAAGAATCCTCTCCGAAAGCGTCTGTCTCTGCGGGCGCGATTATGTTTGCCTCGTACTTTGCGGCAGGTTTTGTGCCACTCATGCCGTATCTCTTTTTGGAAGTTGGGCAAGCATTTGCCGTTTCTGTCCTCGCCTCGCTCCTTACGCTCTTCGCGCTCGGTTACTGGAGTGGTAGGGGATCGAGGAAGCCTATGAAAAAGGCGCTTCGCATGATGCTCGTGGGCGGCGCGGCAATTGTGGTGGGGATTCTCGCGGGAAGTTTGCTCGCGTAATTTTACTCGGCGTTTGTATATACATCTTCAACGTCGTCGTGCGCCTCGATTGCTTCCAATATGCTCATGAGCGCCTCATTATCGGCCTCAGAGAGTGGTACGGTTGTCTTTGGTTGGTATTCCTCACCCATCGTATCAAAAGCCCACAGCGCGCTTCCTGGAGCCGCAAGTGCGAGGCCGTGAACGGAGAGCAAATGTTTCATCTCTTGTGCCGTGCGATTGCGGCTGTCGGTAACGGTCTTGATAATTATTGCGGCGCCACCCGGACCGTAGGTTTCGTAGGTGATGTTTTCGAGCGACGTCGCGTCGGCAGAAGTCCCTTTGGCCACCGCACGTTCGATGTTTTCTTTTGGCATATTTTCTTTCTTGGCCATTTCTATCATGGTGCGGAGCGTCGGCGAGTTGATATCTCCCGCGGCAAGTTTGGATTCCACCGCGATACGCTTGGCCAGCTTGCCCCAGACATTGCTCTTTTTGCTGTCAGTTGCCGCCTTTTTGTGTTTGATTTGCGCCCATTTATTGTGTCCAGACATAGATGAGATTATAAGCCAAGAATCAATGCTCTCAACTATGGGCGTAGGAATGGTATACTTTTGGCACTTATCATTAAGAGTATTTTTATGCAGAAGATAATAAATTCGTTGAGTTATACGTTGGGGCATCGTTCGCTCGGTTTGCTTTTGATACGCATTGCAGTCGGTATGGTTTTTCTTATGCACGGGTGGATGAAAATGGAGAACATGCCCATGGTAGAAGGGATGTTTGTTGGGTTTGGATTGCCAGCCGCGACAGGGGCATTTATCGCGTGGCTTGAAGTCCTCGGTGGGCTTGCGCTTGTTCTCGGTATTTTTACGCGAGTCTTCGGCCTTATTTTTGGCGTACAAATGGTCGTCGCATTCTTCCTCACCGGCGGTCTTGCTACCGGATACAAGCCGCACGAATTGGAGATCATGCTCATGCTGCTCTCCTTCGGCGTAACGCTCGTTGGCTCTGGCCGCTTTGCGCTCTACTCGGGGGAGTGTCCACGCTGTGGGGCCTATATGTGCAAAATGGGTCCCAACAATTGCCCGATGATGAAGGGTTAGATTAATTTTTCCTGGGTCGGTCGAGGATTTGCCCCAATGTGAGCGTAGCCTTGTTTGGTAACCGTGCGGCCACGCGGCGTGCGCTCAAGAAGTCCAATCTGAAGGAGGTACGGTTCGTGCACTTCTTCGACAGTGGCTTCTTCTTCGGAGAGCGCCGCCGCGATAGTTTTGAGCCCCACTGGTCCCCCCTGAAATTTTTCTACAATAATGGTGAGAATATCGCGGTCAACCTGATTCAGTCCAATCTCGTCTACCTCCAGAAGGGAGAGCGCTTTTTTGACCGTTTTTAGATTGAGCGGCTCTCCCGACACCGCCGCGAAATCACGGCAACGCTTCAATAAGTAATTTGCAGTGCGGGGCGTCGCCCGACTGCGACGAGCGACCTCCATGAGTGATTCGGCGTCCATCTCAATATCGAGAATTTTTGCCGAGCGACGCAAAATTTCCGCGATTTCTTCGACCGTATAATATTGCAAGCGAAATGTCCCACCGGAAAAGCGGGAGCGAAGAGGTGCAGAGAGCATCGAGATGCGCGTGGTCGCGGCGATCAAGGTGAAAGGGGGGAGTTCGAGCTGTACGGTGCGTGCCGCAGGGCCTTTGCCGATGACAATGTCGAGCACCCCCGCTTCCATCGCGGGGTAGAGCACCTCTTCGATGGTGCGATTGAGGCGGTGGATTTCGTCGATAAAAAGAACATCGCTCGGAGATAGATTGGTGAGGATGGAGGCAAGATCGCCAACGCGCTCTATGGCAGGACCAGAGGTGGATCGCATGTTGACACCAATCTCACGGCTCATGAGGTGTGCGAGCGTGGTTTTGCCGAGCCCTGGTGGGCCATAGAGAAGGACGTGTTCGGGCTGATGGTCGCGCCCTTTTGCGGCAGAGAGGAGTATTCGGAGATTTTCTTTGATGCCTGTCTGTCCGATATATTCTTCCCAGAGCGCGGGACGAAGCGCACGGTCGAGTGATCGTGGGGCTTTTTCTACTTCGTTGTGAGGTTTGGTACTCATAGGGAGGCGTTTCTGCCGCGCGTGACGCGGGGGAAATGGCTCATTTTCTAGGACAGGACAGCTTGACTTTTATTTTTAATATGCTATACTTACAGGCAGATTCAATGTATCAGACACACTTCAACTTCAGAGACACGTAGTTTCGGGCGATGGTGACTTTTCCGAGGACGCGGCGGTACTTCCGCTTGCGGCAGACCACTGCCGCCATCCTTAGGTCCTTGTCGCAACTTTTCCTGTAAAAGCATCGCCCGAAAGTGCGTATCTCATTCAGCAGAATGACCTACTGAGTCTGACTCTCGAATCTAGTTTAAAGCGTAGCACTCGGTGAGCGCAAAGCAATCGAATCGTGTGGTCGAGTATTTATACAATCGAGTCGAGCATCACGTCGTCGTGCAAATCGACGACACGACCGAGCTCATCGAGCGAAGTAACGCCCTGCAGTACTTTGACGATACCATCTTGCGCCATGCGGCGGATGTTTTGTGGGCGAGCCGCTTTCCATATTTCGCGCTCGCTCGATGCCTTGCGGCACACTTCTTCTATGGCATGATCCATCAAAATCACTTCGATGACGGCCACGCGGCCTTTGTAGCCCAAGCCACCGCATTTTTCACAACCCTTGGCGATCCACATAGTGTCGCGATTTGCGGGGAGTTCGTCGGCGTGTGGGATATTTTTGAGCAATGAATCGATAGTCTTACGGTCTTCGCCCGTAATCGGTTGTGGAGAGCGGCACTCTGTGCAGAGCTTGCGCACCAAGCGCTGTGCCATGGCGACGGTGAGCGAAGCGCCGAGAATTTCCGCAGAGACTCCCATGTCGGTAAGCCGCGCGAATGTGCCAGCGGCGTCATTAGTGTGCAACGTGGAGAATACGAGGTGGCCGGTAAGCGAGGCATTTACAGCAGTCGATGCTACTTCGGCATCGCGGATTTCTCCGACCATGATGACATCGGGGTCTTGTCGAAGTGTAGAGCGTAATCCTTGTGCAAATGTGTAATCTTTTGAGACTTGTGTTTGCACAATGCCAGGTAAATGATATTCAATCGGATCCTCAATGGTAACGATCTTGATCTCGGGCGAGTGTACCTGTCGCAAAAATGCGTAGAGCGTGGTCGTTTTTCCGCTTCCAGTCGGTCCCGTGTTGAGAATCATACCGTTGGGCTTTGCGATCTCGCGATTGAATATCTCCATCAGGTATTTATCGAATCCGAGTTGATCCATGGGCAAGGCGATTGTTGAAGGATCCAAAATACGCATGACGATGGTCTCGGCGTAGGCACCGGGCAGTATTGATGTGCGAATCTCGATCTCTTTGCCTTCGATCTGGATAGAAAAACGCCCGTCTTGTGCGGCGTTTTTTATATTGAGCTTGAGGCCAGAGAGCAGTTTGAGACGGGAAGAAATGAGCGCGTATGTGGGCAGATCAAAGGTGAGGATTTCGACGAGGATACCGTCGAGTCGGTAGCGCATGCGCACGGATGTTTCTTCGGGTTCGAGGTGGACATCGGAAGCTCCAAGAGAAAGCGCGCCACTCATGATGACTTCGAGCACGCGTGAAATACGGTGCGTATCTTTGCTTTTGGAGTGCGATGCGACTTCCGCTTTTACATCTGCCATTGTTTTCAAGCGCGCTATCATTTCTTGAATGGTGGCGGAAGATAATGTAAGCACCCCCGCTTCGGTCTCTGTCGCATACGAAATATCTCGATATCGCTCCCATGCGCGTTCAAGTGATGGTCTCGATGCAATAAATCGCTTCACTTTGTATCCGAGGCGCTCTATCTTTTCTAACATTTGCAGAGATTCGGCCCTCTCTGGAGCGTGCATTGCAACGAAAACCATTTTACTTTGTTTGTGGAATGGCGCGACCTCACCTGCCCGAGCTTCTTCTTCGGATATGAGGCGCAAAGCATCAGTATCTATCGATTGCTTGGTCAAATCGACATAATCCACCTTGTATTTGCCCGCGAGCATCTGCGCGAGCTCTTCTTCTTCGTGCGCACGCAAGAGATGCAATCGCTCTTCTTGCTTTTTTTCATCAAATTGCGGCATGGGGGTATTGTAACGCATGGAGACGAGTAGAAAGGTATGGGTGTACAATCCTCGCATGGAGGTACGGGTAGAAGGAGATGCAGAAATGGCGCGTGAGGCGGAGCGCTTTTTGAATACGTTGAAAATGCACAAGGCCGCCACCATAATAACGCTTTCGGGTGAGCTGGGCGCGGGCAAGACAACGTTTGCGCGCGCCCTCGCGCGCGCCCTCGGAGTGTCAGAAACGGTCGCTAGTCCGACGTTTGTGATACAGAAAATATATGAACTCACCGATCGGTTGTGGAAAAAATGTATTCACATTGACGCATACCGCTTGAAAGGCGCTAGCGAACTCTATGCACTCGGTTGGGACGAAATAGCTGCCGATCCGTCCAATTGCATCATTCTCGAATGGCCAGAGCGCGTAGAAGACGCAATTCCTCCGTATGCACAGCGCGTCTCGATTGATATTGGAGAAGGGGAAACAAGAGTAATACGATATGGTTGAAAAAAAATCACAAAGCGCGGAGATGAGACGCTCCACGCGTCTTCTCCTCCTTGATACGCATGCAATCATGCACCGCGCATACCACGCGATACCCGACCTTTCATCATCAAAGGGAGAACCGACTGGTGCGCTCTACGGCCTTTCCGCGATGCTTCTCAAATCGATTGCGGATCTGAAGCCCGACTATATTATTGCGGCGCGCGATCGAGCAGAAAAGACCCATCGCCATGAACTTTTTGAAGATTACAAAGGAACGCGTGCAAAGACGGACGATGCGCTTATCGAGCAATTAAAACGTACGAGCGAAGTGTTTGATGCGTTTGGGATTCCAGTGCTTGATGCCGCGGGATTTGAGGCAGACGATATTATCGGAACCATCGCAGAGCAGGTCAAATCTAGAAACGACCTCGAAACGATTATTCTCTCGGGCGACATGGACATGCTCCAACTCGTGGTCGACCGCCGAGTAGAAGTTTATCGGCTCCAAACAGGCATTCTCAATTTGAAATTCTATGATGAAGACGCGGTACGCGAGCGGTATGGTTTTGGCCCCGAACACGTGACAGATTTCAAGGGCATGTGCGGCGACCAATCCGACAATATCAAAGGGATTAAAGGGATTGGAGAGAAGACCGCGACCACACTCATCCAGACATTCGGTTCTATAGAAAATATCTACACGACACTCAAGAAAAATCCGTCGGCATTTGCAGAAAAAGGAGTCACGCCGCGCATCGTGAAGCTCCTCGAAGATGGCAAAGAAGCCGCGCTGTTTTCAAAACACCTCGCCACAATTCGCCGCGATGCGCCGATTACTTTTGAATTACCCGATCATTCATGGCGCATGAGCGATCACGCGGATGCCATCGTGGCACTCTGCGACACGCTTGAATTTCGCTCGCTCAAAGAGCGCGTTCGTTTTGCAGAAAGTAATGCGTCGGAGAGAGTACAAGATGTGCTACCCGTGAAAGATCAGCCTACCATCGATGAGGCAATCCTGCGCGAAACCGCGCTCGCTTTGTGGCTTTTGCATTCAGATACCACGAATCCAACGTTAGAAAACATCTTGGAGGAAGCGCATACAGACGATTTTGAAAAGGCGCGCGAGACGATTCTCAAAGATCTCTCTGCGACAGGTCGCTTGTGCGAAGTGTTTGAAAACATAGAAAAACCCCTCATCTCTGTCGTACAGCGCATGAATGCGGCGGGAGTGTACATAGATGCGCCGCACCTGAAAGCGCTTGCCAAAGAGTATCGCAAAGAGCTCGGAGTGCTTGCGGGCAAAATTTTCTCGCACGCAGGACATGAGTTTAATATCAATTCTCCCAAACAACTCGGCGTCGTTTTGTACGATGAGCTCAAGATAAATCCTGCGCGTCAGAAGAAAACGGCCGGAGGTGCGCGTACGACAAAAGAGAGTGAGCTCGAAAAACTTTCAGACCTACATCCTATTATTGCCGACATTCTTGCGTACCGTGAATTACAAAAACTTCTCTCTACCTATATCGACAAAATACCAGATTTGGTCGGCGCGGATAGTCGTTTGCGCGCGGAATTTTTGCAGACAGGCACGGTAACGGGGCGCATGGGTTGCCAAAATCCAAATCTACAAAACATTCCCATCAAAACCGATCTTGGACGGCGCATTCGCTCGGCATTTGCGGCACCAAGCGGTCGTGTTTTGGTCGCGCTCGACTATTCGCAGATAGAATTGCGCATCGCGGCCGGTTTGTCTGGAGATGAAAAATTGGTCGAGGTGTTTCAGAAGGGAGGAGACGTGCACGTTGCTGTCGCGGCAGAAGTGTTTGGCGTATCGAAAGATGCGGTGGATTATGAAATGCGACGGCGTGCGAAAGTCATAAATTTCGGTATTTTGTATGGCATGGGGGTCAACGCGCTTCGCGCGAATCTGGGCGAAGCCGTATCGCGCGAAGACGCCGCACAATTCCTCGAAAAATATTTCGCGGATTTCTCGGGGCTTGCGCGCTACATCGAACACACAAAAGCAGAGGCAACGCGACTCGGGTATACAGAAACTCTTTTTGGGCGGCGAAGATACTTTCCTGCGCTCAAATCTTCGATTCCAGGATTCAAGGCGCAGGCCGAGCGTATGGCCATCAATGCGCCGATACAAGGCACGCAAGCAGACATCATTAAACGCGCAATGATAGAGGCCGATGCGCTCATCGAAAAGAATGGTTGGCGCCCTTCGACAGGCTCAGGGCAAGCGAAGGTCGAGCTCGTGCTTCAGGTGCACGACGAACTTGTGTATGAAATAGAAGAGAGCATTGCGGATGAAGCGGCGCTCGCTATACGACACGTCATGGAATCGGTGGCACCGATAGAGAAGCTCTCGCACGTCCCTATCCTTGCCGAAGTGGCGATGGGGAAGAATTGGGGAGAGATGAAAAAATTGGCACGATAGTATGCTCAAAGTATTTTTTGGCGATAGAGACAAGGCGCGTGCCGCGTGTGCGGCAGAAGTGAGCGAGCACAATTCCGTTACTCGGATATCAGACGGAAACCCATTGGAAGATCTGAAGTCCGCGCTTGCCGCGGGCGTGAGCATGTTTGGGGATACGCGGACAGTAATTCTCGACAGTGTGGGGAGCAATGAGGAAATGCGAAGTATTCTCATGCCTGCCATACCGTCTCTGGCAACATCCAGCGATCTTTTTCTTGTTGTCGAAGAAAAGCCAGATGCGGAACTCAAAAAAAAGCTTCAAAAGTATGCAGAAAAAGTCGAGACGTTTGTGAAAGTTGGTTTGGGGAAAAAAGAATACCCGACCGTGTTTAAGCTCGCCGAGCATTTGAAAAAGGGGGACAAAAAAAATCTCTGGGTCGCCTACCAACGTGAATTGGCGGACGACAATGCCCCCGAGGCAATTCACGGCGTGCTTTTTTGGGGTGCAAAACAAGCTCTCCTTGCCGCGCGCGCCACAAAAGACATCGAACGCGGCAAAAAACTCATCGCGGTACTTGCCGCGCTTCCGCACGAGGCGCGCAGGCGGGGAGAAGAATTGGAATATGCACTTGAGCGATTTATTTTGTCACCTGCATAAATATTTGCGTGCTAGTATTAGCGATTATGTATCGGGCAGACATCTCTCGCTCGTTTTTGGCAATTGTCATGGCGGTTTCTTTTTTGAGTATCGGTCTTATGCCAATGATCGCGCGCGCAGCACCCGCAGGTGCTTGTCCACATTCGAATGCCGCCTGCACAACAGTACTCGCTGGTGCCACGACTCCCTGTTATTGCGTTCTTGGTGTTTATAATTTTGTTGGTGTGTGTACCGCGCCTGGTGTATGCACTGCCACGGGTGTTGGCATTATGACGGCTGGCCCCGAGGGAGGGTTGGTGTACACACCCATTGCAGAAGCTTCCTTTGCCGCACAAGGCATGCTAGTGGCTCCGTCAGCAGTTGGTCAGGGACTCATTGGTTCTGCACTTTCTGGGATTGGAAGTTTTATCACCGCCAATCCGCTTCTTACCATGGGTGGCCTTATGATCGGCTCACAGCTTTTGAGTACGCTCATGGCTCCGGGTGGCGGGTCTTCGGGTGGAGGGGGCGGAGGGTATACACAGACGAATGCGTGTATGACACAGTATTTCTACACCTCAAACACGGCCGACCTCTCAAATCCTTGCGCTATATATTCACCTGATACCACACTCAAAAACACTTCAGCGGACGTGAATGGATCCAACATCAACGACCTGTTGAATAAACTCCAAAATCCCACCACCAATGTAAACGTAAACGTCCCCACCACGCCATCCATCAACGACCTTCTCAACAATCTTTCGTCTTCAAGTTGTCCCATACAAACCACTCCTGCTTGTGCCGCGGGTCAGATAGTTCAGGACAACGGACTCGATAATAGAGGATGCAGAGTCGCGTACACTTGTGTGGCTAATCCATCAGGAAACGTGCCGTATACAGATACTCCGTCTCCATCACCAAACACCGTTTCCGAAGTGCCAATCTCACAAGCGCTCACCACCAATGTGTACTACGACGACACGGGCATGGCACCATCTACCGCGGCAACCCCGCTCAGTCAAAAAAACATCCCACTTCCCGCCAATGGTCTTCGTGGTGATATTCGCTCGTTTGGTGGCGGCGCGACCATTTATGCCTCGAGCCGCAATGACAACACTGAGGTATCAGGATTCTTCGGGTCAAGCGCGACTGCGGGCAGGCTTTGCCAATCACGCCCATGGTCCAAGAATTTTCTCTCGTACGTTATTCCGGCATCTTTCTTTGACAGCCTGTGCACATGGGCAGGGCTTCCCACGGGCGCACCAGTGTCGTCGGGTACAAGTGGGTCAGAGGGATGGGGGAGTGCACGGAGAAACACGTCGGTTGCGCCACCAGTAGCCACAATTCCCTACGTCGATGAACAAGTGGCGGAGGCAAAGATATGGGCGCGTCCCGCGAGCGTCAATATCGGCGGACGGACCACGATATTTTGGACATCAAAAAATGTGACTGCATGCACCCAATCGAGTTCTGACGGAAATTTCTCTGGTTCGAGCACTTCAGGTGGCGCCTCGACCGTTGCCCTTACGGGCCCCGTTACGTTTACTATCCAATGTCGAGCCACGAATGGAACGATGATTTCCAATTCCACAACAGTTTTTATCGGTGTCTAACGAGCTTTCTTTTTTACAGACGCACCGAGGCGCTCAAGCGCGATGAGAAATGCCGCGCGGCGCATGTCGGTCTTTACCTTGTGTGCGTGTGCGGCGACAGCGCGCGTTTCTCGCCGTATGATTGTTTCGAGTTTTTTTAAGACAACACTTTCCGTCCAGTGTGTTTTTTTTAAATTTTGTTCCCACTCAAATGTCGAGACAATAACACCGCCCGCGTTGGCCAGAATATCGGGAACGACATGAATACCACGCGCAAACAAAATATCGTCGGCCTCCGGTGATGTGGGGCCGTTGGCAAGCTCAAGTATCATGTGTGCTTTGATGCGCGATGCGTTCTTTTTTGTGATCTGATTTTCGAGTGCCGCCGGTATCAACACGTCGCAGGGAAGTTCGAGTAGTTTTTCGTTGGAAATAGCACGAGCCTTTTTGTAGCCCTTGAGGGAGCCATTTTTTTCTTTATATGCGAGCACATCTTTCACGTCGAGTCCGTCTTCTTGCGCGACGCCGCTGTGTGAATCTGACAGTGCGACGATACGATAGCCGTGTTCCGAAAATATCTTCGCGGCGTTGCCGCCCACGTTGCCCATTCCTTGGATAGCGATTGCCGCACCGTCTTTGATGCTGAGCTGTTTGCGCAGTGTGTCGAATGCGAAAAATCCTCCCATACTGGTCGCTTGCACGCGGCCTTCTGACCCGCCTTTTTTTACCGGTTTGCCCGTAAATGAGGCACCGGTGGTGTCTCCGGTAATCTTTCGATATTCGTCGACCATCCAGCCCATAATCTCGCCCGTGGTGTTTACGTCTGGCGCAGGTACATCTCTGCGAGGCCCGAGTACGGGGTGAAGAGCGCGCACCCATCCGCGCGCAAGTCGCTCAAGTTCACCTTTTGAAAGTTGTTTGGGGTCAACGGTGATACCTCCCTTACCGCCCCCCATGGGGATTCCTGCGACGGCGCATTTCATCGTCATCCAAAGCGCGAGCGCTTTCACCTCGTCTATGTCTGTTTGAGGATGGAAACGGATGCCGCCCTTGTAGGGGCCGCGTGCACTCGAGTGTTGTACGCGGTATCCCTCAAATATTTTCAGTGACCCGTCGTCCATTTTGACGGGAATTGAGACTCTGACTTCGCGTTCGGGCGCGCGCATGCGCGCGAGTAGGTCGGGGTTGGTACGTTCGACGGCGTTTGCACGCGCGAGTTGTTCCAAAGCATTTTCAAAGGCGTTCATAGTGCCCCATAATACACAAAGAGCGCAAAAATGCTCGCGATAAGGGCGGTGTATTCAATGCACGCGAGGAGATTCGGTCGAAGGTACCACGTGCGGACCCAGTTTGGGTCGTGGTATTCCACGGCCATTGCCGCTTCTTCTTCGGGCAACCACGTCATGAAAAATCCGTAT
Source organism: uncultured Candidatus Saccharibacteria bacterium (assembly GCA_964351105.1). GTDB lineage: Bacteria > Patescibacteriota > Minisyncoccia > Phycocordibacterales > UBA2100 > UBA10103. The sequence continues at coordinate 421 of CAYGMC010000028.1, read as the reverse complement.
GCCGCACGCCGATCTTTTTCGGGGAAGAGTATTTTTCTTTGTGAGAATGGTGCCAGCCACGCAACACCCCACCCGATGCCGATTGAATCATGAATGAAGTGAGCGATGATGCACAAAGAAAAAAGCATCGCGTACAGTGGTCCCAAGAAAAGATAGACAAGTACCGCAAGGGGGATATATATCAGCGGCCAATGAAAAAACGAACGGTGGTCGTGGTGTATTCGTGAGAGCGCGGGAATGATGTCGATGTCGGGCAAAAGAATGCTCGCAATGCCAAATACAATGAGACCAGCGGTCGCCTGGATTTCAAACCAGTGAGCGGTCAGAAGCGAAAGCACTATACCAAGGCCAATATCAAGAGGCATATCCGCCCGGCAGGGATCGAACCTGCGACCGTCTCCTTAAAAGGGAGCTGCTCTAC
>CAYGMC010000027.1:0-12484 GCA_964351105.1 uncultured Candidatus Saccharibacteria bacterium | reverse complement strand
CGAGATATGGGTTATCCGCTCCGGTTACGCTAACCGTTTCAATGGGAGATAACGCATCGTTGACACGATCTCATGTTGTAGAGTAAGTTGTTCGGAGGCAAACCTGCCACGTGTTCAAGGAGACGAATGATGCGCGTTATTCTTACAAATCCCGAAGGCGTCAGCCCTGAAGAAATCGCGACGGCTTGTACGACCCACGGTCCATTCAAGATGGTGGTCCTATTCGAGGAGCCACCGACAGACTCACCCGATGCAATCGTCCCTCGCACGAAAGTCGAGGCGCGAATCAGTAGCGCGGATGTCAGCATCGACACCATCACAATGACGGCGACCGTCGACGGCAACGATATCGCGTTGACCCCTCAACAGTGGTGTGCCCTGCGATTACTTGTTGCAAACGTCGGGAAGACCATGTCGAGAGAGAATCTCTCACGGTCGGGGAATAGTCCATACGATAGTAGAACCGTGGACGTTATAATTTCCAGGATCCGAAAAAGTTTCGGCCCAGTAGGGAAAAAACTCATCCGAACGGTACGTCATGGGTTCATGATCCCTGATTTCTCCGGATCCAGATAAGTACGAATTGGTGGGGGGCGCATCGCCGATACGCGCCCCCCCTAATGATTTTAAGAGTTCGTGCGGTTCTCTTTTTTCATTTCGGAAACGAATTACTCCGTAATCACGCGCAGAACTTCTTCGATCGAGGTAACGCCCTGTGCCGCTTTGAATATGCCGTCTTCCGCCATTGTAAGCATGCCTTCTTTGCGCGCCTGGTCTTGTATGGCGTCGGCAGTCGCACTTCCCATCATCAATTCTTTTATGGTCGACGTGACAGGGAGCACTTCATAAATACCCGTACGACCAGCGTATCCTGAAGGGTGTTCGGGACTTTCCTTGGGCAAGTAAAATGGGATGTTTTTCCACGTCGCATTTGCAGCAACGGCTTTTTCTTCGCGGAGCGCGCGGAGCACGGTGCCCGCGTCGACCGCTTTTTCGAGCTGTTTCTGCTCGTCAGGCGACATATCGCGCGATTCTTTTTCGGGACTCAAGCGCCGCACAAGCCGCTGACCAATAACCACCTTCAACGTAGAGACGAGGAGAAACGGCTCAATGCCCATGTCGAGCAAGCGCGCAGGTGCCGCGGCCGCTGAATTGGTGTGAAGCGTCGAGAGGACGAGGTGCCCGGTGAGTGCCGCGTTTATTGCAAGTGATGCTGTTTCTTTATCACGAATTTCGCCGACCATGATGATGTCGGGATCTTGGCGCACGAGAGAGCGCAATCCATTGACGAACGTAAATCCAATTTCGGGACGCACTTGTGTCTGATTTACGCGCGGCATTTGATATTCGATCGGATCTTCAATGGTCGAAATATTTACGTCGGGCGTGTTTACAATGTCGAGCAATGTATAGAGCGTCGTCGATTTTCCGGCACCGGTGGGACCGGTGGTCAATATCATGCCGGTCGTTTTGCGCATCGCATCGTGCATGCGCTCGAGCCCGGTGCCGTGAAAACCAATGGATTCGAGAGTGAATCCGGATATTGAATCGCGCAAAAGACGCATCACGATCTTCTCGCCGAAATACGTGGGCAAAACAGATACGCGAAATGAGATGCGCTCGCCCGCGGCTTCAGCCCCAAAACGTCCGTCTTGCGGAACGCGATGCTCGTCGAGCCGCATGCCAGCCAAGACCTTGACGCGCGCGGTAATAGCGGCGGCGGCGTGCTTGGGCAATTGCATGGCGTCATGCAAAATGCCGTCGATTCGATACCGAATAAGGAGTGCTTCTTCGAGTGGTTCGATATGGATATCAGATGCTCCTTGCGCATTGGCATGACGCAAGAGCGTGTCGACGATTTTGACCGCTGGCACTCCTTCGGCTACCTGCTTCAAATCCTCGTCTTTGGCCATGCCGAGTCCCGAGAGCGCCTCTGTTTCGCGCTTGATGACATCGCCCAGACTGTCTTTCAATTCCTGCTGGTATTGTTTGAGCGCGGATTTTATCGAGGCGGCATCAGTGAGACGCGGTAATATTTTGAGACGCGTTTTCTTTTTGATAAAGTCGATCGCCGCGAGATCGTCGGTATCGAGCATCGCCACCTCCAATTCGTCACCCCGTTGATTGAATGCGATTATATTGTTGCGGCGCGCCACGGGCTCAGGGATAAGCTGGAGTGTTTCAAATTTTATACTCGTGCCAATGAGCGAGACAAAGGGGATACCGAGAATATAGGCATAGGTGCGACGCAGTTCGTCTTCTCCTATGGCACTTTTTGATACGAGAATATCGCCAATTGTTTTCCCGCTCTCTTTTGCTTCGGTCGTTGCCTTATCAAAATCCTTGGCCGACACCAACCCCGCGTCGGCGAGGAAGGATTTGAGATGTGTGTCGGAGATGTACATGCATACCATTATATATCACCTGTACAGCAACGAGCGACCATGGTACTAATTTAATGGGAAAAATGGCACGTTCACACGTTCGTACAGGGGGTTCTAATGCCAGAGCTGACCACCGCGCAACAGCTAGCAGTGTTCGAGAGGGTGCGCGCACTGATCACGGAACAGCGCAATCATGCGACCTACGCCCACGCGAAAAACAACAGGCTCACGGCCGACATCCTGTCCGCGGACAGTCTGAGAAACGCGAATAGATTTTCCATCCGCGGGGCGATATGTTGGGTACTGCTCGACATGGAAATGGAAGAGTGGCAACTCAACCATCCGACGGAAGTCGGGCTCTCATTGATGATGCTCAATGTCATCAATATGCGGACAGATTTTCCGAGTCGGCTCGACAATTATAACGACAGCACGGAGCACGCAGATATTCTGAAAGGGCTTGATGTGGTGATAGATAGCCTCCGAACAAAACAAAAAAATGATGCATGACCGTCGGAAAACTACTTCTGACCGCGCGGCGCGACCTCACATCGCGCCGCTTGACTTTTTGCATGCATCGACTATACTGTATCCACTCGTTCCGCCTTTGGCGGACGCTTTTTTTAAAAAGTTACTAAAACCTCATCTTGTATGGCACTTTTTGACCTCAAAACACTCAATTCGGCACTCGAAGAATTACAGCAGGAGCGCGGCATTTCGCGTGAATCCGTTATTGACGCGCTCTCGACCGCACTCGCCGCCGCGTACCGACGCGAATATGGCAAACGCGGGCAGATTATCCGTGCCACCTTCAATCCCGAAACGGGCGACATGGAATTCCGCCAGGCCAAGATCGTGGTAGATAAAACATTGGTGAAAACTCCCGAGGAGGGAGACGACTTGTCCTCCGAAGCTTCAGCGAAGGAGGACCACCGCTCACGCTTCAATCCCGAACAACACATCATGCTCGACGACGCCCGCCGCATGAAACGCGATGTCAAACTCGATGACGAAATCTCCTTCCCACTCGAAACGCAAGAAGACTTTGGGCGCATTGCCGCACAAGCGGCCAAGCAGGTCATCATGCAAAAAGTGCGCGAAGCGGAGCGCGCATCTATCATTTCCGAATATGGTCAGCGCGAAGGTCAAATCGTTACGGGCCATGTCCAGCGTTTCGAGCGCGGCAATTTATATGTCGATCTTGGACGTGCAACAGCAATTCTCCCCTACGACGAGCAAATCCCCGGGGAGCGATACCGCCAGGGTGAGCGCGTGCGTGCGCTTCTCTTGCGCGTCGATGAAGGCGTGCGTGGCACGTTTATCCGGCTTTCCCGCTCACACCCCCGCTTTCTCACCAAACTCTTTGAAACAGAAGTCCCCGAAATGGCTTCGGGAGTGGTGGAGGTCAAAGGCATTGTGCGCGAGCCGGGAAGCCGCGCGAAGATCGCGGTACATTCAAACGACGATCACGTGGATCCCGTAGGAGCACTCGTCGGACAGCGCGGTGTGCGCGTCGCGGTCGTTACCTCGGAATTGGGCGGTGAAAAGATTGATGTAGTGGAGTGGTCTGAAAAACCCGTCGACTTTGTGAAAGAATCTCTGAAACCCGCACAAATTTTGAGCATCGAACTCAACGAAAGCGAAAATCGCGCTGAAGTATTGGTGGCCGACGACCAACAATCACTCGCGATTGGCCGCGGCGGCCAAAACGTCCGTCTTGCCGCGCGACTCACGGGTTGGAAAATAGACATCCGCTCGGCAGGAGGCCCCCAAACACCCGATGGCAAGCCTATAGCGTCTGTAAGCGCAGAAACGCCTGAAACTGTCGAAGAGAAAACCGAAGAGACTTCAAAAGAGTAATTGGAAAACTTTAAATTCTTAAGGGGCTATGCAGATGCACGGCCCCCGAATAGAAACTCAGCCGTCCGGCTTCTCCAACATCCCGATGCGAGAATCTTCTCCCAGCTCGCTTAGGTAGAGCAAACCGGCTTCAGGAGAAATCGCCGCCTTGACCTCGCGCACAAGCGCCTCCATGTCCGCAAACATCTCGTCGAGTGTCTTGCGGGGATGGGTGACGCGCCCGACGAAAAAAGCCACCCTCGTAGGAACCGCGAGAGAAGCGTCACGCCCATGTGTACTATGTCGATTGAGCACTCCACACGACCAATCACTCAGCTCAGCGCCCGTGGCTTGTGCAGCCAGCCATTCGAGACGCCAACGACGGCCGATGTCCGAGATGACCTGGTTCGGGGCATCGCCCTCTGGGTTTAAGGGCATGATCGTAAGTGCGATTCGCATTTTGGTCCTCCAAAACCAAGCGCCCATCATACGCCCGGCCCGTGTACATTCCTGCCGATGGTGCAGGCAGTCTATGCACACATAACACCCATTCGCGCAAACGGTCAACCTTTGCTACACTTTGTGCGTAGGATTTACTAACACCTATTCCCTAACACCTCAAACCTATCGTATGAACCTCTGGCACGATGTACCGCTTGGCAAAGATGCACCCGATGAGATAAATGTCATCATCGAAATTCCGTGCGGCTCCAGCAATAAATACGAAATAGACAAAGAGACGGGGCTCATCAAACTCGACCGCGCCAACTATTCGTCGGCACCGTATCCGTTTGACTACGGTTTTGCCCCGCAGACTCTGTGGGACGACGACGACGCACTCGATGTGATTGTGCTTACGACCTTTCCGCTCAATACCGGCATTTTGGTGGCGGTGCGTCCTGTCGCCGTTATCGATATGGTGGATGGCGGAGAATCTGATTACAAGGTCATCGGCGTCCCTGTCGAAGACAAACGTTGGGACGATGTAAAAGACCTCGCTGATATCAACAAACACTCTCTCAAAGAGTTCCAACACTTCTTCGAAACATACAAAGCTCTCAAAGGTAAGCCAGCTCCGGTAGAAATCAAAGGAATCTATGGCAAAAAGGAGGCGCAAGAAGCAGTGGTGCGCTCGATTGAGCTGTACAAGAAAAAATTCGGGAAATAACAGTTGTCCCCTTTCGCCTTCATACATCTCCCGTGGAGCGGAGATATACTTTCTCTTATATGCCTCCTCCACACACTCCGCAAATTGATCCCGATCATGTGCTTCCCCCGCATCGTCCACAACCTGTCGGGCCGATGATTGGCACTACTATTATTGTCATTCTGCTCATCGTGGGTGGTCTGTATTTTTGGGGCGCACGACTCAACAAAGAGCGCTCCCAAGATCAGATGACCTATATCCCCTCCGGCACCACCACGCTCCCAATCGCGCAATAAGAGGCGGATGCCCTAGACGAACCGCGCGCGAGCGGGTACACTCGCGCGATGCATTCCTGTGTCAATGTAAAGGTCTCGCGCGATGAAACGCGATGGGAAGCAGAGGTACAGGCTGAAATTCCGCTCGAGTCGCTCGCAAAATATCGCGACGCCGAATTGAAAGAGCTTCAAAAAACGGCGCGGCTCGACGGATTTCGCGCCGGAAAAGCTCCGATTGATCGACTCGTCCAAACGTATGGCGAAACATCCATCATGCGTCTCGTTGCCGAACGCGCGATTCGAGAAGAATTGCCACTGATTCTCGCGGCCGAAAAAATTTTGATCATTGAAACACCGCGCGTACAGAGCGACACGCCCGCATCAGGCAAACCACTTCCATTTACCGCTCGTGCCGGCCTTGCGCCCCAGATACAACTTCCCGACTGGAAAGCGCTTGCCCAATCGCATAATCAAAAGAAAGAAGTGGTTGTCGTTACCGACGAAGAACATGCACAGGCACTCACCCACCTCAAGCGAGAGCGAGCGCGCATCGACAAAGTGCAGGCGGGCGAGGAAGCGCGCGCCGCCGCGGAAGCGGCGCGCGCAATAGCCGAGAACGAACTTCCAGCGCTCGATGATGCGTTTGCAATATCTATTGGCCACGAAAGCGCCGAGAAATTCACTTCTGCCGTGCGCGATAATATGCAAAAAGAGAAGGAGGCGCGGGCGCGCGAAGCGCGCCGCGGCGCCATTCTCGAGGAAATCGCCAAAAAAGCTACCATTCACTATCCGCTCATGCTTCGTGAATACGAGCTCGACGATATGGAATCGCGCATCAGCGACGATCTTGCGCGCATGGGCTCGTCATTTGAAAATTATTTAGCGGAAGTAAAAAAGACACGCGATGTATTGCGCAAAGAATGGGAAGCTCCGGCCGACAAACGCGCCAAGATCCGGCTCGTCCTAGCAGAAATAGCACGACAAGAAAAAATAACACTCGAGGAATCACAAATTACTCACGAATTGAATCACGCCAAAAAAGCCTATCCCCAATCAAATCCCGAAGACTTGCGTGCAGGTATCACGCACGCACTACGGAATGAAAAAGTGATGGAATTGCTGGAGCAACAATAGGCATTCACTCCACGCGTACGCGCTCAAGCACCAGCGGCTCAAGAGGACGGTCCGATGCATTGGTCTCGGTGTTTTCTATTGCGTTCACGACCTCCATGCCGCTTACGACACGTCCAAATACCGTGTGCTTATTGTCGAGGAAATTATTATCAGCAACGTTGATAAAAAATTGACTCCCGTTGGTATGCGGCCCCGCATTTGCCATTGCAATGGTACCAATCTCATTCGTATTGTTGTCATGAATCTCATCGGCAAATTTGTACCCGGGCCCGCCACTCCCCCACCGCTCGCTGAGCGAATCGTCTTTGGTGTGCGGGTCGCCGCCTTGGATCATAAAACTCTTGATCACGCGGTGAAATTTTGTGCCGTCATAAAAGCCGCTCTGCGCGAGCTTTACAAAATTCGCCGCGGTCTTTGGCGCGTCCGTTTCCATCAATTCAACGACTATGTCGCCCTTGGTGGTCTGTAGTGTTGCTTTCATGCCGGATGAGTATACCAAACGACAAATATTACCCAAGGAGCCCGTTTCCGCGCTTGCCGCCGTGCTCTCCACAGCGCAATTCGATGCCCCGCCTACTCACCTCCACAAAGCGCAGACCCGTTTGTGTACGACACTCCACACATCTTCCTTCGCATCTATCCCACGCTTCTGCCTTCAGCGTGGCCGAGAGCATGCGCTCTATTTTGTCGGGATCATTTGCCTTATAAAATTCCGCATCGGCGAGGTGTAAATAAAACTTGAACACATATCTCCCGCCCACACTCTCGTGCTTTGCATCCACAATATTGAAAATGCCTTTGTCGTACCACACACCTGGGTCAAGCTTTTCATACACCTGCACTTGGAGTGGCTCTGTGCGTGCGCCGTCTTTGAAAAGATTGGTTGCCTTAAAAAATTTTCCGTTCTCCGTAAGTTTTCCACTTTCATACATCATCAGTTGATCGCGCGCCTTGCCGCTCTCTACCGTGGTGGAATCGTGACCTTCGTACACGTACGTTTGTATATCTTCCTGCCACTCGTCGTGGAAACCATCTTCGCGGGGCAATACCAGAAACACCGAAATCTTATCGCCCCCATCGCGCGACCGAGCGCCGAGCGAGGAAGTACTGAGGCCAGCAGGCCGAATGTAGAAATTCATCCCCTTGGTGAGTTCCACCCCTTCGCGCGCTATCAGCTCACTCGAAGAAATAATAGAAGTGGGTACGTGTGAAACCCCCACATCACCTAAAAAATTGGATGCCATAGCTCGCCACTCTACCATCCCGCCCCGCGGATATGTTGGTTTATGATTTCTTCTTCCAGCGTGGTGCGAAGCCGGCCATGAACGCGAAAAAGTGGGCCTTGATCTTGCTTTCCCCTCGATCAGTTATGGCTTTCACCATTGCTCGCTTAAATTCTCTGAGGTCGCTGCCTTCGTAACAAAGCTTCCCGTCTCGAAAACAGTAGCTGCAATACTGCCGCGATTCCCGCCCCTCCCCAAGCGGATCCTTCTTGAATGGCATCAAGCAGCTTTCGCACATCTCTGAATTGGTTTTCATAGTTTCAACAACGATTAATTCATCTCCATCCTAAAGCATCGCTTTGATAATGAGTGCCGCCGTCTCAAGACAGAGCAGCGAGCCGCCGGCCATGATCATAGCCTTGGTGACAAACCATTCGGGCTTAGTACCGCCAAAAAGAATCGCGCTAATTTGTGTGGGCACCACAAAGCCGATCCAGAAAAATCCGGCGAGCGCATACGCGTTCCAATTCGCTGGTAGGTACGCAATAAAGATCGCGAGCACGACAGTGGTCACGAGCGTCACGATGAATTGCATCACGAGCAGCGGCATCATTTTTTTCTGCATCTCTTTTTGCGCTTCTGGGCTCACCGCATCAAACCCGTGGATTTTGCCCCAGAGTTTGCCGAAGAGTGGCATGTACCAAATGGCTCCGATAATAAACTGCGCGATCGTTGCGATGCCTATTGCCAAATAATTTATCTGCATAGTTATGCTGTATTAAAAGCTAATGCCCCATGGTACCAAATGAATCGCGACGGCCGCTGGTCTATTCTTGCCTTTACACCAAAAACAACCTGATCCTGGCTGCAAGTTGAGCCTGATCAAATCGGTCATTGCTTCGCAACCTGAGTAGGGGTAACCCAGCTTCTTTCAGCATTCGTTCAACCTCTACGTCCCTTTCGATTCTATCTGGTCGTTCATGGGTTTTATCGTCGAGCTCTATCGCAAGCTTGGGTGAAACATATGCTTTGTCGCATAAAACAAAATCAACTGACTTCCCGTTGATGTGGCGAAAAGCGACTTTCCAATTCTGTCCGACTACTTTGTTATCGATAATCGCCGATAGGTGTACTTGTGGGAAAATGTGAAACTCATTCCCTACGGCCGCGATAAGGGTATCGAAACACTCGCGCTCGGCACGGGTGAGCAGAAATTTCTTGGTTGTGTATTGGTACAGAGATTTCTCTTTTGCCCCAGACTGGTCGCCTTGGCCGGTCGCTATGGCGTACAACCCCATCGCAACAAGGGCGACAATGAAAAATCCTGCGAGGACGAGGAATATGACCATACGACTAAATCATCCCATAAACCTCTGCACGGTCAAAAAAAGGCTCCTGACACCTTTCCCCCCCTGACACCTTTCCCCCTCAGGAATGATGGGAACCGCTTAGTTATATAGAATGAACGATTTAATTGGTTTGCTCCCAAAAGTAAAACTCTTCAGATAATTTTTTCCAACAATTTGTTTCCAGTACCCATCCCATTGAACGTTAAAAAGAAATCTTGCTGGCCTGAGGCTGTTTTCACTCACTACAACAATTTCAAAGACATATTCGCCAACATCCAATTCATTTTTTATCGTTCCGCTTGGGAAGGCTTCCGCCATCAGTCGTAGTATTTTCTCCCCGTTACATATGTAGCACACGTCCAGTCGTCTTGAGAGTCTAGGCAATATATCGATAGGCTCAAACTTTCCTTCATGTGACCATTTTAATTTGACCGGGGCACGGAAATCTCTAACTTTTACAAAAGCCTTACCCGCTTCTTTCTTCCAAATTTCAGCTACATATGCTTCTGCTCGTTTCGAAATTTCAAAACCCTTGTTATTAACCATCAGCTGCAACCAGAGTGATTGAGGTTTTGAAGGATGGTCAAGTATAGTGGCTTCTTGATAAGTTTCTTCTGGCTGAAAAGATACTTTATGTCTAGCTTTGTAGATGACTAACTTAATAAACGCATACGGAATAGCAACAATAGTTAACAGTGCAGCAAATTGCTGTAACCAGAGGGTCGATTCCCAGAATTTTAAAGAAAATAGGTAGTCCATAAATTTGCTGATGCCTCTCAGGGTCAACTGGATGGATCAATTATGGTTCGGTGAATCTCCAACCCAATGGCAGTCAATTTTAATTGATGCCCTTTTAAGTCAATCATGCCCGTCGACTCTAACTCTCGAAAAGAATGATTTACTCTTGCGCCAACCTCTAAATTATCTATACCTTTCTTCTGCCTCATAAACATTGTCACCTGCGGAATCCAATCGCCCATGGTCTGACCTGATGTAGTGGTAGTGCTTTGAATATTTACTTCTTTCCAAATAGCATACTCACTAAGGAGGATCAGAGCTTGTGGACTCAATCGATCAATTTGAGATAATACAAACATCTGTGCATCAAAGTACTTCTCGAATTCGGTTTCAGATACTTTTTTTAGAGTTATTGCCAACAAACGAATCCATTCTTGGTCCTCGCCACCCTTATCTACAATTTGAACGATTTTTCTAAATATAGTCTGTCCTCCTCGCACGGATGTGAGCAACTTAAGTTCAGAAATAGCGTCCTCAAATGACTCGAAACGTTCGCTATATTCGATCAGCAAAGTCTTTAGTTTTTCTTCACGAGATGCCTGATCGACTCGTTCTACCCATTCAAATATTTTATTGAGACCAGGAATACTGGAGGCAACAGAACTGACAGTGGCCTTTCCAAGCACACCTATGATTTGTTCTGAATCTAATTCTACTTTTACCAAGGGGTTAGAAATACTACGCCCTTGATTCTTGGGCATTTTTTTTCTCTGGATCTCCTTCTTTTTTTGCATTGCGTTCATATGCTCTTCGGACCCCGAACCTATCTCAAACTGGCTGGCCTCATCGGATTCGAACCTCTCCAACATACTCTCAAAAACTGAGAAGTCACGAACCTAGAGATTCGTGTACTTCGTATGCCTCCCCTTCGATTTTGAAATCGGATACTTCGCCTCGTTCTTTTTCATCTTTTTTTCAAACGCCTCAAAAATATCAATCCCCAAATCCTTACTCATCACCGCTATATAACAGAGCACATCAGCCAACTCCTCCCCTATTTCCGCTTTATGGGTTCGAATATGCTCTTTGATTTCCTTTTCATTCTTCCACTGAAAATGCTCCATCACCTCTCCCGCCTCCAGCACCATCGAGAGCGCAATGTCTTTGGGATTGTGAAATTGTTTCCAGTCGCGCGCATCGCGGAAAGCGATAGCTCGCTTCTGAATATCCGCCCATTTCCGAGGTGCCTTGGCCTTCATCTGGGCATTATGCCTTATGTATCCCCTATGGGAAATCTTCATGTACGACCTCTCTCTCCTTCCCTCGCTATTGCAGTCTTTTGCAAAACACTAGCATAATGCCCAAATTCGTTGAAAACTTACGCCTTTGCTCCCCCGCCGCCCATCACATCCTTGGTTTGGATCGGGCTCTGGATGCCTGGTGTCCATTCGGCTTTGATCTCGCCGAATTGTTTTTCATAATCCGCTATCTGATGCGAAAGATATTGCGAGAGCCGCTTCATGTGCTGTGGCGAGAGCGCGTAGGCAATGCCGTTTTCGCCCGTGAGCATCGCCATCACAAAGAATTCTTGAGAAAACGCGGCGGAAATATTTTCGCAAAACTGTTTCGGCACCTTGGTGAGATCCATATCGCTTCATTGTAGCAGATCGGGTGCTCGAAAGCAGAATTTTGAGAAAAAACGCCGCTGGGGTACACTCTGTTTATATGCAACACACAAAAGCAAACATGCTCGTGCCGATGGTGGTCGAGAAGACCAGTTTTGGCGAACGTGCCTACGACATTTACTCGCGGCTTCTCAAAGAGCGCATCGTCTTCCTCGGTGGGCCTATAGATAGCGATGTGGCTAATTTGGTAGTGGCCCAACTCCTCTTTCTTGCTTCCGAGGACCCCAAGAAAGACATCTCTTTTTACATCAACTCCCCCGGCGGTCACGTATCGGCTGGTCTCGCCATCTTAGACACCATGAATCACATTCAGCCACAGGTTTCGACCGTGTGCGTGGGTATGGCCGCCTCAATGGGCGCAGTGCTTCTCTCTGCAGGTGAAAAAGGTAAGCGCTTTGCGCTCCCCAATGCCGAGATCATGATCCACCAGCCGAGCGGAGGTGCCGAGGGTATGGCGGCAGACATCGAGATTACGGCAAAGCAGATCCTGCGTTTGCGTGAGCGCTTGAACAAAATTTTGGCCAAAAACACCGGTCAACAGGTCAAAAAAGTAGAGCAAGATGTGGATCGCGATTACTTTATGACGGCCGACGAGGCCAAGACATACGGTATTATCGACAAAGTGCTTGGTTGATGCCGCCGCATACCTCGTCTTCACACACACGACTTCTGTGGTATATTAGGGGGGCATGAAATTAATATTATTGAAA
>CAYGMC010000026.1:4814-13002 GCA_964351105.1 uncultured Candidatus Saccharibacteria bacterium | reverse complement strand
CCCTTTGGTTGCGGCACGCTCATCAGTGAGGACTGAACCGCCAAAGTCTTATCCGGTCCAAGACCAGCGGTCAGCCGCGCAGATATCGCGAATCCGTTGTCAGAATCCTCCGACAGTAAAATCCACTTGCGAGCACAGTCAGGGCACCCATCGTAAATAAGGATGGCGCCAAGAATCGGAGGGCGCGGATTGTCCGCAGATGTGTCCACCATCGGAAAGCGACATCTGCCAACGAGCGGAGGTGGGATTTCTTGTGTTCCCTGATCTGTAGCGTGCGGTCTGTGACGTTTGACAGTTCGAACACGTGCGGCCATGACAAATCTAACAAAATAAACTGCAAATGCTTCGGTGCAATGATTACGACATCGGGATTTACACACAATTTCTTGATGTGTCATATTCTGTTATCCTTTTTTTTCATGCATTACTTCCTTCGTTACCAACCAGGAGCCACACCTCCTTCCGCGCGAGTTAACGAGAGGGGAGTAGGTGCAAGCATAAACTGCCGCGGCGGAGCAGCAGCAGCTTGACTCACACCACGTTCAGGCTTTACTTCTCGTTTTATCACCTGGAACTGCGGCTTACCACTTTGGATTACACTTAAAGCTTGGTCCAACTGAACCCGGGCATATTTCGTCACAAAAGCGTTCGGAACTACACGCAACTTGGTGGTGGTCTTCCAGTATGTGTAGAGAATATTCAGCATAACATCTCTTAGATATCGGTGTCCTTCGACGAGAGCTCCGCGATAGTGCCACGCAAGTCCGTCCTTCTCTTGAGCACTCATAATGTGTGTCAAAAGCTTCTTCACTCCTCGGAAGTCCCGTTCCTGACGTGCTGACTCAAAGACAGCCTTCGTAAATCCTTTGTAAGCCGAATCGTACTCAACCCAAAGTGCCGATGGAATGATGAAGCCAAAATGTGAACGCAAACCTTGCAACATCATAAGAGCTGGTGGCTTGGCATCTTCATTGTCCGGGGCAACGTACAGGCCAGCTTGCGCAACGGCAGCCTGATATTCAGGTCGAGCACGCGCAAATGTGGTCTGCGTTAGTAACATGTATCCAACGCCATTAGCTTCGGAATCAGGATTTTGCCATGAAAATAGCTGGGGATCCATTGGATTGCTCGTAAATAAAGCGCTCCATGACGCGAGTTGAATCTGTTGTTGTTCAGTAAGGTACGAAGTTGTGTGTTTGTCCCAAGCGTTAACCTTGCGTTGCCATGGTAGGTACGAACTTGGGGTCAGAATAGATCCAAATCTCTTGCTCCATATACCATGATCTCCACCTCGCAGGAAACCAAGCGCCGGATCGTCTGGCTCCTTCAAACGTCCAGAGGCATTGTATGGAATGAGTGCTCCTGTCGCCCCATAAGGATCGCCGGACGTGCCGAACATACCCCTGGCACCGTAGGGATCGCCGGACGTGCCGAACGCCCCGTCAGCACCGTAATCACCATCCGCAAAGAGCATCGGTAACAAGTCGCCAACATGTCCTCCAACTTGTCCAACGGTAGACGCAACAGCGTCACTTGCTCCGAGCGCCTTCGCGGCAGTACCAGCAATGGTCCCCAGAATACCACCAAGGCCAAAGCCGCCAGCTTCGTACTCTTGTTCGGGTTCATCGCGACGAGACGCGAATGGTACGCCTTCGGTCCGGTGACTCCGCATAGTCGGCTGCTGCACATGCTCAAGTACGGTATCAACAATGTGTGGAATGGCGCTCGCCAGATGATGCTGAACCATCTTTGACATGGCAAAACGCATCGAACTTCCAAGAACGCCAGCTTTGCGAAGACTGACAACAAAAGGACTGGTGGATGTCTTGAAGTTGTCTAATGTAAGGCCTTGGATGATCTCTACAATCTTGGGCCACTCTCCGTCATCATTTCCCTGACTATTGCCATTGGGCGTTCCGCTATAGATACGCTTGAAATACTCGTTGTGTTGAGAACTGTAGAGACGATCTAACAGCGGTAGAATGTTGTTGTTGCTTGGACGGTAATCGTTGTCTACATCTACAAACGGAGCCAGCTGCGATGCCGAAATGGCCTGAATACCAAACTCACCCTCGATGTTGACAGTCTGTCCTTTACCAACGTTCTCAACTTGAACAATGCGGGATGGACCGAGGGCACCACGCTCAAAAATGTTGATGGCAATGACGTCGATGCTCATAATGAGACATTGATTAGCGTCTGGCAAGGTACTGATCGGCACAATGTCTCCCCCGGCGTGAAAAACAGGAATATTCGCAACAATTGTCTCCTGGACAAGAGCAGATTTAGCTTCATTTTGTCCAAGGCGTGTGTTTGTGTCCACACCGTCGCTGTGCAAAACTTGTCCACCAACCCATGTGCCAATCCAAACAGCCTTCGCGAACTGGGTAGGACGAAGGGCTTCCCCAACCCAGAGAATATCGTCAAATTGTCCAACACCGGTTCCGACGTAATTGGCAGCTGGAGTTGGCACCATATCGAAAAAAGCTTCGGAATCGTTGCACATATTGGCAGAGAACGATCGGGTTTCGCGGACAACCTCTGTCAGAAACTTTCCAGTTCCATGTTCGACCCAAGCCCATACATGGTGGAGACTAACCGTTGCAAACGGTGCAAACAAGTTCACGGTGCTTCCAATCGAACCAACAGGAGTCACGAACGTCCCTGGTGATGGAATGGGATGACAATATGTCCGAGGAAGCTTGATGCGCAGACGAAACTTTGGAGTTTGCGTGAATCCGATATCGCCAATGGGAATATTCGTGAAAGTCGTGTTCGCGTTTGTGTTGGTGGGAATGTTCAGGGTGCCGAAGGCGGATATGAAGACGCTATACGCAAATTTTCCTGGAGTTACCTGAGGGTCGATGTTGTGACAGTCAAACTCAGTACCACCGTTAGGTGGAATAAAAACGTCCACAGGACGAAAAGGCATTCCACCCGGCCAAGAAGTGTTAACGTTCCGAGCCAAGCCACTCTGTTGATGTCCCCATTCCAAGCCGTCGTCGATAGCTGTCAATGAAGGTTTGACGTCTGGACCAAGAATAAATGTTGCGCCCTTTCCAATCGGCACACCAACTTTTCCATCCTTGGAAACAGTGGATTGACGAACAAGAGCGCTTGGCCGCAACGCCAGAGCACCACGAACATCTTGCAATGAACCCCAGCTAAGAGAACCAGTGATGCTGTTGCGATCTCCGGATGTAGCATTCGAGCAAACAGATACTCGACCTTGAATAACACGACCGCGTGTGAATTGACTATCCAGATTCGGCGAAACATCAATTGTTTGTGTAGTGGGGAAGTATACATCCCCGGCAAGTATAAAATTCACTTGGGTGCCGGACGTGGGAACCAAAAGCCCGAGAGTAGCGATGGGTGTAGGCTTGTTCGCCGGCACTTGTTCCATGTAAAACAAACTAGTCTTCACCGAATTCCATGGCATCCACATAATAGCAGAGTTAACGGACCGCTCATTCCCTGGAGCACCTTCGAATCTAGGATTCACGGCCAAGTAAACAGTCTGCCTCGTGATTGTGTACGGTTCCTGAATGTTGTCGTCTGACGTAGGAATAATATCTCCGGGCCGAATATCTTGGGATGGAAGATACATGCCTTTGAGCATGCGAAGCTTGAGATCGTCATCTGACGTGTCCGTGTCTGTGAGAAACGTCGCAAAGGTTGACATGATTGTTTGTCGAGTGCACACAACACAAAAACAGAATCACGGCGAGACACAACTGAATGTCGGAACAAGATGCAACAATTATTCTTAAAACAAACTTCTGCCTTGTCTGTATATACCAGACAGAGGGATAGTGGCACTCTGACGGAGGAACTCCTGAGTTTGAACTGCAACCGATAAACACACAGCAGCATTAGCATCGAGTGTCCGAACAAACCCAAGCATCGCCTCCTGATCCAGTCCGGGAATGGTGTAGAGCCGGTACAATTCGCGAAGTAAACGAGCAAAAGCAGTGACAGTTCTTTGACCAGCAAGAAACTTTAGTTCCTTTGTGTCAGGGTTGGGAACTGAGAGAGATCCGAGGAGAAGCTTGAGAGAGCGCATGATCTCCACGCGACGAGCTTCGTCAATCACCTCCACTGATAACAGGAGATAGTTGAGGAAGAAAAGCCGATTGACACGTTTCTTATACTTGTTGTCGCCCCATGGAACAATCTGAGATTCGAACAGAATAAGCTGCAGATCCTTCACAATGTATGCAACAGTGTAGCCGTGAAACGCAAGGGAGCGAACAACGTGTGCACTATCGAGGGACTTTACATCGTACAAACTGATGTACGTGTCGCGATTGCGGAAGAACTCTTCGAGATGCTGCATAGCAATACTGCAATCAATAAGTTCCCCGCCAACCGTATGTCCAGCGATCGTGCTCGAAGACGCATCATAGGTATAAATCTCGAAGCCGACCTTTGTTCGCGCGAGATGAAATTCCACCTGCGTGCCTGCAGTCGACATGAACTTAAGAGTCGTGTTTCGCGAAGTGTACATCATGGTTGTAACGTCTGACGGAATCTCCTGTGTGACAACCTTACCAGACAAGCCGTCGTTGTAGGTCAGTCGATCCTGAACTTTGGAACGCGGCAAACGAGCTGCGTGCTGTTGCCATTGGACGTCCAAACACGTGATGGATGTTCCGACAATGGAAAACCCGATAACGGACTTCCCGTAAAACGTCTTGTTCTTCGGATCGTGCAAGCCGCTGATAGATTGAAACTTCCGGAGATATTCTTCCATAATACCTCGTTGGTACTCGGGAGAATATCGGAAAAACTCGAAAAACTGCGCGTAATTCGTATTGAATAATGCCTTGATCTGGAGTTGAAGCTGAAACGCAAGATCCGTAACTTCTGCAAGACGTTGAGCCCAATTCGGAACGGCTGGATTTAGGTAAATCGAAAAATCCGCATCGGATCGCGAGAAGTCGCGATTATAAAACTCTTCTAGAAGATGACTTGCCATCTGTGGAAGCTGTGCCATGAAAGACTCAGCAACGATGCGCAGCAGATTCCCTCCTTTGTAAATGAACATGACATCATCTTCGCCAATGCGATGCTTCTCGGCAAACTCAGTAAGGCCTTTCTTGTAGGTAGACAAGATGGTTGACATGAACAAGTACATGTCGTTCTCCTTCCCAAAGAACGTGTGGGTGACAAAGTCGGTGCAGATAGCCTTGATTTCCGAAGTATCTGTAATCATTTTTTCTTCTTTTTTCAATTTGTTCACTACGTCAAACAATCACCAGTCAGATCCGTTACGACACACCGAAGCAGACAAATGAAGACGTCAGATATTCTTAACATCATCTACAACGTTTCCGTTCTGCTGCAGTTAGTTCGGCAGATGATGCGGACTTATTTTCAGCAACAAACATCCGAGGAGATCCTTGTAGATTATTGTACTCTTGGACGCTGTCAAAGAAGCCCACAGGATTATTTGAAATATGCTGTGCAGATTGCACTAAGCCAGTAATTGCCACAGGATAATTCATCTGCCACACCAGATGCCCACCAACCTGAATGGTTTGACCGTCCCCCAAGTTGTCCAACCGCCATACCCGTGCATCTTGACTGTAGCGCCGGTTGGAAGGGTAGTTAACGGATGTCTTGAATTCATGAATTATTGTATCCCTAAACGTCGGGAACATACCGATGGGTGAACTCGTCAAAGACACGACAAGAAGAGATCCAACCCACACAGCTTCAGAAGGTACTGAAAGTCCAGGCTGGGCACTGAGCGATGAAAACGCCCATTTGTCATCGGACATGCTGAATGTAAACACTGCTTGTTGCGGAAAAACAGCGTACGTAGCGGACTGAACAGTCGCAGTATGGTAAGTCTTGGGTTCACCTGTGGCAGTCTCTTGTTGCATAAAAGTGCTGTAACAAGAAACACTCATGGTGATAGTGGTACCAGGAAGAACATCCAACGTCGGAACTGCGGAATTGATTTGGACAGATGCAACAATGTCTGGAAGAGTCCAAACAGACGGGTGATGAAGCAGAAGCGTCTCAACAACCGGAAGAGGTGTCGTGCTGTCGAGTGAGATATAAGGAGATATCCAATGATTGGCTCCCGTTCCAAGCAGGGACACAAGTGCAAACATGGACGTTGAACCCGAAACTGGATCTCGCTGCGAAGTGCACTCCTTCTGCAATTCCAACGCGCCACAGATGTTCTTCTCAGCGTATGGAGGCCCGACGACACCTATGGAACCGCGTCCAGCCATGATGTTGAGGTGTCCATTCTTGGGAAAGTCCGCGCGCGACACGAGTTCTGATGGAGAAAACGAAAAGAAATTCTCCAGCGACACAACGGATGCTGCCGTCAGGGTACCAGTGGGATACCCTACACCAACAAGATTCACGGAATTGGACGCAACGTGAACATAGCCTTCTATGCAGCGTCCAATTGTGTTGTACAAACGCGGATTTGATTGGAGAGGAACACTGAGAAATGTAGGCGAAACAGCGGGCTGCAGAGAGTTCATGACAGGTATCATGACGTCTCTGACAAAATGTCCAAACAGACCAGGTGTCGGGGCTCCAGCAGACATGGGTGGAGGATTCGCCGCCAAGGACGTTAGGTTGGATGGCAAGAAATTGTACAACCATAGCGGAGGCCCAAACGAAGCTGGAACAAGGACGAGCCGCTTGACGAACGGGTGAGACTCCTGCGGAAACCACACAATGCTTTCGGGGCGTTTGGTTGCACCAGCCGTCAACGGAGGTGCGGCCAAGAAGACGGTCACGGGAATGACATTTGACGGTGCAACAGAAGACGCGTCGGGAGGCAGCACCTGGGTTTGTTGTTCCACCAGATGTTGCAACTGGCGAAGATCCATTTCTTTTTCGGTCTGCGCAAGACAACGGCTGTACACGATTTAGACTCAGTCCACACACACCAAGGTTGAACACACACTAAAAAGCCTGAACTCATAACTCAACTCGTTACATCGTAATAGACACACGCGTCTAAAGTGTACCGAATAGCCGTGGTAGCGGCAATGAGGAGATATACATGACGAGTGACATCATTCGCGCCATCTCCGAGACTGTCACACTGAATCGGCGGTGCACTGAAGGTCTTTTCTCCCGTGAATCCAGTTGTGTACGTCGTGGCTGTGGACAGTGCATCCCCGGCAGTGGTTTGCCTCGAAACAGGAAATACGAGCGGCACTAACCATTCGCGATCCACCTTGAGGTGGCCGACTCCAGATGGTGCAGCAGTAACAAAGTTTGTCCCAGTCAGTTTCAGCGCCGGAGTGCAATCAGTAACCGAACCCTTGACTGCAGTGTGATTGACAATGAGACGGATGTTGACGTACGGGACGTGGGGCGTCGAATCGTCCGCACAAGTCTCAGACCAAAACAGTCCAACCAGACGCACATGGGTAATCCTGTAATTACCGCTGCGGGTGCCGTCGCCGGTTCCAACTGGGATGTTGTTAATCGGCCCATGCTGCACCATGGAAGTTGCTGGCATAGTCAGTTCGTATAGATTTGCCTTGCTGGCGTTGCCAACGACGTTCGCGCTCGGTAGAGGTTGATGCGGGGAAAAGGAAAAGGAATTCGCCATGTGTCTTGGTTTGGGGAACATACATAAACACACCCAAAATGTGTCGCGAACACAATGAGCGAGAGAGAGCATTTCATAAGACTTAAACATTGACTGAAGTTAACAGAACATCCGCCTGAAAAGTCTCCAGATTCGGTGCATTGATGTAATCATTTATAACAAAGACACAGATAATGGTCTGTCGATCTGCAGGCGCCAAAAGTCCCAGCCCAAAAGAATCAACTTCAAATGGAGAGAAGACACGCAGTGCTGTGGTATAGGATACCAGTCCATCAGTACCAACAAGAGATGACTTGCCAGAAATATGTCGCATATATGTTTTGAGATAGGTATAACCAGCTTTGGCGTGATCCCCGTCGACAAGATCTTGTGTCGTGCCAGTCCAAATAGAAATGTCGTCGGCATTTGGTAGACCCCCGACAGCGTTTCGTGCGTAGAAATGGCACGCGAGGAGAGTTTCAAGAGCTAAATCAGGTGCAGAACCACTCGTCGAACCAAACACGGTTAACTTCATATGCCAGGATAAAATGCCAGTGGCGCTGGGTGTCGTTCCGGCAACAGCATACCCTCCGCCAAGAGGTGGCACTAATG
>CAYGMC010000026.1:0-4804 GCA_964351105.1 uncultured Candidatus Saccharibacteria bacterium | reverse complement strand
AATGTAATGGGATCAAATGCGAGGAGAGCATAGGAAGCCATGTGATACCTTCTAACATACAGACAGAAAACTTTGCATTGAGAAGCCTCCCAAAAGTAATTCAAAACATGCGAATTCGTAGACTCACTGCATGCGACTGTCAAGATACGAATCAATATCGTCAACGATGCGCGACAAGGATTGAACTGCTTCCTGCTGTTGTTGCGAGAGCCGGAGAGTAGATTCCACCTGATCCGAAACTCGTTGACGCCGGTGTGCATAGAAGTTGTGTGCGGCAACAACATCGGAAGAACCGAAGGGTCTCCGCAAAACAACGGAGTCTGGAGAGTTCCCAACGTAATATCTGTTGTTCGCAAAGTGTTCTTGGAGCGCAGAACGGGACCACCCACCTGGAACTAGAATGGTGCCAGTCGCAGGATCCCAAGAATGCGGAATGTACCCAACATCTGAGGGATGGAAAGTTGAGATGGGTGGCAAGTCTGGCCGGTACAACGCTCGCGTAAGTCGCATCCGTCGCAAGAGCGTTAACGGGAGAACACTTTCCCCGGGAGGCCGATCCTTGGCCCTACCAGGAATAGGATACAGAGACATGCCGAAAGTACCAGATGTACCGTAGGGCTTCATGGTACCCGGGCGTGGGGGGAGGTGTTGTTTTCCCTGAGGGTCCACATGGCCCAAGGCATAACCACCGCCTGTTGGGAAGGTAGTCCCAGAAGGAGCCTCCATTAAGTCAACGCCTGCAGGGTAACCAGAGGGAAATTGTTGTTTGAGGTATTTACTTCTTTCGTCTGGAAACATATCTGCCATCATCGCATTCGCAACAGTAAGTCTTTGCAAATCAGTCTCAGTACGATGTCTCTTTTCGGCGGCTTCTCGTTCTGGTTCTGAGGGAAGCGGTTGTGCTTGAACAGGCACGAAACCCTTAATTTGATCTTTCATCAGCTGCAGAGTTTCGGAGTTTCGTTGTTGTCTCGCTCGAGTTCTTTTCAACCGAAATGTAGCATCTAATAGATCCGTCTCCAATTGTTGAAATTCTGCAGTATCGGGCGAAGCCTGGAAAATTGCCTGCCGAAGGTTTCGTACATGTCGGACGAGATGGCTGATAGTATCATCAAGATACTGCTGGAAACCGAGAAGCTGGGCAAAGGTGGCAAGAGCATTCTCTTCAGTTGTGCGCAAATCAACATCAAGCTGTTTAGCAATCGAAGCTAACTTTCCAATTTTGCGCGAAAAGCCGAATGCTGGAATACCCCAAAAATCATCGTCGGGAGGAGGAGCAGATGCCGCGGCCATAAATATCTCTCTTTCACAAACACAAGAGTTTGACGGGAAGACTTAGGGCTTAGAATTTGACGGAATAGAAAACGAGAAAGATTCGCTCACACTAATCTAAAAGTCTATGTGAGGGGTGTGGTTGCGACAAAAAGATCACAACGACCCGCCAAAAGCGCCAGATAAACGAAGGATCTCCCGGCAATCGGAAATACAGGAATCAATCTTGCGCGGATCCAGCAACAACGCCAACGTACACTCAAGAGACCGAATGTCGTTCTCCTTCTGATGCAGGCGATCAGGTGTGAGACGGTGGGAAATGCGGCGCAAACGCCGCTTCCGCCCAGCAATGTCCTTTGTATAGGACTGAACAATGCCCGTGACTGACCGGAGACGGGACAAATTCTGAACAATGTTCAGGCGATGAAGCAGAATTCGCTGCAGTTCTGCGGGAGTACGACGAACCTTAGTCATGTCAGTGTCGTCGTCGTCGGATAGACTTTTCATAGAAAACACACAGAATAAGATACCTGCGCAAGGTACGGACGTGCTAAGGTCATGCACACGGAAGATGCTTCACCACGACATTATTCTTCTAACAATTTGTTAATGAGATTGGCTTGGGATTGGCGACAAACATCGCAAGTTCCAGTGCTGGACCTGACGTGGGGCCGGCGCGGACAAGTTTGCAGTTGCCAAGTATCGTCATCAGATCCGTACCCCACAAACTTCGACAGAAGCTTGGAAACGAGAAGCACCGAAAGAAGCTCTCCATCATGTCCTTCTTGGATAGACTGTATGGCCTTACGTCGGGCAGGTTGAGACAGGAGAGTGTAAGTAAGAAACACGGGCAAAATGGGATCATCCATGGGGAAAAGCAGGTATCCTTGGCAAGCATCCACAACCGACAGAAGTGTGATGGTGTCGGGATAGTCTTTCATGGCTTGTTCCGCTGCTGGAACGAAGGGTCTCAATCCGTTCCGAGGTAGGTTGGCGTCCCAAACATAAAAAGTATGGACGTCCGGAAACTGGCCGTCAACGAAATGAGCGCGACATTGTGCCAAGAAGCCGTTAAAATTCCCGACGTCAACGTCGAGCCCAATGGCCGAAGCAAACTTGTCTGCTGTGTGAGTGATAAAAGCAAACGTGTGCCCGTCTCCTCTGGCATATTTCTTCTCGGTGCGTTCACCATTCACAATGAACGTAACGTTGAGCGATGACATGCCAATGCAGAAGAACCTACGAGGAAAACACAAAAGGAACAGTGAAACCAGGATCCAACCCCTTTCAGACGATGTGAGAACAAAACCAAGATGCGTAACACATGCAACCATGCGTGCGGGACGGCAAAAATTGTCAGAGAGCCCATAGCACACACAACGAGGGAGAGGAGAGAAAAAGCCAGCTTCTGTGGGGGGAAAAAAACACGAGAAGAGGGTAAGATTATTTTCTCGACAGAAAGAGGAGTGATCTGCGGATGTCCGTGGGCAAAGTGTGGTAGGATCACTGAATGTCCCTGCGGCTCCACTTGCCATCACAGAGTGCCAAAGTATGGCCACTCAGGTGCGTCCGGGGATGTTGGCGGTGCATCTTCGTCGGACGGACTTGTTGCGTCTAGCTCGGTTGATGTAACGCTGCCATCGACCACTTTCCTCTCTGATGAGATCTAGTCTACAAATTCAAAGCAACACAGTCACATCCAATCCTCGTGTGCAATTGCCAACTTATCCCAAAAACATCCATGTTTTGTCTATCACAGAGTACTTGGACGGGGTTGCTTGCGTGGTGCTTGTTGATTCAAGTTTTCCACTGCCACGACAGAACTGGGAATAAAACTGGTTCGTAGACGACGTTTGTTGACTGCCTGTTGTTGGACGACTCGCTTTATATCGCCTACGTATTCCTCCACATCGAAGTCGATGATGTTCGACAACACTGCAAATGCTGGATCTGATACACAATCCAATTGTTTTGCGTCAGCTTCGGCAATCTCTCCGACGGTGCAGATGATTTCGTTGATATTTCCAATCTTGTCCAGTGGTTGTGTTTGTCCGCATGAACTGATTGCAAGATATGGACGACAAGATTCGACCCACTTGTTCGCAACGCGGTGGTTATACTTTTCGATCCGATCCCGGCTGTGATAGTGAGAATTAGTACTGAAAATGTTGAGTCCAGTATCAAGAAATTCCAATCCAGATTCTGTGGTGACAATGCTTGGTGATTGGCCGTCACACTCAAAATCGACTGTGAATTGCACGGCAGAACAGTCAAATTTTCTTGTACGACAACAGGCACAAAGACGAGGACATCTGATGCCCAGGAGTTGAATAGCGCGTTTGTCGCAGGCCAGTCGGAGTGTCAGAAGCATGTTGTGTCCAGATACCATTCGGACTGACACGTAGAGCTTTGTGGTAACCCCAATAACTGACAAACGGTATCCAACCAGACGACACACGGCCTCAATGGATTTGTTCATTCCATCTTTTCCGTATGCGTGCATGTGTGTTGGAAGTAAATCGTAGTCTTTTACGGGCAAGTCAGCACAAGGCAATAATACCTTCTGATTATCGTCAAATTCCAGGGGCAGTATCCAATTGCGAGACGCAATTGGTGTCAACAAGAAGCGTAAACACGCGAGGATGTCTGGAGGATGGACGTCGGACGATCCGTACATCAAACATGAGGCAGACGAAAAGATGAACGCAACGTTTCGCGGCCAAGACCACTGCTTCCGACATATCCCGCTCTTGCAGCACGGCAAAGTTTGCGGTCCACCAAGAACTGTGGCCAACGCAGCTCCCCCAGCCATCACAACGTACTTCAGTTGGATAGCCTTCGTGACAATAGAATCCAGATCTTCACAGGACGACATGAACTGATGTCGACATTTAACAACTGTACCGAGACCAGACAATTGTTCATGGCCGCCGTTTAACAAGTAGGGCGTGCAATGTGGCACCTCTAACCTTGTGCTTGTGAACGACAAAATCTCACTCGGCACATAGTCTTCCTCTGCCTCGTTGTCTGACATACCCCTGTATGAACATACAACAAGAACAAGTTGAAAGTCATCCAAGATTGACGAAACTTGTTGTGTGTCCACTGATGTGTACGTCACAGGACACTCCAAATACTTCCGTGGAACCACCCGGCTGCGGCCCAGTCGTCGTCCGACAATTGACCGGCAACATCCGGATGAAAATCCAAGCCAACGGTAACAGGCCATTCGTTTTCCAACCTGAGGTATTCAGGAATGATGGAGATCCACTGAGCATCAAGTTCATGCATGCGTTGCTCGAGACCTGCTGTCACCATTTGCAACGCGCCAAGCAAATCCACACTATGCTCCTTCATTATAGATGTTAGGTATTCATTTGATTTGAATCCATAGGAGGATTCTAATGTGGCCATTTCGATAGTGGCTAGAAGCGCAGCGTCGTCGCGAGGTGTTGGTAGATCACGTACGACGTTTTGAACATGCTGCACTTCGACGAAAATGCGTTCATACACAACATGTATTCGATTTAGT
>CAYGMC010000025.1:0-13077 GCA_964351105.1 uncultured Candidatus Saccharibacteria bacterium | reverse complement strand
GTTCGAAACAGGGGAAAACCGATGTTGTTCAAGTGCACATTTTGTCGTGCGACAGGACTCAACCAACTCTCATCGCAAGGGAAGGCTCATCCCTGCGATGCCTGTAAGGGGCGCGGGAGTTTGTATTTTGACCTCGAACCATTTGAGGGTAAGGTCAGAGTCGAAGGCGTCGGGTGGGTGATGTTGACGGAGGCCGGAGTGGAGATTTCATACGAGGCCTTTTTTAACTTCTTATGATGTCTCGCTGGGTGCCCGACTGCGTTTACGCGTCGGGCACCCGCACCATCTTGGGCCGTTACGAGGAGAGATTTGGTATACTGATACGCTATGTTCAATATGAAATACTTTTTTGGCGTTTTTGTCGCAATTCTTTTTGTTGTCCCGACTTCGGCGTCTGCGGCGGCGACGAAATTTGAGGTAACAGGCTGGATACCGTACTGGCGCACCGCCACGGGGACGGCCGATGTACTTCCCAATTTGAGTAAGATCACCGAAATAAATCCATTTGTTTATACGATCAAATCCGACGGCACGCTCCTCGACAACGGCAAGCTCGATGAGGAGCCATGGCTCGGTTTGATTGCGGAAGCCAAGCGTCAAAAAGTGCGCGTGATTCCCACCATCATGACGAGCAACAGCGACTTGCTCCACGAGCTATTGAGCAACAAGAAAAAGCGCATCGCGCTTGAAGATCGCATCACAAAGCTCGTGAAAGACAATGGATATGACGGCATTGATATTGATTTTGAAGGCAAAAGAGCAGAAGACAAAGTCTACTTTTCGACCTTTCTCAAAGGCCTCTATCAGCGCATGGGCAAAAAGTGGGTGATGTGCACTATCGAGACGCGTTTGCCCAACGCCGATCGGTATTATGGGACAGAAGTGCCAGCTGATGCGGGGATGTTTGCTAATGATTTGAAAGAGATCAACAAATACTGCGATCGGGTGCGCATCATGGCGTACGATCAGCAAGGAATTGATATGAAGCTCGCCGCGCAGTACGCATCTTCCTCACAGCTCTACGCTCCGGTGGGCGATCCTGCGTGGATTGAGAAGGTCGTGAATCTGATGTCCAAAGACATCAAGAAAAGCAAAATGCTCATTGGCGTGCCGACCTACGGCTATGAATACGACGTAACGGCCTATGCCAACAACGAATACATCTACGACATCTTGTGGACGTTTAACCCGGGCTACGCCATTCCGCTCGCGGCGCAATATGGGGTTACGCCAGAACGTACGCCGTGGGGTGAAATGGCGTTTACCTATGTATACAATCCTGCGGTAAGTAGCTCAAGTCCGTCTGTTGCCACTACCAGTTTTGCACTCACTGCATCGGCGGCGGCATCTCTCGTGGCGACGGCCGCAAACACGAATCGGACCTTCCGCTACGTCGTATGGCCCGACGCGCAATCAATTCAACAGCGGATTGATCTCGCCAAGCGCCTTGGCATTCGCGGTATCTCGGTGTTCAAATTTGACGGCGGACAAGACCCCAATATCTGGAAGACCCTCGAGGGTGTGAAAAAGTAATCCACACTTGCAAATTTCGTACGTCCTGTATAATTCGCCGATGCCTGAAGAAAGTACCCCAGTGGCAATGAAAGATAACAGCAAATTTTTGATTCCGGGTGCTATCGTGCTTGCCGCAGTTGTCATTGGCGGCGCTCTCTACATGGGTCTCTCGCAAAGAGGTGGCACAGACACACCACCTGCTCCAAAAGCGGTCAATATCAAAGATGTAAAGATAGATGGTAATCCGTACATTGGTAAAAAAGACGCGCCAGCAACACTCGTCTACTGGTCAGACCATCAATGTCCATTTTGTAAGGCGTTTGAGATTGGTGGTGTGGAGGGCATCACCAATCCTGCCGTCATGCCAGACCTCATCAAAAAGTACGTCGACACAGGCAAGCTCAAAATCGTATTCAAGGATTATCCTTTCTTGGGTGAAGATTCGATGACCGCCGCAGAATACGAGCATGCGATCTGGGAGCTCTATCCTGCGCAATTTTACGCATGGCGTGTTGCGGTACTCGAAGAGCAGGACGAAGAGGGCGACCAAGGTTTTGGCGATGCGGCTTCTATCGACCAAATCATTGCTCAAAAGTTTCCACAAATGGATGGCGCAAAGATCAGACAGGCCCTTGTTGCTAATAAAGCGAAATACGATACAGCGATTGATGCAGATCGGGAAGAAGGATCTAAATTTGGTGTGAAGGGTACTCCGGGTTTTATCACGGGTACCTCCCTTATCCCTGGATTCTATCCGCTTGAGGCATTCGTTGAAGCAATTGATCCACAGTTGAAATAATAGGCAGTTCGAGGTATACTCCGATGCGTAGATGCTCCTCCGGGGCGTTTTCTTTTTATGGAAATCAGAAATATAGCAATCATCGCTCACGTCGATCATGGCAAGACGACTCTCACGGATGCGCTTATGCGGCAGGCGGGTGCCGCAGTGGAAGGTGTATCGATGGATAGTAATGCGCTCGAGCTCGAACGCGGCATCACTATTTATGCCAAAAATGCCTCAATTCAGTATAAAGGTACAAAGATAAATATCGTCGACACGCCCGGCCACGCCGATTTTGGTTCCGAAGTGGAGCGCGTATTGCGCAGTATTGATTCCGTGCTTCTTGTCGTCGACGCGCAAGAAGGTCCGATGCCGCAGACGCGATTCGTACTCAAAAAATCACTCGAACTCGGTCTAAAGCCAATAGTCGTCATAAATAAAATTGACAAACCAGCCGCGGATCCTGCGCGAAGCGAAGAGCAAGTACTCGAATTATTTCTCGAGCTCGGTGCCTCCGACGCGCAAGCAGACTTTCCTGTCGTGTATGCGATCGGACGAGAAGGAATCGCAAAAACAAAACTCACGGATGAATCTAAAGACCTGACACCACTCCTCGATACGATTTTGAAATTCGTGCCCGTAGCATCAAGCGATTCGGCGGCGGCAAAACACCTCCGCGCCCAACCCTTCAACCTCGGGTACGACAATTTTCTCGGTCGCTTGGCGATTGCGCGTGTATACGAGGGAGTGCTGAAGACGGGTGATGCAGTATTCGTAAAAAAGCCGGATGGCGAGACACGAAGCGGCAAAATTACCAAGATGTACACGTTTAGTGGTTTGCAAAAAATTGAGACGATGGAGGTATCAGCAGGCGATATCGTTATGATTGCAGGACTTCCAGACATCTACATCGGTGAAACGATCACGACCGACAAAGATGTAGAGGCGCTTCCGGCGATCGCGATAGACGAGCCCACCATCACGCTTAATTTTCTCGTCAACAATTCTCCCTTTGCGGGACGCGAGGGTAAATTTGTTACTTCGCGTCAGATCCGTGACCGGCTCGAGAAAGAACTCGAGATCAACGTCGGATTGCGCGTCGATTTTGAAAGTGGAGACACGTTCAAAGTTTCTGGTCGTGGGGAATTGCACATTGCGATATTGCTCGAGAACATGCGCCGCGAAGGATTTGAAATGCAAGTGTCGCAACCGCAGGTCATCATTCGTGAAGAGGGCGGCAAAAAATTAGAACCGTTTGAAGAGGTCGTTATCGATACGCCAAGCACCTACCAGGGGTCTATTATCGAGCGTCTCGGTATGCGGAAATTCGTCATGAAGGACCTCAAGGTACACGAAAATAGTGTACGCCTCATTTTCGAAGGCCCGACGCGTGGGCTTCTCGGCTATCGCAATCAATTTGTACTCGACACCAAAGGCGAGGGTATCATGTCGTCGCGCGTCGTCGGCTTCAATCCGTATGCTGGTGAGATCAGTCACCGTCAGGTCGGCTCGATGATCTCGATGACATCGGGCAAGGCGCTCGGCTTTGCGTTGTGGAATTTGCAAGATCGAGGTGTATTGTACATCGGTCCGCAGACGGAAGTATATGAAGGAATGGTCATCGGCAATACTTCTAAAGGCGAGGAAATGTCGGTAAATCCGACGAAGGGCAAACAACTCACCAACATGCGCTCACGCGGCGCAGACGACGCTATTATGCTCGTACCACATTTTGAACTCACTATCGAGCGGGGCCTTGAGGTGATGACAGAAGACGAATATCTCGAGATTACTCCTGTCTCGGTGCGTTTGCGCAAACAATTTTTGACCGACATCGACAGAACAAAAGCAAAGAGGAAGGATTGAGGCGCGCGACCGCACGGGTGTTATGCAGTTCACCATTAGAAAAACCGAGCTCGGCCGAGGAGTGTTTGCCAAACGCTTGATACGGAAGGGAACTGTCATTACTGCTATGTCAGGTACCGAGCGTACGTGGGAAGAGGTGGAGCGCTTGATCAAGATCGGAAAAGTGCGAGTCGATGATCCTTTTCAGATTGCCGAAGACGATTTTGTTCTCCTTGATCATGTCCCACGACTTTTTAATCACAGCTGTGAACCAAACGCAGGCATCAATCGAGCAAGGTCTTTAGTGGCATTGCGCAATATCCGCGCGGGAGAAGAAATTTGCTACGACTATTCTACTACCGTGTGTACGCACAGCACATGGACACTTCGTTGCAAATGTGAGAGTCGTGTGTGTCGCAAAAAAATCGGCAACGTGCTCACGATTCCGCGCGTACTGCGCGTTCGGTATCAGCGGACGGGCGTCTTACCCCGATTTATTGTAAAAGAGATGCAGTGAGACGCGGTATACTTTTTGTATGAAAAAACCGATGCGACCGAGTGAAGAACGAGGAAGTACTGAGGCCAGCGACCGAGCGAAGAGCGAGGAAGTACTGAGCGCAGTAGCGCGAATGTGCAGGCCGAACGTGCCGGAAAGTGAAGAAGAGTGGGAGAAGGTGTTGACACCCGAGCAATACAAGGTTTTGCGCGAAAAAGGCACGGAAGCGCCATTCACTGGCGAGTATGTGCACGAAAAAGCCGATGGCACATACGCATGTGCCGCATGTGGGAATCCGCTCTTCAGTTCTGATGCAAAATTTGATTCAGGCACCGGCTGGCCATCATTTGACGAGGCACTTCCGGGTTCGATTGAGCAACATTCGGATTCAACGCTTGGAATGAAGCGCGTGGAAATCACGTGCGCGCGTTGCGGAGGGCACTTGGGGCACGTCTTCGACGACGGCCCGACCGCCACTGGCAAAAGATATTGCATCAATTCGGTGTGCCTCGATTTAGAGGAAAAATGATATAGTGCCCCTATGTTGCGCACACCATTTTACGACCCCACAAAGAGCTATTGGGATAACCTCGAACAAGGCCCCTTCAATGATTTCGCGGATGATATCGAAGTTGTCTCAGGCGAACCGCGTTTCGATTTTCTTGGAGTAAAAGTCTCATATCCGCTTGGTATACCAGCGGGGCCTCTGCTCGATAGTAAATTTGTTGCGGGAGCTTTCAAAAAAGGATTTGACATCCCCGTCTACAAAACCGTGCGTGCAGGAGAATTTCCATGCCACCCCTTTCCCAATGTGCTTTCCGTAAAACTCGACGGGGACCTCACTCTTGAGCGTGCCAAAATGCCCTTGGTAGCCGATGCGCAATACCATGAACCACTTTCGATTACAAATTCTTTTGGCGTCCCTTCGCGAGATCCTTCAGTGTGGCAACCAGACGCACAAAAGGCCGCCGCTTTTGCGCGCTCGGGACAGGTCATGGTGTTGAGCTTCATGGGTACGGTGCGAGAAAAGCAGACTCCCGAAGAATTTGTTGCTGATTTTGCGGATGCCGCACGGCTCGCAGCAGAAACGGGCGCAAAAATTCTCGAAGCAAATTTGTCTTGCCCCAACATCGGCAACGAGGGTTTGGTTTGTTATCAACTCGATATGACGGAGCGAGTGGCGGAGGCCATACGCAAAAACATCGGTTCCACGCCTCTAATTCTCAAAGTGGGTTACTACACGAGCGATGCCGACATGGAGCGGCTTGCGGATATTGCAGAAAAGTACGCACAGGCTGTTTCCGGCATCAACACCATTTCAGCACCCATCGTGGATGGTGAAGGTAAGCAGGCGTTGCCGGGTCCTGCTCTGCGTTTGCGAAGCGGTGTCTGCGGACACGCCATCAAGTGGGCCGGACTCGATTTTGTGCGTCGGATGAAAAGTGCGCGCACTGCGCGTAACGCAAATTTTTCGATTATTGGCGTGGGAGGAGTTACTGTGCCGCAAGATTTTCGCGAATATCGTGATGCGGGAGCCGATGTGGTCATGAGTGCGACGGGTGCTATGTGGAATCCATACCTTGCCAAAGAGATAAAGACTGTGTACCCCGATGGATGAACGTGAGATACAAGCGCGCGCGGAGCGTGCGATGCGAGACAAGCTGTTTCCAGGGTGTGTCGTGGGCGTTGTGGACGCAACCGGTATGCCAAAAGTGTTTCCATTCGGACACCTGACCTATGACGCAAACTCTCCCCCGATTGTCGCAGATACCGTCTACGATCTCGCCTCCGTCACGAAATCCATTGTCGCCTCGCTCATGCTTCTTGTAGCAGCAGAAAATCCAGCAAGGTTAAACCTTGCTAAAAGGGTCGTTGAATACCTACCGGAGCTACGGAATGACCACGGGGCAACGGTTGAAGATTTGCTCACGTACCGAGTAAAAGGTCCCCGCCTTTCGACTCTCCAGCACGAAACCTGTGAGGAAATACGCACGCATATTTTTGAGAATGGATTCGACGGTCCTCCAGGAGAACACTCATACACCAATCTTCCTGCGTATCTGCTCGGCATCATACTTGAACGAGTAACAGGCGAGACTCTGCCCTCACTCGCACACAAGCATTTTTTTGAGCCGCTTCACATGACCAACACCAGTTTTTTCCCAACAGCAATCCCTACACACAACCCCACCTATAGGACAAAACGTGTGTATGTCGACGAGATGATAGCGCCGACGGAAATCGTTGACGGAGTGGAGATTCGCGGTATCGTCCACGACGAAAGCGCCCGCGTCTTCGCGCGGGCGCACCACGCAGTGGGACACGCCGGCCTTTTTTCCACCGCGCCAGATTTACTCAATTTCGCGGAAGCATTGTTACAGGGGAAATTAAGTACCGTCGCAGAAGGAGCCGAAAAAGGCCTGGGTTGGCAGGTGAATGAGCCATGGATGGGGGAGAAAAGAGGCGAAAAAACATTCGGTAAAACTGGGTTCACGGGCACTGCACTCATCTGCGACATGCAAAAAGGAATTGGTCTCGTCATTCTTTCCAATCGCACGTACCCCAAGCGTCCACCCGATACTTCAACTCGCGACCTGTTTTTTGCATCCATCGCTGATATAGTATTTGCATGAAGCATGAAGACCAGCAGAAGATTTGGGACGAAGAACATTCAAATCCCAAAGTCCTCAAACAAATGGACTCACGCGAAGGTTCGAGCGGAGTGAAAAAATTTTGGGATTATCTCGTGGAACGTGATTTGGGAAGAGAGCAAGGTGTTGAAATGGGCTGTGGCAAAGGAAGAAACGTCATTTGGCTCGCACAGCAGGGAGTGAATATGCATGGATTTGATTTTTCTCCCGCAGCTATACATGAAGCAGATATGCGAGCGAAAGAAGTCAGTGCAAACAATGCATCATTTGAAGTGGCGGATGCTACCCAAACATGGCCATACGAATCCGACTATTTTGACTTTGTCATTGACTGTTTTGCCTCGACAGATATCGAGTCTTTAGAAGGTCGTGTATTTGCTGTCACTGAGATGAGGCGTGTCTTGAAGCCCGATGGTTTACTTCTCGCATATCTTCTTTCGGTTGATGACGAATATCACAAAGGGATGCTCGAAACATCGCCGGCTGGTGAACGCAACGCTTTTTTACAGCCGACGGGAAAATTTGAGAAAGTATACGACGAATCAGAAATTGAAACCTTGTTTTCTGCATTTGATGTG
Organism: uncultured Candidatus Saccharibacteria bacterium; assembly: GCA_964351105.1. Classification (GTDB taxonomy): domain Bacteria; phylum Patescibacteriota; class Minisyncoccia; order Phycocordibacterales; family UBA2100; genus UBA10103. The sequence continues at coordinate 5,211 of CAYGMC010000025.1, read as the reverse complement.
GTGCGCAAGGAACGTATCCCAAAAACTACCGAGTTCTTCGGCAAAGAGTACGAATGCAATCACTTTTGGCTCGTTCTTCGCAAATCTATTTAACCGTCACACTCTTCGCAATATTACGTGGCTTGTCCACGTTGTGACCAAGGGCAACCGCCATGTGATAGGCGAGCAGCTGGAGAGGAATTATATTGACCATGGCGCTTGTTTCCTTAGTGTCTGGCACAGGGAGATAATTTTCGGCAAATGCGTCGTTGCTCTCGGGGGCAATACCGATTACTGTTGCTCCGCGTGCCGACACTTCGTGCACTGCATTAAGGACGCTTGCTTTCACCGCGTCATTTGATATTACAACAATGACCGGTACCCCTTTCTCCATCAGAGTGATCGCATAGTGTTTTAGATCACCGGCGGGGATGGCATGCGCATGCACGTATGAACCTTCGATAATTTTGACCATGCCTTCTTTGACGATCTGCAAATTTTGCGCTTTACCGAGCATGTAGATGTCTTTTTTCTCTTTGAGATCATTTGCCAGCGATTTGATCTTCTTGATATAGTTCTCATCATTCAACATTTGTTCGATTGCTCGCGCAGTATTGGTTAGACTCTTTTTCCCTTCCACGAGTTTTCCTTGTACTGCCTTTGCCACGAGATAGCCCCACGCGATTTGCGATACAAAGATTTTAGTCGACATGACGCAGATTTCAGGCCCTGCGTTGGCCATGAAAGGGTAGTCGGACATTCGAGTCATCATGCTGCCCGGCATATTTACATGCGAGGCGATCACCGCTTTATTAGCTTTTGCAACTTCAAGTACCTCAAGCACGTCGGCCGTTTCGCCACTTTGTGATGGCGCGATAAGCAAATCACCTTTGCCGATGAGTTCGCGATACTCGGTGGCTTCGGCTCCGATAAGCTCCTTAGCATTGATGCCCCCCAATTCTCGTAGATAGTAAGCTGTCTGCGCGGCGGCGGCGCCTGCAGTACCGGAGCCGATGCAGTACACGGTACGAGCTTTCTTTATCGCGGCCGCGAGTTTTTTATACTTTACGTCTTCCTCGGCCACAACCTGCCGAATAACAAAGGGCGCCTCCATGATCTCTTTTTCCATGAAATGGGCATGACCTTGCTTGTCGACCGAGATGTCTTTTAGTTTGCTTTTCTCCCACAAGGGTTTTAGTTTTTTCCCAGTCTTAATGTCGAACGTACTGAATTTTTTATCACGTGCGACAGCCATATCACCGTTGTTTAGTACAAGAATCTGGTCCACATGTGGTGCAAAAGAGAAGACGTCAGACGAAAAGTAAAGCTCCTTCTTGTCTTTTGATATCCCTAGAACAAGAGGGGAGCCGTTGCGCGCTGCAATCACGTCACCGTTGTTGGCAAGCACAATAACCGTATTGCGTCCCTCCAGCTCCTTGAACGCAAGTCGCAGCGCTTCTTGCAATTCCTGAGTTCTCTTTAACTTATCCTCTACAAGATGAACGATTGCTTCAGTATCGGTCTGAGTATTGAATACGTAACCTTTCTCTCGCAAATTTTTTTTGAGTTGGTCAAAATTCTCTACGATTCCATTGTGTGCGAGCGTAAAAGAACACTTCGCACCAGAATGCGGGTGGGCGTTATCCTCAGTCACTTTTCCATGAGTAGCCCAGCGAGTATGTCCAATTCCAGTGCTCGTATTTACTGGAAACCCGCTTGATAAGTGTTTAGCAACCTCGCCAATATTTTTTTCAGATACAATTTCGCCTTTGATCAACACTGCAACACCCCAGCTATCATATCCTCGATAATCAAGTCGACGCAGGCCCTCCATCACCGCCTCTGCCGCATCGCGTTTTTCACCTACATAGCCAAAAATTCCACACATATGTGTTTGCTTTATTTTTTTAAGACGAGAAAACGAACTCATTCGCTGAACATTTGGCCGTAATGTTGCCACTACGTTTTTCCGTTCAGTGTTGCGGTAGAGAGCGCTACCGAAGGGTATCCGCAGATGATCGATAATCCCTTTCCTCGTATTCCCTCGACAAAAGCCTCGGGACCACACGCTATTAGTATTAATTCGCTTTCTCTACACAGAACGATACAACAAGATTACGAATGAAGCAAGAACGCAAAAAGAATGCGAGCTCTTTAAGAATGAGCCCGCCGGGAGTTGAACGAAGAATTAACGTAGATGACCGTTGAAGAAAAACCCACGCAGTCTGTCTGCGTGGGTTGGCACAGTAGCCTCCGGATTCTGTCTTAGCGGCCAATAGCTGTTAAGAACTCTTGCGCTCGGAGACCAAAGTGCTTTCGAGCATAAGAAACAGCGAGCGCATGATTCCCTTGCAGAGTCGACACCGAATTTATAGGGACTCGCTGGCCATGAGGGTGGGATATCATCATGCTGGCATACAATCGATTGTATCCCTTGAGCTTTGCTCTACGCGTCAACCAAACCGACGCGTACCAATCTGCTCTAGGAAAGCGCCAAGCGTTACGTTCGGCAATAAGCTCAAGCGTCGTTCCGGAACTTACGACGTCGTCAAGAACGATGATTAATCCGATATTCGGATCCACGATGGGATTCCGCTCGATACTGCTTGTAGTCACGAGTGGAACTGAATTACTCCGATCCCACGATACAGCATGAACATGTATTACCTCGCTGCTCGTTTTCTTGCCCTGCAGATGTCCTAGAACCGTCTTGCCACCACGTCCCACGGTTAGCACAACCGTTGGCGGTTGATACTCGATTGGATCTAATCGCAACAGTGCGCCCAAACTTGCTGCGTGCACAACGGTAAAATCAAGCGTCGAGGCGAGTGTAACTAAGTCGCCGCACCATGTACCGTGATCGTTGATCAATATCGGTCGTGTGGCAGACATGCTTTGAAAGATCATAGAAGAACTCCGCGATTTTCTTCTCAGTTGATTCCGAGAAGAATGCGAAGGTCGTTTCAAACCACCACCGATTTCGTCTCGGAATATTTCACAACGCACGTACGGTGGAGATATACGAATTGCATATGGCTTTATTTGACGTATCGCAACGCCTTTTCTACAGCGTCGGCGGCATTTTTTGCTGTTTGAATCTTGAGTCGTTTTCGACCGTCGAGATATTTGTTTGCTACAACTGCTCCCCAACCACCCGATCCCTCAAGTACGATGATTGATTTATCGTTGCGATAAGCGAGTGCGATCTCTTGGAGTGTTCCTGCGCCTCCACCAACGACAATAAGTGCGTCGCTCATCAAGATGATGAGCAATTCATCCAAGCCACTTGCTTCCATGCCGCTCACAACCTCAATGTCCGTGTATTGATTCGATGTTCTGCGTTTTGAACCCTTTACAACTCCGATGGTAGTACCTCCCGCTCGCTTTGCTCCGCGACCTGCGGCCTCCATGACCCCATCTTTGCCTCCTGTGATGACGACAGCACCTTCTTTTGCCAGAAGGTTTCCAATTTGTTCGGCCGCATTTTCCATGCTTTGTGTAGAACCACCACGTCCTTTGTAATCAGCTTTTCCTGCTGATCCGATTACTGCTATCTGTAATTTTTTCTTCATATTAAATAATTATTATAAATAAAACCCCTCCGCGCGGGAGGGGACTGCGTTCAACTGAAAACAAGTGTCAACGAAGTGCTCTCCCGCGTGAGGGCTTGGTATGCGAGTGCAAATGCTTGATTACTGTGCGGTATCCGCCGCCTTCTCCTTTTAGCCATTTCGACACACGAGCAATGGTGGTCGAGCTCAATCCCGTAAGTTTCTGTATCTGCGAGTAGGGGACATCTGCCCCCAAGAGTTCTGCTACCTGAAAGCGCATAGCAAATTCCCCAATCTCTTCTGGGGTAAGAAGATCACGCAAAAAACGTTCAAATTCGTCGCGATTTTTGAGTGCGAGCAGAGCGTCAATAAGTCGTTTATTTTCGGCCTTTCGCCAATCCAATGTGTCCATACAAGCACTTTACTCGAATGGAGTGCTTTAGTCAAGCAACGTTATCCACATCAGAAAACATCCCCTATTTCGACCGGTCGGACAAAATAGAGGATATGAGATAAATTATCAGTTGAAGAGTGTCATACGGCATGTGATGAGCGCGATGAGTTGCATAATTTTTGAGAATTGGTATAATGCATTCGTGAGTTCAATACAGACATATTCAAGTTTTCGACCTCGACCAACTTCTCTGATTGAGGCCGCTTAGAGCGTTGGTATTACACAAACTCTCCAAATGGCCTCAATCGGGGCCATTTCGCGTCTGACGCGTTCAACCAAGAACGCATCTGACGATGCGTTCTTTAACATGAGGAATACACGATATGAGAAACCTTCCGCCCCTACAAAAAAAGGCAGTGGTCGCTTGGCTCAGTGACTTCTCGAGACAGCACAAGGAAACGAACCCTAACTTGGAGGAGAGCGGGATTGACCTCCTTATCAAAATGATTCACGGATGGCGCCATGACTTCGATCAGTTCACAATGACCAAAGATGATGCTCGGAACATTTGGGACGAGGTTGTCGATACTGCCACACGGCTCGGTCCTCCCGAATGGACGGGAGTCGCACTGTTGGCTGCGAAATTGTTTGCCAAAAGCCTTTCTTTCAACCTCCATATGAGGGAGCTACAGGAACGAGTCTATAACCTCGAGCAAGCGATGCGTCGCTTGTCAGTGCCAACTTAATCTTTGAGGAGGAAACAATGGGAAAGTGGGAACAACTCGAAGCCAATCTGCGTGTTTGCCCGCAGTTAGTGTCAACGGGGAATCGGCTCGACTACCGTGTTCTGTGGCAACTGTATCGCTCGCGTCGAGCGGTGATTCGCGAAACGGACGAAGTCGTAGGGCCGCGAACGATTTTTGGCTTCGTGGCGTGTCGGCCGACCGCGTTGCTCGAGTGGGGCGAAGTAAGCACGGCATGGATCGCACCGGAGAAATCCGGGAACGGTCTCCTCGGCGAGATGCTGAAAGAGCTACTCGCGGCAACAGCACCGGGAACCAAACTGTTCGCATTCAGCGACAGTGAGGCATTCATCGCGGCCGCGTGTCGAGAAGGTTTCTACGTCGCGAGTGCATCGGTTGATGTAGGGCTTGATGTCATTTTGTGGGCTGAAAGCCTTGGCATTCGTGATCGATTGCCAAAATCGCTCGGCGGCGACAACGAAAACTCGAACAGACATGTGCTCATTCGTCTCTAAATGGGCGGGGCGCGACAATAGTCGCGCCC
>CAYGMC010000024.1:0-13140 GCA_964351105.1 uncultured Candidatus Saccharibacteria bacterium | reverse complement strand
AACCCCGGACCTCCTCATTGCAAATGAGGCATTCTACCACTGAACTACTGGCCCTAATTTTTCAAACCTCACCTCAGGGTATTCTACCGGAGCTACTCGCCCATTTATTCTAAGACGTTCACCTCCAAGGTATTACCACCGGAGCTACTCGCCCCTCGCACCACGATAACTTCTCGAACACTTTAATGCAAACCTTTTTTCTTCCCCTTTCGAATATTCGCAATACGTAGCTATAGCTTACAATAGAGAATATTGTCTGGACACTTAAATATTCCTTCGGGCAAGTTGTATCGAGTGTTCGAGGAATTCGCGGACAGATGAGCCCACTGATTCAAGCATGGGTGGAAATGACGCGCCCTGATAGAGGCCCGGAATAGTGTTGACTTCAAGCAAATACGCGGCCCGTGGGGTTACGATAAAGTCGGAGCGTGAAAAGTGAGAGAGCCCGAGCGCGCGGTGTGCCCCGCGCGCCGCCTTGATGAGCGTCATTTTTTCATCGTGTGAAAAATCACTCGGTACGAGATGGCGCAAATTCCCTTCTTCGTGATGTGCTGGCAATATCATTGAATGTCCATCGGGAAGCATCACCAAGGCTGGCGGCAGTGCATAGAGCTCCTGACCACGAAATGACTCAATGGTACCCACGCTCGCGTGTCGACCACGAATATATTCTTCTGCAAGCGCCGCCCCGTACCGGTCAAGAACGCCTGCAAGCGCGTCTGGAAGCTCTTTGAGTGTCGCCGCGACGACGATCCCGTGCGAAGCCCCTTCACTGGGGGGCTTGATGACATATGGTGGCGCAAATTGGGCAAAAACTTTCTGCGCCATTTGAACGGTATTCGAGGGGTCATTCAAAAAAAATGCAACGGCTCTGGGCATACGGATACCAGCTCTTGTCAAAATTTCTCGTGCACGGGTCTTGTTGAGTGCAAGTCCCGAAGAGAGCGGTGTCGAACCAGCATAGGGCACTCCGGCACGCTGTAGTATTCGTTGCACAGTCCCATCTTCGCCGTTCCCTCCATGCAAACCAACAAGTGCAACATCGATCTGTTGAAGTGCCCTAATCGGGGTCGAAGGAGTGCCTCGTACGTGCCATACGCCCGCTTTGTCGATAAAAATATCCCGTATTTCGTAGCGATCGGGACTCAAAGCGGCCATCATAGCGGCACCCGTTTTGAGTGAAAGATTATATTCGGAGGATGTGCCGCCGCGCAGCACGCCGACAATCGTTCGCGCCATATATGCATGGTATCACGAAAATCATCAGCGACGCGGTCATACCCCGTTTCATTCTACCAAGGTAAAACCTTGGTAGAAATTTCAAAATGTCCGGTGTCGCAATCTAGTGCGATGCCACCCAATTGCAAATCGGTGCGCTTCGGCGTTGGCGAGCAAAATATCTCGCTCGTAAGTCTTGATAGCCAACTGATCACCAATAAGCCTCTCCGGCTTGTGAAATTGATTTTTGACGACCCCCACTACGGGGAGCGCGATTCCCGCTTTTTTCGTCACCGATTGAGCTACCCGCATCTGTGCCACTCCGCCGTCTACCACAATCAGGCGCGGCAGAGGCCATTCGGGATGCGCGAGTCGGCGAGTGAGCACTTCTTTGAGCGCGGCAGTGTCGTTATTTTGTGCTGATTGAATTTTGAACTTTCGGTATGCTTGCTTTGCCGCTTCACCGTTTTCCACGACTGTCAGCACCGCAACCGTCTCCGACCCGCCCGTATGCGCGACGTCATACGCCTCAATCCTCACGCCGCCGCCCGAGGCAACACGCAAATCGTCTTTGATGAGCGACACGTCGCGGATGTGATTGAGCGCCGCGATTTGCCGACGAAGCGTCGTCGCTCTTTCAAACTCCTCTGCCTTTGCCGCCGCTTTCATTTCACGTTCCAACTCACGTTTGAGCCCATGAAAGTTGCCCGAAAAGAGCTGGCAGATGTGGCGCACCCGCGCCGCGTATTCTTGCTCGCGCATTTCGCCCGAACACACACCCGGGCACAGTCCTATTTGCCGATTGAAACATGGCTTCCCGTTTTGGGGTAAACACGTATCGCGGAAAGGGAAAATCTTGCGAATAATCTTGAGCGCTTCTTTGAGCGAGCCGCCATGCGGGAACGGGCCGAAAATTGTTTTGACCTTGTAATTTTTGGTTTGTGCTCCAAACATTTCGCGGCCGCGAACGAGCAAGAAACGCGGGAACGATTCTTTGGTAACGACAAGGTAGTTGAAACTCTTGTTGTCTTTCTCGTCCACGTTATACGGTGGCTGATGTTTCTTTATAAGATTGGCTTCGAGTATCAGCGCTTCAAGCACCGAGTCCGTCTCTTGCCATGTGACTGCGCGCGCGGCCTCGACCATCGCTACGATTCGCGGCCCGCGACCAGCAATGAGATCGGATGAGAAATAACTCCGCACGCGGTCGCGCAGAGACGCCGCCTTGCCCACATACAATATCTTCCCCCTCACCCCCCGAAAAAAATACACCCCCGAGGCATCGGGCAAGTCAAATTGTTTCAAATCCTCGCGCCTCATCCCCATACACTACAGAAAAACTACTTAATACGCATCTTTTCCATCAATATTTGACAGGGATTCGGAGTAACGGTGTCGGGTACCGCTGACGAACGGTTCTTCTCGTAGCTGGTACAATTGAGACATATGTCAGAAACTCGCAAGAAAAATTGTGCATTTATAGATGGACAGAATTTGTATATGGGTACAGCGAAGCGAGAAGTCGATCCTTGGAAAATAAACCTCTCACGATTCCGTGTATATCTTGCACAAAAGTATGCCGTCGAGAAAGCGTATTATTTTCTCGGGTACGTTCAGGAGATGAACCAAGAATTGTACGAAGAAATACAGGACGCTGGTTTTATCCTTATCTTTCGGGAACATAACCCTGCAATGCTTGGCAAGAAAAAGGGAAACGTCGACTCAGATATCATCTTTCACATTATGGAAAAATTATACAAACGAGAAGACTTTGATAAAGTCGTGCTTGTATCTGGAGATGGCGACTACAAGCCACTGGTGAACTTCCTTATTGAAGAAAGGAAACTTGAGAAAGTCTTATTTCCGGACCGAAAGAGGGCGTCTTCTTTGTATAAGAAGATAGGAGCCGGTTATTTTGATGCACTTGATGTCGTTGATATACGAGCTAAGATCGGGAGAAATGAAAAAGGTTCCTTAGGCAGTTAGCCGTTCGGAACCCCTTTCGTCGTAATGAAATCATAGTAACAGGCACAGAAAGACTGTCAATACTTCGCCTATTATCTCTGTGTCCGCATAATTAAGCATCGCAAAGATGCCGCCTTGCCCACATACAGTATCTTCCCCCTCACCCCCCGAAAAAAATACACCCCTGGGGCGTCAGGCATTTCAAACTTCTTCAAATCTTCCCGGTTCATTCCTTGAGTATATCTATCTATTTTTCCCCAGCAAAAAATTGACTTTTAATGGCAATTTGCTACGGTGACTCGTACAAAGTGCCGCAAGGCTCCGAGAAGCCCCGCAGAAATGCGGGGCTTCGAGTTTTTAGATGTGTTCCCCTGCTACTTTAAGGGAGGTTTTCAGATGCCCCGACTATCAATGTGCCAGTCGAAAGCAACTCGCGGCCGCCATTCCAAGTTATCTGCACTTGATATGTACCATTAGCCAAGCTTTTCTCAATCTCGTCATACGAAAATTCCTCATATGGAAGCCACCATCGGCCATCTTTCACCGGGACTCCACCGTTACGCCCCACCGTGCTGAGAATGACTTTCCCCTGGTGGATGATCGTAACATCGACCTCGCCAACCCCTCCTGCGATACCGTATAAAGTAGGTCGGTCATATGGAGTTTCAATTGTGTTTTGATTACTGAAACCGAGGAACGCAAATGGCGGTGGGACACCCGAGACAGAGTCGTTGACAGTAACTACGACCTTACTTAAGCTACCACAACCGAGCTCAGTCTCCGTACACGTGAATTCACCCGACTCAGATTTTAAATCATAACCTCCATCCACCCCCAAAAGATTTGCAACATACACACCAGGAGCTTCGTATGTATGTGTGGCCACAAGATCACACGTCGTTACCGCACAACCCTGTCTTTTCATAAGGACATATTCCCCATCGCCCAGAGAAATGGAGAAGCTGGGAGGGTTCATTTTCTCTAGATCACCCCCATCGATATACGTTTTAGCGAAAGTTCCTCGGGCCGAAAACTCTACCATGAGTGGCGCGGTGCCATGGACAGGTGTTGCGGAAAGGGAATTCATTTCCACTGGAGTAGCAAGATTAGAACTCAGTATTTGTTTGTTGAAATAGTAAATAGCACCACCAACAATTATCACGAGTACTGTTATAACTATCAGTTGTTGCCTCACAAGGAAACTATACACTAGCTCGTAAACCTTGTCGTGACGTCGTTTTCCACAGCAAGAAAAATTTGACATGAGACATGTATTACGTATAATTGATGAGTATTCATCAATGTTAATCAATATGTCAAACTCCACTACAATGGCCATAACAAAAGCGCGCATACATCTCGGCGCTGTTATTGAGCGCGTCATGAGTGGGGAGCGCATCGTCCTCGAAAAGAGCGGGATTCCTGTGGCCACGATTATGAATCAGCAAGACCTTCAAGACCTCGAAGATTCCCTCGACCTCATGCGCCTCCAAAAGAAGCACGCGGGTGAAAGCGGTACTTCACTTGAAAAAGTTTTAAAGCGTCATGGCATATAGGGTGATTTTGTTTTCAACTGCGGTAAAAGACTTCGATGCCCTTCCCCTCAAGGAAAAGGCGCGCGTAGGGGATGCTCTGCGCGCGCTTGCGGATTTTTCGATAGATCTCAAGCATATCAAAAAACTCCAACTCCCCCTGCATGGATACCGCAAAAGAGTGGGAAATTATCGGATACTGTTTGATATCAAAAACTCCGCTATTTATATTCACACAATCAAACATCGCAAAGACGCGTATCGCTAAAAAGACGAGGGCTCTCCACCACCCCCGTCACAACGACAGAGGGCTAGGAGAGCCCGGAGAACTATACCTGTGGGACACTGGCCCCGCGATCACAGAAACAGGCGGAAGGATTCCTGTCGTTGCGGCTCGGAACCTGTATTCGAGTAGGAAACTCCTGCGCGGGAACGGCGAGGTTGGTTGCTCACCAACGGGCGGTCAGGCTTCTTCGGCAAGACCTGTGCCCCGCTCCCAAGCCAGCCAATCGGCTGACGACCAAGCTTTGGAACCTCCTGAACATCTGGCACCCTGCCCCCATCGTCGAGAAAGTAGAGGATTCCTCCTCTCCATCCTGTTTCCCTGCGATGTTTTTTCTCCGCCTCGCACCGCAAATTCTTGCGGGTGTTCATATGTGGGGGGCGTCCGCCCCCTTTCTCGTTCGTCTTATAACGCTTCTGCTTGCGTGCCATCTTGTCAGTCTCCTTTGGCTACCCACCTTTAGCTCGTGGGTCATGGGCATAATAGGGGGGGGTCGAAGCTCCGTCAAGAAATTTCTATTCATCACACATTGCTTTTCCACAGCAAGGAAAATTTGACATGGGTTTGGGGTGCGCTATACTGCACTTTTAATGACCTCCCAGAAATTTCCCGATGACACCCGCGAGGGTGTGTTTTTTTACCGCGTCAGACGCGGTATCCTGAGCGAACGAAGAGAGTCGAAGGATTGCCTATGAAATTAATCCTCAAAGACGGCAGGGCGTTTGAGGGCGAAAGCTTTGGTGCCGCGGCGGACGCGGCGGGTGAAGTAGTGTTTTCGACGGGCATGACGGGATATGTGGAGAGTTTTTCTGATCCGTCGTTTGCGGGGCAAATACTCGTCTGCACTTATCCCCTTATTGGTAATTATGGAGTGCCCCGCTTCGCCAAGGCTTCGCAGGGCGAAACCCTGACGGGTTTCGAATCGGAAAAGATGCAGATCGCGGGATTGGTGGTGGCGAATTATTCTGATACCTATTCGCATCACGATGCCGAGCAATCACTCGCCGATTGGTGCAAGGCCTCGGGTGTGCCAGCAATCCAAGGAGTGGACACACGAGCGATCACCAAGATTCTGCGCGAGAAGGGAGCCTTGCTCGGCCAAATCACTAGTTCCCCCAAAGCGGGGGTTTTTGTCGATCCCAACGAAGAAAATCTTGTTGCACGCGTATCGCCCAAGGAAGTGCGAAAATATGGCACCGGAAATACAAAAATCATTCTCATAGACTGCGGCGCAAAAGAAAACATCGTTCGTTCGCTTGTGCGGCCAGAAACAAGCCTAATTCGCGTGCCGTGGGATTATGACTTTACTGGCGAATCATACGACGCACTCGTCATCTCCAATGGCCCGGGCGATCCGACGCAGTGTGCTCCGACCATCACCAACATCAAAAAAGCCATGGAAGCGGGCAAATCGATTCTCGGTGTGTGCCTCGGCAATCAACTCCTCGCGCTCGCCGCAGGTGCTTCCACTTTCAAACTCCCCTACGGTCATCGCGGCCAAAATCAACCGTGCACGGATTCGGAAACCAAGCGATGTTACATCACTTCGCAAAATCACGGATTCGCCGTAGATGAGAAAACACTCCCCGCAGATTGGACGGTGTGGTTTAGCAATGCGAATGACGGAAGCAACGAGGGCATTCGCCACAAAACCAAACCGTGGCGTTCGGTACAATTCCACCCCGAAGCCTCGCCCGGCCCCACCGACACGGCGTGGATTTTTGATGAGTTCATCCACGACATTACACATATTAAGGGTTTACGAAACCACTAATATATGAAAAATCCCTATTTCGCTAAAGCTTCGCAGGGCGCGGTAAAAAAGGTGTTACTGCTTGGTTCCGGTGGGCTCAAGATTGGCCAAGCGGGCGAATTTGATTATTCTGGTTCACAAGCGATCAAGGCACTCAAAGAAGAGGGCATCGAGATTGTCTTGATGAATCCCAACATCGCTACAGTGCAGACAGATTTGGGTCTTGCCGATAGAGTATATTTCCTCCCGCTCACTGAAGAATTTGCCGAGCAGGTCATTGCGCGAGAAAAACCGGACGCGATAGCACTGTCTTTTGGCGGCCAGACGGCGCTCAATCTTGGTCTCGCGCTCGACGAGCATGGCATTTTGGCAAAACACAACGTCGCAGTACTCGGCACGCCCGTCTCGACTATTCGCGACACCGAAGATCGTGAACTTTTCATACAACGACTCAACGAGATCGGCGTGAAGACGGCGCGAAGCCGCGCCGCGACAGATGTACAAGGAACGCTCGAAGCGGCCAAAGAAATCGGATACCCACTTATGATCCGCGCAGGATTTGCGCTCGGTGGCGAAGGTTCGGGACTCGTGCGCAATGAAGATGAATTGCGCACCAAAATAGAATCGCTTTTCAAGTCTGTTCGCCAGATACTCGTAGAAGAATATCTTGCTGGATGGAAAGAGGTGGAATACGAAGTAGTGCGCGACGCTGCCGACAACTGCATCACCGTATGCAACATGGAAAACATCGATCCGATGGGCATACACACGGGCGAATCCGTCGTCGTCGCTCCGTCGCAAACGCTTTCAAATATCGAGTACCATTCTCTGCGTGAGATCGCCATCCGCACCATCCGCCATCTCGGCATCGTGGGCGAATGCAACATCCAATACGCGCTCGATCCTCGCACGAGCGATTATCGCGTCATCGAGGTCAACGCGCGCCTTTCGCGCTCGTCGGCGCTCGCTTCAAAGGCGACAGGCTATCCGCTCGCTTTTGTCGCCGCCAAGCTGGGGCTTGGCTACACATTGCCCGAACTCAAAAATTCGATTACCAAGAAGACGATCGCTTGTTTCGAACCATCGCTCGATTATCTTGTCCTCAAAATGCCGCGCTGGGATCTTGCCAAATTCGACAATGCGACCAACAAAATCGGCAGTGAGATGAAATCCGTCGGCGAAGTTATGGCTATCGGACGCTCTTTTGAAGAAGTCTTCCAGAAAGCGATTCGCATGCTCAATATCGGTGCCGACGGATTCGCGCCGCGCAACGGTGCGCGCACACCTGCCGAATACATGGAAGAAATAGCGCACCCGACGACCAATCGCGTTTTTGCTCTCGCGGAAGCGCTTCACGATGACGTACCCGTAGAAAAGATCCACGAACTCTCCGGCATCGATACGTGGTTTCTTGAAAAAATGAAAAATATCGTGGAGATGGAGCGCGAATTGGCAAAAGCAGAACTCGGCACGGGCACTTTGAGGCGCGCGAAGCGCGCCGGATTCTCGGACAAGAGAATCGCCGTCCTGACAAAAAAGCAGGAGTCGGAAATCCGCACACAGCGCATCGGGCTCGGCATTGTTCCGTGCGTCAAACAAATAGACACGCTCGCGGGCGAATTCCCTGCCGAGACCAATTATTTGTACCTCACCTATCACGGCAGTGAACACGACGTGTCGCCGGGCACGAATCAGATGGCAGTACTAGGAGGCGGCCCCTACTGCATCGGCTCGTCGGTCGAGTTTGATTGGTCATGCGTGCAAGCGCTCAAAACGCTCCACGCACAGGGGCGCAATACCATCATGATCAATTCAAATCCCGAGACAGTCTCCACCGACTATGACATGTCGGGCCGATTGTACTTTGAAGAACTTTCGCTCGAGCGCGTGCTCGACATCGTCGAATTCGAGAAGCCCGATGGCGTCGTGATCTCGACTGGTGGGCAAATCCCCAATAATCTCGCACTGCCACTTCACAAAGCGGGAGTACATATCCTCGGTACGTCGCCACTCAATATCGATCGCGCCGAAGACCGCCACACATTTTCAAAAATGCTCGATACGCTCGATGTCGATCAGCCTGCGTGGAGCGAAGTAACGACATCAGATCTTGCAAAGCAAGAAGCCGCCGAGCTCGGCTACCCCGTCCTCATTCGCCCATCATATGTCCTCTCCGGCGCCGCCATGCGCGTCGCCTACGACGAAAAAACGCTTGTCGAATTTTTGCAGAAAGCGGCCGACGTATCCCCTCTTCATCCCGTCGTTATTTCCAAATTCATCGAAAACGCGAGAGAGATCGAGATAGACGGCGTTGCAAAAGATGGCGATTTGGTTGTCTACGCGCTCACCGAGCACGTGGAAAACGCGGGCACACACTCGGGCGACGCGACGGTCGTCTTGCCACCCCAGCGCACCTACCTCGAGACCATCCGCCGCGCAAAAGCAATCACGAGCAAGATTGTAAAAGACCTCGAGATCACTGGCCCGTTCAATATTCAATTCATCGCCAAAGACAATCGCATTCAGGTCATCGAATGCAACGTCCGCGCCTCGCGCTCTTTCCCCTTCGTCTCCAAAGTGACGGGATACAACTTCATCGACATCGCCACGCGCGCGATGTTGGGTCAGGATGTAAGCGGCAATTATCGCACCGTCGAGCTGGATTGCGTGGCCGTTAAGTCCCCGCAATTTTCCTACAGCCGCATCAAAGGCGCGGATCCGCGCACGGGTGTCGAGATGGCCTCGACCGGCGAAGTGGCCTGTTTTGGCGATTCGTATGGCGAAGCGCTCATCAAATCCATGCTTGCCGCCGATTTCAAATTGCCAAAGCCGGGTGGCAACGTGCTCCTCACCCTCGGCAAGGAAGAAAACAAAGTGAAGCTCCTCCCTTCCGTGCAGTCGCTCGCGGAAATGGGATACAAAATCCACGCCACCGAGCACACCGCGGATTTTCTAAAAGAAAACGGTGTACCGTGCGAAAAAGTGTTCAAATTGAGCACCAAGAAATCACCCAATGTCGGTGACCTTCTCTCCGCGGGCAATCTCGATCTCATCATCAATATTCCCACTCGCGCGTTTGAACGCGAAAACACCGATGGCTTCACCATACGTCGCCAAGCGGTCGACATGCGAATTCCTCTAATCACCAATCGCCAACTTGCCGAAGCGTTTGTCTCTGCGCTCGCGGATTTGAAGCACCATCCCCTCGAAGCAAAGGCGTGGGATGAATACCGAGGCTAGTGGGTGTGCTAGAATGGGCGGATGAAAAAGATGGGTAAGATGACCTTGGAAAAGCTGGCGGCGCTCGTCGTCGAAAGTGTCGATGAGTTGCGGAGCCAGATGGTTACGAGCTTTGAAATTGTGCACAATGATATCCAGGAATTGCGCCAAGACTCAAGGGAGGTAAAGGGTGATATATCTCTGATCCAAAAAGATATTTCGGAGATACGAGCTGATTCGAAAGGACACGGCAAAGCAATCGACAGTGACGCCAAATCCATCATCAACCACGAAGTTCGCATCAAAAAGCTCGAACACGCGCGGTAGCCCGGTGTTCCGTGAATACAAATTATGTCAGAATTTGAAAAATTAAAAAATATAGTAATCGAGACAGGGAGCGTCAATCTTGTGAAAATATCCACCGAACTCATGAAAAAAATGGGGGGGGGACAAAGAGGCCGCTATTAAGGACGCTTTTGAGAGATTTAGAAAAGATGACGCCGAGGGAATCGCTGAGTTTATGAGAGAACACGACTGCCGCGACGGAAAGTGGTATCCTCGCCCACCGACATCAAAGTAAGCCAACCTACCGATAATACTCCGCCAAAAGTTGGCGTTCGTTGGCGCGAGAGAGATTCCACGATTGCCACTCTGGAGCTACAAGATCGGGATGCTCGTATCGCTTTTTCAAAGAATCTTTCACAATACTCTGCATCTCTTCGGTGCTGATTTCCAATACTTTCATTTTTTGCGCTATTGCGTCGGAAGAAAGTCCCCCGAGATAGTGTGCGTCTAATTTGCCGGTGTTTGAAAATCGTTGGAGATTTTTCTCGGCGATGAAGACATCGGGATTGCATACGTTGATGCCCACGAGGAAAACGATTGCCGTGAGAAACGCGCGAAATGCAAACGCGTCGTTTTTGTGTTCCACATAGATTTTATACAAAAGAGAAGCGAAAATAACTCCCAAGAAGACGACAAAAATGTGCGAATAAAATCGGAGCGTTGTAAATCCATACGCCTCCTCGTAGAGCGAAAGTCGCAAAAATGCCGAAACCATGACGAGCGCGACTTGGAGCACGAGCGCGGTCGAAAACATCTTAAACGCTCGCGCATGGTGTTCGGTATTTTTCTCGATGTAGTGTTCGGTCGCGTGCAAAATGAGATACGTCAATCCCGCGACCGCGATGAGCTCGAAAAATCCTCTGCGCGCGTATTCTGCGTAGGTGAGACCTTGCGCGAGTACGTGGCTTTCGCCACCAAAGAAGTAGGTCATTTGCACGGCAATGAAGGCAAAAAAGAGTGCGTTGATCGCCCCCAAAAGTATCGAAACTTCGATAGTGCCCAATCCCCGCTTGCCGCTATGCGGATTGCGCGTTTCCGGCACTGCAAAGGTGGTGTATGCATACGCGGCGGTACCTATCATAGTAACGACGAATACCAAAATCGTCCGCGCGATTACTTCAGGATTGATGTGGGGAATGAAGCGCGCGACAAACTCTTTGAACATCGGGTCAGCCGAGCCAAAGAGTGCCGTAAAAAGAATGACAATCGGTACCGTGATTGCGACACCACGGATTATTTGGGCGGTCTTCTGCTGGCTTTCGTATCGCTTGTGGATCGAAAGGACAGCCGAGCAGGTCTTGATCAGTGGATCGATAAACTTAAACGGCGGAAAGAAAAGCTTGAGGTAGTCGCTTGGTATGAAGTGTCGCAAAGCGCCGCGCACATTGACTTCCGTGATGAGGAGCAAGAGAAAAAGGCACGCCAAGACATTGAGCGCCATGAGAAGCTCGTTGCCGCGCAGAGCGACCATGCCGGCAAAAAAGAGAAGCAGAGGAAAGAGCCAGTACAAATCCTCTTTTAAAGGTTTCTTCGCGTACAGCGCGATTGCGATGAATCCGGAGATAATCAGGAAAACGAAGAGTGGGAACGCGATGCCCGGAATGATCTCGACGAAAAAGTGATTGAAAAGAAAGCCGAGTACGAGCGAAAGCCCCAAGATAAGCGCAGACACGCCCAATGGATATGTCCCCTTTTCAGCATCCATCCTTGCAGGTTACCACCGTGTCGGCCAACGGCAAGGCACTGCTACGGATTTATGACTTTCGTCAATTCAGAGCGTTTACCCGTCTCAAGATGCTCGTTTAATACGAGCCCACCGACCTGCGGGCAGTAGTATTTGTGCTCGCGTGATTTTGGATCGAGGGGTGTCCAGTCGTAGACCTTCACACAATCGGTGTATGTAGCGAGTTTCGTAACGACAGTAAGCCCCGTTGCCACCGTGTCTCGCATGTCTTCAGCTTGACCTTTGTAATATTCTTGGCGATAGGAATCGCCAACGTTCTGTTCGGCTTTCATCCAAATACCCGCCCTGGCTCCATCAACACCGTGGATGAAAGTACCCTCATGATCTTTGAGGTTGCCTTTTTCATCGTAGTTGTCGACTTCTTCTCCGAAATACCACACATCGCCATTTTTGTGCTGTGCGAGGTAGTCTTTGGTTATTTCGTGTATAACGCCGTTGAGATGCACGGTGTCCAGGTACACGACCGTCGTAACCCCCTCAATGACTTTCGTTTCTTTGGTAATCTCGATCTCGATTTTCTCTAGCCCCTCCTTTGTCGTCGCCTCATACGTCATTTTCTTGCCGACAGGGAGCGCGAAGTATTTGTTGGTAATAGTAGTGGAGAAATCTGCAGGGTTAATCTGCGGATTATATTCTCCCGACACCGCAGGCGTCGCGCCCATCTCTTGTTTGTTGTAATAATAAAATACACCACCTACGATAACCGCAGTGGCCAAAACAATGATGACTTTTTTCATATGTTTACAGTATACAAGATTGTGACAGGGCCACAAACGATCAAAAACCGATGAGGTTTAACCTCATCGGTTTCGGTTTGAGGAGTGGATCGTGTGTTGAAAAGAGAATTATTTCTTCCCCTTTTTGAGGACTCTCTTTAGATAGTAGCCTGTGTGCGAGCCGTCTGTCTTGGAGACTTCCTCCGGCGTACCGTGGGCGACTATTGCGCCGCCACCTTGGCCTCCTTCCGGCCCCATGTCTATGATGTGATCGGCGCATTTGAGGAGATCGAGATTGTGTTCGATAACTACGACAGAGTTGCCGCGCTCGACGAGCTTTTGCAAAATGTCGATGAGTTTTTGTA
>CAYGMC010000023.1:0-13837 GCA_964351105.1 uncultured Candidatus Saccharibacteria bacterium | reverse complement strand
GATGTCCTACCATTAGACGATCCCCCAAGATTCCCAACACTGCCGATTATAGCCGCTTATCGACCTAAAAACCACGTTCAAACATCTCCCCACTCACTTGACTTGATATGCGCTTGCCGCAAAATCTCGGCAACGAGATGTTTGGAAATATCACCGCGATGCGGGTTTGGGATGTGCAGTTTAAGATTCGCTTTCACCATAAACAAATGCCTGCCGCCGGAGTATGGTCCGTCAAAACCGAGATGTCGAAGCTTCTGCACGAGTTTCTTCCACGAAATGTTTTTTACCATGTCGTGAAGCGACTGCTCAATTTCTTACAAGATCTCGCCGGTCAACTTTCAAACCAAAGCCGGGTACCGACTCTCGATTGCGTACCTTCAAAAGCAACCACTCTTCCAATACGTCCTGCAATTGCTGTCTGCATAGCTCAAGGGTTTTTGCGTTGGCCCACACACCTTGTACTCCCGAAATTTCACCAAAATATGTGCCATCTTTGAGCAATTTATATTGAGCCGATGATAGCTTTTTGTCTACGTACTCTCGCAACATTTCTGCATTGTACCACAGTAGCATAGCAAAAAAAGCGCAAACATGGGAGGATGAACGGCATGCGCCGACACATCAAACGCACCGCTCTGTTCGTCGCGGCGATTTTGTTCATCCTCCTCGGTCTGCTTGGGTTGGCACTTCCCTTTTTACAAGGATTCCTTTTTCTCGCCTTTGGCCTCATTCTCCTCTCGATCGTCTCGCCCCAAGCGCGCACGTGGATCGAACACTACACGCGCAAGTATCCAAAAGTCCACGCCTTTGTTGAGAAAGCAGAAAAGCGCATCACCGACATTATCGGAATGCCGTAGGACGTAAGGCTACAAACCACGATACGCGTCGTCGCGTTTGAAGACGGCAAGTACTCGTAACGTGTTTGACTCCCTGTCACAAACGACCCGATACTCACCCACGCGAAAACGATATGCATCGTATCCAGTCAACCGCTTAGCGAACGTAAGTGGGTTTTTCTGTATCCTGTAGAAATGCATTTTTTCAAGAATTCGCTGACGAACTGCTCCATCAAACATTTGAAGATGCTCGAGAGCAGTAGCGGTGTACCGAATCTCCATGCTTACTTCGACTTGACGCCGAGTTTTCGATATACCTCTTTTTCTGTATAGAGCCTTCCCGCGCGCGCATCTCCTCGTGCCTTCTCAATCATTTGACCTAATACATCAACTTCAAAACGATTGTCGACATACGCCTTCGTCGCAAGATGCAAGACCGTGCTCAAGGTCGTGCCCTGATTGCGTGCCTTGCGCAAAGCCGCAGTCTTGAGCTTCTGATCGGTGTTAAAGATAACCCTGGTATCCATATACTGCCAGTATATACCGCGTATATACCATGTCAACGACTCACTCGGGGTGTTACAAATACAAATTCTTGCCCACTTCGGTCGGGATAAAAGAGGATTCAAACGCCCATTGCACCGTGCGGTCGATTTCTTCTTCGGAAAGGATGTTGTGGTCGCGCATGAGTTGGATTTCTCGCGTGATATTGGTGTTGAGCATGGAGGGATTGTCGGTGTTGATGCAAAATTTCACGTCGCTGTCGTAGAAGGTGCGAATAATTTCGCGCAAGTGCGTGCCGTCTTTGATAAATCCGACTTTCATATTGGACGACGGGCAGAGGCAGAGCGTGAGGTTTTTTTCGCGGATGATGTGCATGAGCTCGGGCGAGGTATAGGCGCGAAAACCATGATTGACTCTGTCGAGCGGCAAGACGGAGAGCACGTGCGCCATTTCTTCCGCGTCGCCGTCTTCGCCGGTGTGCACGGTCGTCTTGAGGCCAGCAGAGCGCGCTTCCGCGAAGAGCTTTGTATAATCATCGTAGCGAAAGCCGTCGGCGAGCGGTCCTGCGATGTCGATACCCACAATGCCCCGACTGCGGTATTTAATAGCTTTTTTGACGATAATGGTGTTTTTCTCCAATGGCAAACGGCGATCGAGCATGAGGATGAGCCCCGCGCGCACTTGCGGAAATTCGGCAAGACCTTTTTCCATGCCACGCAACGCCGCGAGAATTATTTGATCCAAATCGCGCTCACCGCCACGGTTACGAAACATCGGATTGAATCCTGGCTCGAGCAGAGTGATGTTGTTTGCACGATACGCTCCGTTCAATACTTCGTAGACACTGCGCTCCATCGCCACGGGTGAGGATTGGATGAGCTCCGTCCACTTGAAGAGTTCGTGGTAATCCTCCCACGTTACAGCGTCTTTATCGCGGAGTGTGATGAGATTGTAGAAATCCCAATAATTTTTTGAGGGCAATTTGATGCCTTGTTCGTGCGCGATAGACCACAAAATGTGCGGATCCACGGCTTGGCCGAGGTGGAAATGCAGTTCTGCTAATTCTTTTTTTGCTTTGCCTTGTGAAGCGGCGGAGGAGGATGTTTCGTTCATACGTGATTATTGTTTGGTTTGAATGGTACAGATGTCGACGACAGCAAGTTCGAGCGGCAAATGCGGGACAGCCGCATACGCCATTGTACTGTATGCTTCGAGAATTGTGCGCAAGGTGTGTGAATCCACCGTGCCTTTGGCCGCAAGCTCTGTGGCAAGCGCGCGATCCGCTTCGGTGAGTTCTTGCGATAGTTCTTCTGCAAGCGGCGGCGCATTGCGCAATAAGACGACGATGCGCATGCGGTGGATAAGGAGACGCGCGAGCATACGCGCGTCGATGTTTTCCGACACGGCTTTCTGTATTGCCCCCAGCGCGGCCGTAGTATCTCGCGTGCCTACCGCCGAGAGTAATTGCCGCACCAGTTCTCCGCGCGGAGCACCAGTGATAGCCTCTACCTCGGTCGCACTCACTTTTTTGCTATCCGCCCCAGCAAGTACCTTTTGTAATATAGAGAGCGCGTCGCGAAACGACCCTTCGGAAAGAAGCGCAATCAATTCCGCTCCTGCGCGTTCGATCGTATATCCTTCGCGCTTTGCCACATCACCCACGATCTCGGCGAGAATTTCCCGCGACGGTTGTTTGAAAGCGTATATCTCACAGCGTGATTGAATAGTGTCGGGCACCTTGTCGCGCTCGGTGGTCGCAAGAACAAACACGCAGTGATTCGGTGGCTCTTCGAGCGTTTTCAAAAGCGCATTCCATGCCGGGGTCGTGAGCATGTGCGCTTCATCAATAATGTAAAATTTGTACGGCGAATCAAACGGCATCGCATACACCGCTTCTCGGAGTGCGCGGATTTCATCAATACCACGATTTGAGGCGGCATCTATCTCATAGAGATCTTTGTCGCTTACACCAAGCTCGCGTGCCAAAATGCGCGCCGCGCTTGTCTTGCCCGTGCCGCGCCCACCAGCAAAGAGGTACGCATGCGCCATCTTTTTTGGATTCTTGAGCGCGGCCACAAGGCCCGAAACGACCTGCCCTTGCCCGCGCATTTCATCAAACGTCTGTGGCCGATACGCGCGATAGAGGGTGGAGTGTTGCGCAGGACTCTTCATGTCGGGAGTATAACAAAAAAGTTCCCCGCTCGGTCAGCGCCGAGCGGGTTCGTGTGAGGTTGCCAGCGCGGGGAGGTCACCACGACTTCTTGGGTTGAGGTGACGGCAAATCTAGGCTCCTGCCAATCATGGAAAAGCGCTCACTGCTGGAGAATTTCGGTCGCGGAGCAACTTCCGCCGAGCGCGGTGCAGGAGTCGTCACTTTCTGTAACACTAGCCTTACCGCGTCGGTTCTCTCGCGCCAGAGCAACTGTTTCGGCGGAAGTCCCAAATTAGCCCTTTCTTCGGGGGTCAGTCGCCTGATGTACTTCTCTAGGCTTTTGGGGGAGACCTTGATCGACATCCTCTCCATCGCAAGCCGGCTAACCCCCTGTGTGACGTCCTTTATCATCACTGGAGTTTCGAGATTGTCCACAGCAACCCTGACCAGCTCGAGAAAGCGCGGCCACTCGATTTCCGGAATCCCAACCATGTCCATCCTCCTCGGTTAATTCGCCCGTTCGTTGTGAAAGAGCAGTCAAGGGCCACAATAGACAAGAATTTTAAAATATTCAACTATTTAGCGTCTCGGAGGATTTTTGTTGCCTCCACACAAGAATGCGTTTCCATCAGCCTCATCCGCAACTCCTTGGCCCCGTCCCAGCCAGAAATATAGGCTTTGAAGTGTTTTTTCATTGTCGCGTAATTTGCCGTACCCGTCATAAGCTCATCAAAAAGCGCTATGTGCTCCATGAGTGCGCGGATTTTTTCTTGGGGCGTAGGCGGTTCCGAACGATTCGCAAAGAGCCACGGATTGCCATAGATAGCGCGACCGAGCATGGCGCCATCGGCACCGCTCTCTGCCACTTTCGCACGCGCATCCGCACAATCTTTCAAGTCGCCATTGCCAAGAATGAGTGTTTTCGGCGACCCAAGTCGGGAGGCCTCGCCTCCCGACTTGGGCGACTTTTCGAATGCGTTGCGAATCTCGACCGCGCGGGCGACGCGCTCCCATCGCGCAGGAACGTCGGACATTTCTTTGCGCGTGCGCGCATGAATGGTTATTGCCGCGGGTTCTTCCGCCAACAATTCGAGCAACCACGCATCCAGCTCATCGGTGTTGTATCCGATACGCGTCTTCACGGATACGGGAAGACAAGATTCTTGCGCCGCGCGGATAAGCTCGCGTGCGCGCGACGGATTTTTGATAAGCGCGGCTCCGCATCCTCCCTTTTCCACTGCCCTGTCAGGGCACCCCATGTTGATGTCTACGCCATCGAATCCAAGCTCCGCGACGAGGCGCGCGGCCTTTTCCATATGCTCGGCAGATGAGGTAAAAAGTTGCGCTACAATCGGCCGCTCTATTTCTGAAAAGAGCAATTTTTTCAACAACTTCGCCTTCCCCTCCGCCGGTGCAAGTACCAAACCATCCGCCGACGTAAATTCTGTAAACATCACATCGGGCTTTCCATACTGCGCAATCAGCCGCCGAAACGCCGCGTCTGTTACGTCTTCCATCGGTGCGAGTGCCAGTATTGGCCTCGGTAATGTATCCCAAAAATTCTTCATGGCCGAACGATAGCACAGTCGTTGTTCACTGATGCGCAGTAAGTAAGTATTGACTTTTCGTTGGTGTTTGATATTATGGACTTAATCAGAAAAAACCCTTGCAGGTCACGTGCCTGCCGGGGGTTTTTCTTTTGTGATATTCTTCCCCAACTCCACAAGATATGAGATTTTTGTGAACTGTCTTTTCTTGATTACTCGTGAACAACTCCCAGGATCAAATGCCATCACCTTTATTTCGACTTTCTTTGAGAATGCGAAATCACACAGATGCGCGAAGTCGCCATCCCCACTCAAGAGTACTATTTTTTCGACTCGATCGAGAAGGACGTCAGACGTAATCCGGTGAGATATTTCTACATCACAATTCGCTTTTGCCTTATTCTCTTCGTTATAAATCTCTTTTAGTACCAACTCTGTCCCTACCTTCCGGAGTGCCTCAAACTCTGCTCGTTTGCTTTTGAAATTTCCGGTGAAGTAAACGATTTCGTTGGTTCTGTGCGTATCTTTGAGATGTTGGACGAGTCGCAACATATCGAGATCAAATCGCAGATTCTGCGCAGACAGGATAATATTTGCCGCATCAATGTATACGATGGTTTTCACAGTACGTAACGTGCATTTTAACACGCACCTTCATGGAATGTGATGATCGTGCCTGGAGAATAGCATGTATACAAAACCCTTGACGACTCTCTCTCTGCGCGTTAGCTTATCCGAAGTCTCCAATGCACACGGCGAGTCATCCCGCGCGCAAAGGAGCCAACAGATGGAGGGTATTACTAAGGGTCATTAAAGGGTCTGGTAAACCCGCGCCCCAATGCAGTTTACGTTGGAAACCCCGACGCCTGTGTTTAAAGGTGTAGGCCTTAGGTCTTTAATCGATTCGACTCGCAGAACTGATCATCTGCCAGTCAGATGGGGACGTTGCACTACTACGCGGCGTCCCCATTGGCTTTTCCCTTGCATCCCGCACACATCTCATATATATTGAACGAGACGGCCGTTGGGCCGATTATTAATTAATAGTACGTGCGGCTTACATCCCCACTCCTGGCACCGATGCACAGTGAGGGACACCGCTCAAAATTACATGGCAAAAAAGGCAGTTGTGAAAGAGGAGAAAGTGATTGAGGAAGAGATAGAGGCAAGTCTGCCACCTTCGGGGCCGATGGCCGAGATGTTGAACAACGCTCCCAAGGCGCCCATGCTCGAAGACGTGGTGGAAGGACCGATTATTGCAATCGGTCGCGCGCGCGTATTTGTCGACCTTCCGCCCTTTGGCACAGGCATTATTTATGGCCGCGAATACCTCTCTGCGCGCGAGACACTCAAGAATGTCAATATTGGTGATCTTGTAACGGCCAAGGTGGTAGGCGTCGAGGCTGAAGACGGCTACATCGAACTTTCTTTGCGCGAGGCCCGCGCTGCGCTCACGTGGAACGAAGCAGAGCAAGCGCTCCAAAAGAAGACAGTGTTTGAGCTTCCCATCGCCGATGCAAACAAAGGCGGTCTCATTATTGTATGGCAAGGTATCCAAGGATTTCTCCCCGCTTCCCAACTGGCGTCGGCGCACTATCCGCGTGTACACGACGGCGACAAAGACAAAATATTTACAGAATTGAAAAAATTGGTGGGAGAAAAATTGGAAGTCATGATAATCACTGCCTCGCCCAAAGAGCAAAAGCTTATTTTTTGCGAAAAGGGAGCAGGCTCGACCGACCGTTCATCGCTTTCCGAAGGCTATCACGTGGGCGATGTCCGCGATGGTGTTGTTACCGGCGCCACCGAATTCGGAATTTTCGTCAAACTCGAAGAAGGATTGGAAGGATTGGTGCACATCTCCGAAATGGATTGGGCACTCGTGGAGAATCCACGAACACGCTACAAGGCTGGAGACAATGTGCGCGTGAAAGTCATTGAGATTAAAGACGGCAAAGTTTCTCTATCCATCAAGGCGTTGAGCGAGGACCCGTGGGTGGCGGCAGGTGCCAAATACAAAAAGGACGACAAAGTGGAAGCGGTCGTTATCAAGCACAACAAACACGGCGCTCTTGCTTCTGTGGAAGAGGGAGTTGCCGGACTGGTTCACGTTTCAGAATTTGGCGACGAAGAAAAACTGCGCAAAGCACTGGAGCTTGGTAAGGTCTACCCATTTGTCATCACACTCTTTGAGCCAAAAGACCGGCGGATGACTCTCAAACCAGTCATCTAACAAGTTGCTTGTGTTAGTCGTTTGCGCTCGACGACTCTCCTGCAAAACAAGTGTTGTTTATAAAATGCTCGCATAAAATAAACAACACTATTTGTGCGGGGCGGAAGTGGGGGTATGGGAAAGAAGAAGTTCGTGTATTATTTGGGGAGCACCACTGGAAAGCTGACCAAGTGTGGTTACGCCATTCCAAATCAACGGTGCTGAAAGGAGGGACGCCGGTGAAGATGTTCATCTCCATGTCGATCATCAACTAGCGCCCGGCTGGGTGTGATTGCGGGCCGAAAGCCCGCTGATCGACACCGCACTTCCCGCGTTTAATGGCGCGGTAAGTGCTTCACCCGCTCACGTTGAGCGACCCGATCTCCGACACGGGACATGGTCGGATAGGGACATTGGAGGATGTCCTTTTTTTTAATTAAACTGGTTCATTGCGCGTTCGGGGCCTTCTGAGACGACGACTTGGAGCGCTTCACTTATTTTCTTGAAAACTTTTTTCAATTCTACGAGTTCCGCCGGTTTGAATGGAGCGAGAATAAAATCAAGCACGGCTTTTTCGCCGGCGGGCTTGCGAAGCTTGCCCGCGGGGGTAGTGGGCGAGACACCGATGCGCACGCGAGTGAATTTCTTGGTCTTCACGGCTTTCATAATAGACTCCACTCCCCTATGTCCGCCGCTTCCCCTGTTGAACGACACCTTCAAAGCCCCCAAAGGAAGGTCGAGATCGTCGTAGAGTACCACCATGCGCTCCGCAGATTTCTGACTTTTGACGAATTTTATGACCGCGATCCCCGATTTGTTCATAAATGTGTCTGGCTGTACCAAAACGACCGCGGTTTTGCCCAACATACCGCGTACGACACGCGCTTTTGCTTTTTTATCGTCCTTCCATTCGTCCCATCCCGCGCTTTTTGCGAAATAATCGAGCGCCATGCGTCCGGTATTGTGTCGGGTACTCTGATATTCCTCACCCGGATTCCCCAAACCGACGATAATCCATGTCATTCCGATATCGTAGCAGATTTTTTTACATTGCGCGCACTTTTTATAAAAAATTTTACAAAAAAGGCGACGCAACATTCCAAACACTTGGTGTCAACGCATGCGCGGCGGTAGAATACACGCCATGAACGATCCCGTGATGCAAGAATCGCAATCACCGGAGAACTCAACAGGTTCTAATCTTTCAATTCTTGTGTATACGGTCATCGCGGTCGCACTTGCGATTACGATTCGCATGTTTATCGCGGCGCCCTACCTCGTCGCAGGCCCATCGATGGAGCCCACGTTCCAAAACAGCGATTATTTGATTGCCGATCGACTCTCGTATGTTTTTTCTTCGCCACAGCGTGGCGATGTCATCATATTCAAGATACCAGTCAACCAAGGCGAGACACTCATCAAACGTATTGTTGGCATTCCGGGCGATACCGTGTCACTTTCTGACGACACTGTTACTATTACCAACACCGAGCACCCAGAGGGCGTCGCCCTCTCAGAGCCATATCTCGATCATGCAGACTTGGGCGGAGCTTCTGGTATGGAAGTTACACTCGCCGCAGACGAATATTTTGTCTTGGGCGATAATCGAAAGGTTTCTTTTGATTCGCGCCTCTGGGGAGCCTTGCCGCGCAAGAACATCATCGGTCGCGCCTTTGTGCGACTGTACCCTGTCAGCGAGATCAGTGTGAAGCCCGGAGAAACTCGGTACTCTCTATGATACGACTCAAAGGTACACCGTACCAAAACACTGCCGCGTTTGTGTCGGCGGCGGCGCGGACTGCCGAGTATTATGGGTTTGAATCGCTCGAAACAATGCCACGCGCCAAACAAGGCGCACGCAAACAATTGCCACCGGGTGCGCGCGCCGACTCCGATCTCTCATTTGCACGCAAAGACGAACGCGCGCTTCCTGCCGCAGTGCGCAAACTGCTCGCGGCCCACCCCATGCCCGCGCATGCCGTGCTTGCATGGAGAGTTGTGCCCGCCGCCACGCCATCTACCATGTCATTCGAGTTGCACGCCGCCGGAATTTCTTCTTCTATAGCCGAAGCACTCCTTATTGTAACCGCGCACGCAATAATAAAAGAGGCGGGCATAACAGAGCGCGTTCTTTCTATCAACAACATGGGGTCATCGGAATCGTGCGGTCGTTTTGTACGCGATGTCGGAACGTATTTGCGCAAACATATCGAATCAATCTCTCCCACCTTGCGCCCCCGCTCTGTAAGCGACCCGTTGGGAGCACTTGTCCAGCTCATAGAACGCGGACACCCCGCCGTCTCGCGCGCGCCGCAAGCAATGGAATACCTCACCGAAGAAGAACGCCAGCGCTTTTGGGACTTGCTCGAGTATCTCGAGGTCTCGGGACTTCCGTACGAACTCAACACGCACATATTGGGAAGTCGCGATTGTTGGGTGCATGCGCTGTACGAGATTGCCGCGGTGGATCCCGAAAGTGGCGGGCGAACGACCATCGCATTCGGCGGTCGGTACGACCCGCTCATGTCGCGCTTCGCGCGGACACCATATCCGTCGGCCATGGTGGCTATCCAGTGCGAGACGCGCGGTGCCGTGCAAGCGAAGCGGCAAGTGCGCGGTATTCCCGCAATGTACTTTGCGCACCTCGGTATGGAAGCTCGGCGCAAAACATTGCGCGCGCTTGAAGGTCTGCGCGAAGCCGGTATTCCGGTGTACCACAGTTTGTGGCACGAACGTATCGGCGATCAGATTGCAACGGCGCGCGAACTGGCGACGCCCTTTATCCTAATCATGGGACACAAAGAGGCTGTCGAAGGCACTATCCTCGTACGCGATGTTTCCACGAATTCTCAAGAAGCTATACCGCTCACCGATCTTCCCAACTACTTGAAAAAGCGTCGACTCTCCAAATCACTTGCCGAAAAGGCGTGAACGTGCTATTTTGATTCGACATGTCAATTCAAGCAGAAGTAACAAAAAGCGGTACCGAAAATCCGCTCGCTACCATTAGAAAATTTAGCCGTCGCGTACAGGGTGCCGGACTTATCAAAACCATGCGCGCTCGCCGCTATCACGTCCGCTCAGCAAGCAAAACAGTCAAGAAAAAGCGTGCACTCAAGATGATCAAACGCCGCGCAGACTACCGACAATTGGTAAAGGAAGGAAAGGTCACCGAGCCTACGCGTCGCTCTTACACACCACGCGAACAAACACCGCGCTCGACACTCGGTGAAAGCACTCCCATTGCTCGCTAACGAATGTTCGCAACCGCTATCGATATTACGACTACTATACGCGGCCCTGCGCCGCGTATTCCCTATGGAGAAATTGCACGTCGCGTGATGGGACACACCTACGATCTATCACTGGTCGTGTGTGCCGACGACCTTGCCCGCACGATCAACAAAAAATACCGCGGCAAAAGCTACGCCGCCAACGTTCTCTCTTTCCCTCTTTCGAGACGCCAAGGTGAAATATTTCTCAATGTTCGTGCAGGGGCGCGCGAAGCGCGCAAATACGGCGTTTCGAAGCGGGCGCGACTCGCGCTTTTGTTTGTCCACGGTTTATTGCATTTGAAGGGCCTCCAACATGGGCGTACAATGGAGAGCGAGGAGCGGAAGATTCTGCGCACATTCCATCTTGATTAGAGCGCAACCTCTCTTCAAGACGCCGCGCTTTGGCGGCGAGTATTCTTGTATTTGCATTATGAAAAATATTTACACGGGCATTGATATTGGTACGTATCACGTGAAGGTCGTTATTGCCGCGCCTGCGGGTACTCCCGAAGCACCGATGCACATCATTGGTACCGGTATCGCGAGTTCAAAAGGTATGCGCCATGGGTATATTCTTGATACAACAGAGGTAACAAAATCTATTCGAGACGCGCTCGATCGCGCGCGTGGTGCGGCAAAGGTACCGGTAACACATGCGCGCCTCGCCGTAGGTGGCGCAGGACTTGATGAAATACGAAGCTCTGCTTCAGTGAGTCTTACCACGTGGAGTGGCGTCGTTACGGAAGCCGCTATCGACCGCGCACGCCAAGAAAGTCAGAAGCAAGCATCTTCAAAACTAGTCAATCGAACAGTCATCCACACCATACCGCTCGAATATAAAATAGACGGGGTAAAGGCAATGGGGCAACCGCTTGGCATGCAAGGAACAAAACTGGCGGTCGACACACTCATCGTAACGCTCCTCTCCCAACACCACGACGACCTCATCGAATCAATCGAAGCAGCGGGTATCGAAGTCGACGGTGTGATGGCGTCGCCCTTGGCGGCATCTTTGGTCACCCTCACCAAAGTCCAAAAAACGGCGGGTGTGTGTCTGGCAAATATTGGCGCTGAAACGCTTTCCGTGGTGGTGTTCGATAACGATATTCCTGTCTCGGTCAAAGTTTTTCCCATCGGAGCTTCCGACATCACAAACACTATCGCACTTTCTTTTCAAGTGCCATTATCCGAAGCCGAACAACTCAAGCGCGGCGCGGTGGTAGGAAGTGATGTTCCCCAACGCAAAATGGACACGATTATCAACAGCAAATTAAAAGAAATGTTCGTACTCATCAACGCACATTTGAAATCGATCGGGCGGCAACATCTCTTGCCAGCGGGAATCGTTATCACCGGAGGGGGGTCGGGACTCACCAGTGCGTCCGAAATCGCGCGTGCTGTACTACGACTCCCTTCACAAACAGGACAGATCAGTATTCTCGCGCGCTCATCCACAGTGGATGCGACGTGGGCGGTCGCCGCAGGTCTTTGCCGTTGGGCATACGCGGAAGAACGCGGTGGCCGTACTTCAAGCCTCGCCGACATTCTGGGTGGTGGGTGGGTGAGTATAAAAAAGGGTATTCGATCGTTCTTGCCCTAATTTCCGGTAAAAGTAAACGAAACGTACCTGCGTTTCTGTCAACGTTGCCATTATTACGAACGTGCTATTATGCCCTCACTATGTCCAAGCAAGTAAAACCCGATGTTGAGTCTTTTGCTCGAATACGGGTGATTGGAGTGGGCGGCTCGGGTGGCAATGCGGTCAATCACATGGTGCAAACGCGCGTCGAAGGCGTCGACTTTATCTCGGTCAACACCGACGCGCAAGATCTCCACAAATCAAAAGCCAAGAAAAAAATCCACATCGGAAAGACGCTGACGCGTGGACTCGGTGCTGGTATGAATACCGAGATTGGCAAACAAGCAGCCGATGAGACACGTGAAGAAATTCAAGAAGCATTGAAAGGCTCCGACATGGTCTTTATCACGTGTGGTATGGGTGGTGGCACAGGCACTGGTGCCGCACCAGTCGTTGCCAAGATCGCGCGCGAACTCGGTGCGCTCACTGTCGGTGTTGTAACAAAACCATTCGCCTTTGAAGGAGCGCAGCGCATGCGTCTTGCCGAACAAGGCCTGCTTGAGCTGCGCAAGGCAGTGGATGCGCTCATCGTCATCCCCAACGACAAATTACTTGCGATTGTCTCTCGTGATACGGGTATCAAAAACGCCTTTGCGATGTGCGACGATATTTTGAAACAAGCTGTAGAAGGAATTTCCGACCTTATTACACAAACAGGGGTCATCAACGTAGACTTCGCCGACGTGCGCACCATCATGCAAAACGCAGGAAGTGCTTTGATGGGTATCGGCAATGCTATTGGCGAAAAACGTGCAGAGATCGCCGCGCGCAACGCTATCAATTCTCCGCTTTTGGAAGTATCGGTTACGGGCGCAAAGGGCGTGCTCTTTTCGATTGCCGGTGGCGAAGACTTGGGCA
This sequence comes from uncultured Candidatus Saccharibacteria bacterium, assembly GCA_964351105.1. Taxonomy (GTDB): domain Bacteria; phylum Patescibacteriota; class Minisyncoccia; order Phycocordibacterales; family UBA2100; genus UBA10103. Next base: position 814 of record CAYGMC010000023.1, on the reverse strand, counting down.
TGCTCGAAATACAAGATGCCGCCAACGTCATTACCGAAGCGATCGATCCCGAGGCCAAAGTCATATTCGGTACCGTTGTCGACGAATCCCTCAAGAAAGGCGAGGTGCGCGTTACGGTCATTGCGACAGGTTTCCCCGAAGGCGGAGCACGATCTTCTTTGTTTCAGCAGACATCTCAACAACGGCCAGCGGGCAAGAAAGACGCCGATGTACCTCCGATTTCAGCACGCGACAGAGATGCACGACCCGAACAAAAGCGTGTCATAGACGCCGTCGCAGACATCGCTTCTAAATCTACGATCGCAAAAGACAGCGCACGTCCCGCGGCAATTCAGAGCACTCCCATCAAAGAAATTGATGATGAGAACTGGGGCGGACTCCCCTCTTTCTTGCGCCGAAAATAAGGGACGAGTTTTTTTGGTATACTAATGCCATGATGTTTGATCTTGCCATCGTAGGCGGCGGCCCCGCAGGGGCCGCCGCCGCCATCTACGCCGCGCGCAAACGCCTAAAGACGGTGATGATCGTCGAAGAATGGGGCGGACAGAGCGGCATTTCGAGTGAAATACAAAATTGGGTCGGCACACCCGCGATTTCGGGCGCCGACCTCGCCGATAGTTTCAAAAAGCACGCCATGCAGTACGCTGGCGAATTTCTGACTATTCTCTCGCCTCTGCGCGCCACCGCGCTCTCGACTGCCGATGACAAAGTAACCATCATGCTTTCCAAAGGGGATCCGATAGAGGCACAATCCGTCCTCATCGCAACCGGCGCCAACCGCCGCAAGCTCGAAGTCCCGGGCGCCGCACAATAC
>CAYGMC010000022.1:0-14344 GCA_964351105.1 uncultured Candidatus Saccharibacteria bacterium | reverse complement strand
ACGTGAAAGCTTGCTTTCACATTTTCCGACTGCTCCGTCCGTATGTATATACGGGCGGGAACCCTATTTATAGCAAGCTACCGATAGAATTGCTATTTAGAGCGGCAGATCAAATGCAAACGCTCCCGCGCCCGAGACGATGAGTGAAAGACAGATAATAAACAAAAGTGCGTGTGTGGAGCGCTCGAGGGGGAAGAATTGCGGGAAACGCTTGCACCATACAAGGTATTTGAGCGCGAGCAGTGCGCCAAAAATCGCCGCGAGTTGGGCGAAGTGCCCGACGAGGAGAGCCGCGCCCGTTGCGCCTTCTATGCAGATCAAAACAACGACAAGCCATGTGCCACTCCCGACGAAAGGGAAGCGCACATGGGAGAGCTCGTGGAGCTTTCGGGTGCGCCAGTATCCAAGAGAGAGAAAGGTGAGTCCTGCGGTGATGCGCAAAAGCGCTACACCCATCGGGGCAAGGAAAAGTATTTCCGGAAAGAGGCTCAACATGCATAAAGCATACCATCTGTGTTAGTCTCTCGGCAATGAAGGAGAACGTGTTGTGTGCCGTGCTTTTTCACAATATACGGAGTGCGTACAATGTGGGCGCACTGTTCCGTACCGCGGACGGCGCGGGCGTATCAAAAATTTACCTTTCGGGTTATACACCTACACCTATCGACCGTTTTGGGCGGCCGCAAAAAGAGATTGCAAAGACCGCGCTCGGTGCGGAAAAAATAGTCGAGTGGGAATATGCTAAAAATCCTGCGACAATCATTAAAAAATTGCGTAACAACCAGTGGACGATACTTGGTGTAGAGCAAGACACACGGGCAGTCGATTACCGTTCTGTGAAATTGGCAAAGCCGACTCTTTTCATTTTTGGGAGCGAAGTGCGCGGTATGTCGAAATCACTCCGTGATCAGTGCGACACGCTTTTAGAGATACCAATGCGTGGCGCAAAAGAATCGCTCAATGTGTCGGTGGCCGCAGGAATTATTTTGTATCATGTGTGTGATTAGGCACGTCACACCATCGGATGCTCAATAATTCAACACGCTCACCAATTTGCCTTCACGGTCGAGGAGGCGAATTACGTCGTGTTGGACCCCCCAGAGTGGCTTGCCTTGGGCAAGATACATGCGCCACGAGTTGCGAGAAAATCCATCATCTGTTCGGTGAGTATTCACGCACCCGTTGTATGAGAGTTTGGTTTGTATCTCACCGCGACACGAGCTTGAAAGTGAACTCGGAGGATTTGAGGGGAATGTACACGGGGGTAATGTGGCGATGTAATCAAAACAATTACTCCCAAGGCGCGCCACACTTTCAGGAGTACGAGGAATCTCCATGTTTGGTGATGGGCAATTTTGTGGAAGGGCAGGGACGTACGGCTGAAGGGTTCCGAGGTAGCCAGTGCACGTATTTTCTGAAAACGAAACGCCGACAGGTGAAGCTCCTGTCACGATCTGTGCCGTACTCCCCGAAGAAAGTACAGCATTCCCGACCGCATTGACGCGGCCCATGATAAAAGGAGACGCGGCTTGCGGGATGGTCGCTATCGCGCCTGAGAGCGCGCTTTGCAATGTCCATCCTGAGATATCCACCGAAGCACCGGGTGTCACAGAAATAGTGATGTACTGCGCGCTTGGCGACTGCGCCATGGCGGCGCTTTGTGCTATTGCGACCATTCCGGCATAGGGAGACTGTGCGCCATTACTTCGCCCCCCGCTTCCCGTGCCACGCCCATCTGTTTCAGGATTGTACGCAGTGGGTATTTGAGGGAAGGAACTGGGTGCAAACGGAAGTTGGAACGAAGTGAGAGGAGATGATTTGTTGATGATGTCGCGCAACGAGAGAGAGAATGTGCCGGCATTTTTGATAATTTTCCCAAATCCTCCGCCGAGAACCCAAAATACTACGAGCGAGAGAGCCATTGCGATTAAGAGCCATCTCAGAACTACTCTCATAATGCCTGTATTATACCTGACGTTCCAAACGCTTTAATTCTTCACGTGCCACATCGGCATCACTCCACGGTATTTTCTTTCCGTGCGCAACGCATATAGACGGATCCGTGCCCTTGCCTGATATAAGAACAACGTCTCCTTTTTTTGCGCGCGCAAGCGCATAACGAATGGCCTCGCGTCGGTCCATGATGATGGAGGGCTGTCGCGTGCATCCTTGTGCCATTGCATCAACGATCGCGCGCGGGTTTTCATCGTACGGGTCTTCGTTGGTGAGAATTACTTCGGCACAGTGTGTATCGGCGATGGCGCCCATCTCGGCACGTTTCCACGTGTCACGTCCGCCGCCGGTATTGCCAAGAACGCATATTTTGAGCATATTTCCGTATGCTTCGTAGAGAGCGATGAGAGAATCCGGCGTGTGCGCGTAATCCACGACTACGGTAAAATCCTGTCCCGCGTCAATGCGCTCCGCGCGGCCGGGGATACGCTCAATTTTTTCGAGCGCTCGTCTGATCGTGGGAGTGTCGATGCCGAGTTCGCGTGCGAGCGTGGAGGCGGCGAGCGCGTTTTTGAGAGAAAAGTCCCCCGGTAATTTGATGGAAATATTCACCCCGTTAAAGGTGAATTGACCTCCTGTTTCGTTGGCCGAGTGAGCACATTCTTCGAGAGAAAATGCTCGCGCTTTCTCAAGAGGCAGTGCAAGGTAGCGGGCAGATTGCGTATCTTCGGCATTGGCCACAAGAATCCGCGGCCGCTTTGGCGAGCGAGCGAGCGCCTCGCCTATCTTGAACTTTGCGTCGGCATATAATTGGTACGAGCCGTGGGATTCGATGTGTTCGGGAGCTAGATTGGTAAAGACGAGCGCATCAAGTGCAATAGCGCGGTGCCGATTTTGTCGCGCACCCTCGGAGGTCATCTCGATAACGGCGGCAGTGCACCCCGCTCTGCGCGCGTTGCGCAAAAAACGTTGGATAAAAAATCTTCCCGGCATCGACATGCGCGATACATTTCGTTCACTCGCTCCCGCAATCTTAAATCGTATCGAATTGATAAGTGCCGTACTGTATCCGGCTTCTTCTAAAATGGCGGTAATCATTTCAGACACCGACGTTTTTCCTTTTGTGCCAGTAACAGCAATTACGAGAAGTCGTCGAGAGGGGAATCCGTATACGACGGCACCGAGATACGCGAGAATAAAATGGTAGACACCGGCAAGTAACCCCATCAGAGCACTCGGCAAAATAAGGCGGAGAATTTTTTTGAGGGGAGTCATGTTTTGCCGCCGAGAATTTTCAGCGCCTCGCGCAATCGCTCGTTGCTCGTGATAATATTTGCGGGAACTTTTTTCAATGCCTCACGTCCTTCGTAGAGGGAATAGCCCAACGCGCGCATTGCGGCGAGCGCATCTTCATCATGCTCGAGTTGTCGAGAAGCCGCTTCGCCCGCGAGCCCTACTTTTTCTCGCAACTCCAGCAAAATCTTTTGCGCTGTTTTTTTGCCGATACCGGATACGTTGGTGAGATACGTATCATTGCCGGAAGCGATTGCACTGCGGAGCGCTTCGGCCGAGGCGACGTTGAGTATTCCGAGCGCGGATTTAGGGCCAACGCTCGGTACCGTGAGGAGGAGCTCAAAAAAACGCAAATCGCTCTCTTCGGCAAATCCGTAGAGATCGAGTACGTCTTCGCGCACCGCAAGATGCGTCCAAAGTCCTGTCCGCTCGCCCACGCGCAGGCGAGAGAGTGTATCGGACGTGACCGCAATCTTGTAGCCCACGCCGCCATCGCCCACAACACAAAATCCGGGTCGGATGGCACGTACCTTTCCCTCTATATGCTCTATCATCGCTCTATACTACCGCGATTGCGCGATCTCGGCATATCGTGTACTATCGCCCGCAATGGCGAATACGAGTTCAGCAAAAAAGGCCAATCGCGGAGCGCTCAAGCGTGGCGTGTTTAATGCGCGCCGCAAAAAGATGCTCAATGATACGGGCAAAGTAACGTCGCGGGCACTTGCTTCGGGAAATCTTGCAGAAGCCGCAAAATCCCTTCCTGCGCTCCAGCAGGCAATAGACAAGGCGGTCAAGACGGGTGTCATCACTAAAAACGCCGCCGCTCGCATGAAATCCCGCGTAGCAAAACGTATTTCGAAGGTGGGGAAGAAGTAAAATTTTTGCTCCGAAATAGAAAAGAAAAACCCCCATTGCATACGTATATGCAACAGGGTTTTCTCTACGTGATATGTCAATCATATAGAGAACGACGGGGAAGTCAGGCGAGATGTCTCCGCTCGTTCAACTTCAATCTCAACCGTCATCTTTCCGGTGGAGAGCGGCATGGTAGTCGTCGTCTGCGTGCAGAAGGTGCAAGAGATGTGTGGTCAATTTCTGCCCAATTTCGCGTTGGATTGCGGTGGCACATACATGAGTGCCGCGATACATCTCTGCTCTCAGGTTCGCGAGAGCGCGCGCACGGAATCCTTTGTCGAGTACGTGTTCGGTTAGATACTTTTCTACAACGCAGATACATATCATTGCATTGCCCTCGGCTTCGCAAAGATGCGCTTGTTCAGTCTGGTCGGGATTCTAGCCTCTTGCTCACGAGTTGTCGAAGTTTCTTTCCGCGGAGGGAGCTAAACGGTGTTCGAATCTATTTTCATAGCATCCGTGAATGGGAAGCCGTCCCATACTTCTCCAGTATTGAAACAAAAAAGCCAGTTGTTGGGACAACTGGCAAATCTAGCGTATTCTCACTAATCTCCCCGTCTCTTGATGCGACGCCGAATGAGGATAATGATCGTGATAATAACGATCCCCCAAAGAGAGTAAGTAATCACAAGCGGAGACATATCAACATCGAACCACTCATGCAACCAGTACACGATGAATGAGTCGCCGTAATTCTGCGGCGAGTCGTACTGGCTGCGTAGGTACTTCTCCAGCGTTAGAAAAGGACACTCCTCCCAAATCACCTGGCCTATGGCCGTCATTGTGAGTATGGCACCGTACGCCGGATGAAATTTCTTGCGTTGGAGCAAAAAACAAAGGCAAACAAACAAAATGATTATCCATACCCAGTGGAATACCATCACCACGTCGGCGAGCAATTTGTAGGGCATGTAGCCTCCCTAGTTTCAAGATTCCCACGCCACCATACATCAAGACCACGTATGTGTGAAATACACTCGTTGTTACTCATTTTTCGACTTTCACAAAAGGCGCAATGTGTAGGCTCGCAACGATTGAACCGACCGTGTTGCTTATCAAATCGAGCCACGTGTCGTTTACAGAATCAGCAAACAATAGTCCGAACTGGTTTTGAAGAATAAACTCAAACATCTCGTTTGCACTACCAAACAGAGCAGCGACAGAAATACCAAGGACTATAAATTGAAAAGCATTGATTCTCGTGTCGCTGTCTTGTATTACCAAAAAGGTAACCAGAACAATCAAAAATCCACCGCCGAATGTATGCAAAATCCTATTCGACCATTCGGGATCTGGTATCAAATTGCATATAATGAGCACACTAAAATAAAAGAGGAGAATGAGCCCCATTGACCCAAGTGAACGAAGGCGAGGTTTGGCCAAGCGATGTGTGAAGAAAAAGGGGATACCAAAAAATAGCACGAGATACGCAATACAATATATGATTGAAAGCCCCAAAAGATACATATGATTCAGAGGGAGGGAAGAAGTAAGATCCGTCGTTTTCCCGCATTCAGAAGCTTTGGAGTAGTCCCCAGTGCTATTTAATGAATTGTCGCGTTTTGCTCTGCGTCAATTGCCCGCTGATATTTGGCGACCGCAGCGACTTGTTCCGCTCCCAACCCCGAGAGCTCGCCAATTTTGTCACATGTATCCTCATCAGTTGGCCATCTTGCCGCGCGTAGCGCATCCATCAGTTTCGGGTCATTTTTCATGAGACCCAAAACAATATTTTCCGGCACTTGATTCGTACGAATTTCAAACGGTTTTGCGCCACTTGCTTCTACATCACGCATCGCTTGCTCCGGATTCTTGCGGAAAAAACCGCTATCATGCATGTTTTCTTTCATATGTGTATCTTTAGTTGAAACGTATTAAATGTACTTCCCTCAAGATCTTTGCAAAACACAAACGCTCCCATTCATCGTATAGGGGACGATAGGGAAGTCAAGCAAGGTGTATTTGCCCGTTCAACCTCCATCTCGGTGCATCTTAAATGGTACCTAACACCCCGACTTCTTGACACCAAAACTTCTCTCTAGTTTGTTGAGACATTCGGGTCAATTTCCCAATCTTCCTTTGTTGTTTTGTACGACCATACGTTGAAACTAATAGCATCCACTTCCTTCCCTTCTCGGACTATTTTTATTGGTTCTGCTTTGCCGCCATTTTCGGATACCCATTTATCTCCATATTCATCTGTAAGATAAAGCTTGAAATCAAAGTTGGTAGTTGTGGAAATATTTCCTAAGTTCGGAGCCGGTATCCAATAATTTGCAACTGTAGACCGGCTAATCAATCTGGGCTTATTAAAACGTTGATTGTTGCCAGGCATGTCAAACCCCCACATGTAGAGATTTGAATTGCCAGTATTCCATAGAGCAATGTTTTCAGTGTTGGGCGTAACAGATATTGCCACGTAATCTTGAAGTTTTAACACCCGTGCGTTAATTGCGTTCTGTTTTTTTCCGACAAGAAATGCAAGCCAAGCGGCCAAAAAGACCGCCGCCACTCCCGCTATCCCTACCGCAAGTTGGAATTTTTCAAAAGTTGTCATAGTTTCCATGATTCTAGCTTAAACATTGTCTTTTAGGTATTCGACGTACATTGATACTAAATACTTTGGGCGGAGCACTTCGTAGAGTCTCGGCACTCACGCAAAACATAGGCGCTTCGCTTCTTGTTTTGCGGAGGGGGAGAGATTCGAACTCTCGATGCCTTTCGACATGGCAGTTTTCAAGACTGCTCGTTTCAACCGCTCACGCACCCCTCCTCTTGTGCAATCGTCATGTTTTGACGATGTAGTATCTTACCCTTGGACACGTCGCAACCCACCGTACACAAACCCATTTTTTTCCTTAACTCGTAATTTCTGAATCATTTTGGGGTTGTGACTACCAATATCCTCTAAATATCTCTTAATATCAAGCCGATTGCTGATGTAGATATTTTTTAACGATCTTTTTGTTGGTTTGTAACCTCTGTCGGTCAACGTGCGTTCTATAAAAGATAAGATGTGTTGGTTTATATTCGTAACGGTTAATTGGTTATAAAATGTCTTTCCGCGTTTTCCTTGATAGTACTTAACACCCACTGTACCTTCCGTATCAAACAACCCCCTTACAACTGCTATGGAATATTTTTTATTTTTCTCAATCCATGTGGGGATGTTGCGTACCTTCGGGTCAAAACCTATCGAGAGGAGATATCGACATACGTCAACTGACGATATTTGAACAGTAACAGTTCCCCGGTGAGGCTGTTCACGGACGGTGACCGTGGCACCAACGAATAACTTCTTAGCCAATCGTGCGACGAATAGCGCGTATTCTTTTTCCACTTTGAAATTGAGGTAGATCGTCACGAAATATTCAGCGACACTCCCATCTCCAAGAATAATTCCGAAAAGTTCGGCAAGGTCAGCAGAAAATCTCGCAGGCAAGGTTACATCGTTTTTATGGTTGAGATGAGCCCTGTTGGAGCAACGTATCGAACAATAGACATGTTTCCGATACTGCCTACGAAAGACATCGCCGCAGTGAACACACTCGGACTTCATGGTTATTATTTTACCTCAGATTACGGTAAACCACTCAAAGTTACACAAATCATCTGGGGACGACACGACGCGATGCTACAATTGAGGGAATGGCAGAAGAACCAGCTTTGCGTTGGAGCGCATACGAACACGATCACGTCGAACGCGGTGCCGATTGGTTTTGGGCGCTCGGGATTGCCGCAGTCTCAATAGCCATTACGGCGGTCATTTTGCACGACGTTTTCTTTGGCATATTGGTGCTCATAGCCGCTGTCACGCTAGGTCTTTTGGCCACCACGCCGCCCGATTTGACCTCGTTTGAAGTTTCGAGCAAGGGCGTACGAGTCAACGATACTCTACATCGTTTCGACCACATCATCTCATTTTGGGTGGAAGACGAGCATGATGATCGGCCGCTTTTGCTTGTGGATACGACAAAATTTCTCTCGCCTAATCTCATAATTCCTATCGAAGAAATTGATCCGGGCTTGGTACGTGAATTTCTGAAAGATCATGCCAAGGAGGTACCGATGAAAGAGCCTCTCGCGCACAAGATTCTCGAATTCTTGGGGTTGTGATACATTGACCGCGTTAGATAGCTAATAAGGTGAAGCTCTCGTCGTTCAATGGATAGGATGCGACCTTGCGGAGGTTGTGATGTTGGTTCGATTCCAACCGAGAGCACAAACAGCACATGAAAGAGCACACATACAAGGGCGTGGTGATACAGGGACAGGAGCGCGGAAAGGCTCTGGGATTTTCGACAGCCAATATTGCGCTTGAAGATAAAGCGCTTTCAGGAATTTATGCAGGGCGAGTAAGAATTGTGCCTGAACAAACTCTCTACACTGCCGCCGTGTACGCCGATCAAGGGCGTGGGCTTCTGGAGGCGCACCTTTTAGAATTTGAGAGCGATTTGTATGGTAAGGAGATAGAAATTACGGTAGAGAAAAAAATCCGTGACAGTGAAGTGTTTGAAGACGATGCGGCGCTTCGCGCCGCAATTGCCAGCGATATAAAAAAGATTCGCGCATATTTTGCGCAATAGCTCCCGCGACATTCTTCGGATAGTATTCATGTATGGAAGATGTGGAACAATTCATTCAAGATGTCGCACGTGAAGCGGGGGAGCTAATACTGCCGATGTTTGGCACAGAAAAAGCACAGTACCACAAATCAGACAGCAGGAGCGACGCGGTCACCAAGGCAGATATTATTGCAGAAGAAATGATGATTGAGCGCATTCAAAAAAAGTATCCCGATCATGGAATTATTTCCGAAGAGCGCGGCCGCATCAACGCCGACGTTGAGTACGTATGGATTATGGATCCGATCGACGGCACACTCAATTTTGCCTCAAACGTGCCCTTGTGGGGCGTGATGCTCGCGCTTGCCCGCAACAAAAAAGTCATGTTCTCCGTGGTGTATTTGCCCGTCATGAAGGAAATGGTTTTTGCAAAACGAGGCGGTGGCACGTTTCTAAACGGCACGCGCATTCAGTGTTCGACCACGAGTGACTTCGACAATTCCATTGGCTGTATTTCATCGCGCAGTGGCATGGCACTCGATTTCAATCGAGCATTGTTTGATTTTACGGAAGGCAAAAACACGCTCTTCAGCGCATTTGGATCCATCGCGGCAAGCGCGCGTTATATCGCAGCGGGAGAACGAGACTGGAACGTGAGCTTTCATGGGGGGACGCACGATTATGCCCCCACCTCTCTCATTCTCGAAGAATCTGGTTGTATGGTGACGGGGACGGACGGCACGCCATGGACGACAGAGAGCCAAGGGCTTATCGCGGCAAATCCACAGCTGTATCCGACGCTCTGGAGTATTGTGCAAAAGATCAAAAGATAATGAAACGCATCATGGTATTTGGCACGTTTGACATGATTCATGCGGGGCATGAGGATTTTTTTCGGCAAGCGCGCGCGCTTGCACCCGATCCATACCTCATCGTCTCCGTAGCGCGCGATACGGTGGCCGCACGTATCAAAGGAGGCAATCCGAGGCGCAACGAACGTGAACGCAAATCTCTGCTCGAGCGCAACGCGCTGGTCGACCGTGTTGTCTTGGGGCAAGAAGACGGGTACATTGAACATATCATTGCAGAAAAACCCGACGTTATTGCGCTCGGATATGACCAGAGCGGAGAATACGTGGATCGCCTTGAACGCGATTTGGCAACAGCGGGACTCGTGGTCAAGATAGTGAGATTGGAACCGTACCATCCAGAAAAGTACAAAACATCGAAATTAATATGAAAAAACATCTCGGCGTTGATTATGGAACGAAGCGTGTGGGCATCGCAATTTCGGATACCGAAGGAAGGATCGCATTTCCGCGCACGACACTCGCAAACGACGAAAAACTTCTGGGACAGGTGGACGACCTCATACGGAAAGAGCACATACAGGTCGTGGTTGTGGGAGACACGCGATCACATGGCGGTGGTGAAAACAGTGTTACACCTGAAGCCGAAGCGTTTGTCGTGGCTCTTGAGAGAGAGACAAAATTGCCCGTCGAGCGCGTGTGGGAGGCGTGGAGTTCTATAGAAGCATCACGGTATGCTCCTGAGGGGAAGACACATGATGATGCATCGGCGGCGGCGGTTATTTTACAAAGATATTTAGATATTCATCCGAGTACGGTAGAGTAAACATATGAAAGACGAAATTACATACGAGGATTTTGCAAAGCTGGATATTCGTGTGGGCACTGTGATTGCGGCTGAGATCATCCCAGAAACAGACAAACTCATCAAATGCACGGTAGACTTTGGAGATTTTGGAACGCGCGTTATTGTATCGGGAATAGCGCAGTGGAAAAAGCCCGAAGAGTTGGTGGGCCAGCAGCTTCCTTATATCGTGAACCTCACACCGCGCACACTTCGTGGTGTTGAGAGTCAGGGAATGTTACTTGCTGCAAGCGACGACAGTGGCGTTGCGCTCGTGATTTCTGAAAGGCACGTGGAGAATGGCACCAGATTGAAGTGAAGTTTTCGAATACGCGCTACCTCCAAGAAGTGTTGCTGGTGGTCGATGATATAATTGAACAATGCGCATACCGAGTGCAAACCTTGCGTTTCTAAAGAGCGTTTCAAATATGATTCGACGCTGGTTTCCGACACCGGAATTTCTCATTCCGCGTACCTGCGGTGTCGATATTTCCGATTCATCGGTCAAGTGGATGATGTTTTCTTCAGGAGAACCAGGACATTTAAAAGTTGCGACATGGGGAGAACTTCCGCTCGATGACGGCATTGTCGTACACGGGATTGTAAAAGACGTGGCCAGGCTTTCTGCTGTCCTTTCACGTGTGCGACAACATATGGGCGGGGTCAACGCCGCGCACGCGGCCTTACCCGAAGAAGCTGCGTATGTATTTAGTATGCACGTACCGGAGGGAGCGCTCCACGATCAAGTGCTCTCCCTTATTGAATTTGAATTCAATAGTCGAGTACCCATACCGCCGTCGGCGGCAGTGTATGATTTCAATGTTATTCAGCATCACGAAGGGGAGACGGCAGAGATTGCCGTAGTCGTTTTTCCCGCCGAAGTAGCCGAAGCCTATACGGAGGCGTTTGAAAAATCAGGGATGGAGCTTCGATCACTCGAAATAGAAGCACATTCCATCGCGCGAGCGGTTTCGTCGACAAACGCAGACGAACCAATCACGTTGCTCGTGGATTTTGGTCGCGCGCGGACCGGCTTTGCGGTATTAAAACGTGGAATGCCCATATTTACCTCGACAGTCGAAGTGGGTGGGGATTCGGTAATCACGGCGGTACAGAAGGCCCTCTCAACATCTCAAGAAGATGCAGAAATGTTTTCGAATGAAGAAGGACTCTTTCCTAAAGATGGGAAAAGATCTCCGGGAGCGGAAGCGATGATTGGCACCGCCTCCACGCTCGCTGATGAGGTTTCGCGATATTATCGCTATTGGGATACACGGCGTAATGATCAGGGTAATCGCGTGACACCTGTTGGTAATATTATTCTCGTCGGAGGAAGTGCCAACATGAATGGGCTTGTGGAGTACATTGCCGGACGTGTGCAAGCGCGCGTGGAAAAGGGGAATATATGGCGGCACGCATGCAACTTTGATGAATATATTCCCCCAATTGATGCGCGGGCGTCGCTCAAATTTGCCACTGCCGCAGGTCTCGCACTCCGTGGTTTCAAAAATTGACTCATATGGCAAATCTTCTTCCCTGCAAGTATCAGAAAAGAATTCGCTGGTCGATGCGGACACGTTTCGTCATTGTAGGTTCGCTCATGGCGATTCTCGTTGCATGTGTTGCGAGCACAGCTCTCATCCCAAGTTACCTTGCCGCTCGAGCGGTCATCAAAAATTCCGTATCATCAAAGGCGTTAGACATAAACGCCGCCGACCGCCTTTTGATTGTCGACACGCAAGAGCTTTCAAACCTTATGCGCCCGTTGGTGATTGCAACGACCACACCAACCGAGACAATACTCACGACTCTCGCCGCAAAGCCAGAGGGTATTTCAATTGATCACATTTCGTACCTTGCCGGTGTAGGCGGCAAAGGATCGCGCATCACGCTCGCCGGCATTGCACAAAGCCCCGATCTGATCAGGTCGTACCGCGAAATCCTTGCCGCAGACAAGCACTTCAAAAATGTTTCTGTTCCGGTCGATGCGCTCGTTGGCACTAAAGACGGACGCTTCACCATTTCCATCGAAGGAAATTGATATGAAAACCAGATTATCACTCATCGCGTTACTCTCATTTCTGGGCGCACTGTGCGCGTGGAGCGGTGTCGCATTTTTTGCGCTCTCGATACAGAATATGACAGCGAGAGCTGTGCAGATACAAGGCAGTGTGCACGCGGCAAATACCAAGCAAACAACGGCACTCAAAACGCGTTTACTCGCAAAAGATATAGCGCCCGAGCGCGCACAATTGGAGACGTTCTTTAAAACAGACCCGCTGTTCCTCGCGAGCCTCATTAAGCAAGCAGGAAAGGACGCAGGGGTTGTTGTGGAAGTTCAGAATGCGTCTCTCGAAGGGGTACCATCATCCGCGTCAGCTTCATCAAAGACACCGCGAGCTTCTACTGTTAGTTTTGCTCTCGAATCCACCGCCGATTTTGCTGACCTCATCAACACAGTCGCTTTTCTCGAAGCGCTCCCCATGCCCTCGTCGGTGCAAGATATTGATATAAAACGTGTGTCTGACTCTCGCGAAACACAATGGCGCATGGGTGTTCATATGCGCGTTCTTACCGCTTCACAAATCTCATCATGAAATTAAAATCGATATCATGGAAAAATATGTGGGAAGTTCTTCAAGCGTCCAGTGAGCCCGATCGCGCGCGCGTATTTGCCGACTTCTATTGGCGTACGCTTATCGTATCCGCACTTCTGTGCGGAGCGTTCTCTGTTTGGTACGGTTTTTCTGAGTTCCAACACGTTTCGTCCGCGATCGAAGGTGCGACAGTAAACACGAATTCGGCGCGCACGGGACTTGATCGCGCGAAGCTCGACGAGACCATCAAGGGATTTACCGAACGAGCAGAACGTTACAAATCTTTGAAAGATACACCTCTCTCGGTGCCCAACCCGCGGTAGTTCGTATCAGGCGCTCGGAAAAAATGAGAATACGTAGTATCCTCAATTTTGCGATTCGAGAGGCCATGCAAACACGCAATGCTTTTAGATTCGTGCGCCCTCGTAGCACAATGGATAGTGCGTCGGACTTCTAAGCCGTTGATGTTGGTTCGATTCCAACCGAGGGCACCCTTCTGCCAAGGGGACCTTGTAATTTATCCAATTCCATGATGTACTACCTTTAGGCACCTTCCGCCGAAAAAGCGGAGTAGAAACGGAGATGCACATGTCCGAGCAAAAAAAGATTGAAACTCTTCGAATCTTCCTCGAGTTCGTCAAAGCGGAGGTCCGGAGACGCGGCGGGCGTGTCGAAATATCACTACCGGTAATCAGAGAGCTCATGTGGCGTGGCTGGTGGTACAAACGGGAGGGACAAACCGTCGTATTTACCTTGGGGGAGGCGGACACGACGAGACGAGATTTGAACACGTTTGCTGCGCAATGGATCTACCGTTTCGATATGGTGCTGAAATACCTCATCTCAACGGCACCTGACCAGCGGCTCGTCTTCACGGGGGCTGACCTCAGGGGCAATGTAAGGCATCTGACCATAGGCAGACATTTGGACGGACTGTTCGTGCTCGCGACCGATCAGGATACGCCATCTCCGGGCGACGTGACGACCACGATAGGAACCACGATTACGAGGATTGAGCACAAGGGGCCTCCGATTCCTGACCGCAAAAACTGACCGCTAGCGCATAAGACGCTCGGTCCGGACCATATTCCCCGCTGCGGCAGATTCGCAGCGGGGAACGTTTTTAGAAGAAGGGGACTGAACCACGCCATGTGTTATGACCCATATCCGGTACTCGGAGTGTTTTTAGAATCACCGTGAAGTGAGACACCAAAAAATCAGACGGCCTCGGCCTCAAAAATATCGGGCTCTTTTTGTTTGAGAAAATCTTGGAAGAGTCCCTTCTGATCGGCGAGGATGTCAAAGGTGCCTTCTTGCACAATTCTTCCATGTTCGAAAACAAAAATTCTGTCTGAATTTTTGAGT
>CAYGMC010000021.1:0-15503 GCA_964351105.1 uncultured Candidatus Saccharibacteria bacterium | reverse complement strand
GGTAGGACATCTGCCTCTGGAGCAGAGTATCTTGGTTCGAATCCAAGTCTGGCAGTAGCCAATTTTTAACGAGCGTAGCGACTATAAAAATTGAACTCCCCGAGCAAAGCGAGGGGCGACAATTTTGTAATTCGCTTATAAAATTGAACTCCCCGAGGTAATCTGAGGAGCGACAATTTTGTGACTCACTACGTATATATTTTGGAATGTTCCGACGACTCGTTGTACGTCGGTTGTACAAACAATCTCAAAAAACGCCTGCTAGAGCACAACAACTCTAAACGCGGCGCTCACTATACCAAACTGCGCCGCCCGGTAGTATTGAAGTACTCCGAAATTTTTTCTGATCTAAAAACTGCTCGCAGACGCGAAGCAAAAATAAAAAGCTGGACGCGAAAAAAGAAGCTCGACCTGATACAGTCTGGTGCCTGTCCCCGTTGATTCAGCATGGTAAAGTAAACTCATGTGGAAGAAAATATCTTACGTCGTTTTGCTTATTGTGGCTGGTTACACACTCTACTATCTGTATATGGGGGTAAATTACTACGCTATTGGTCCAGGGCCGTATGACGCATCTCAGATTGCTAAAATTGCAATTCAAAAAAATGATCCATCTGAATGTAGAAAAATAAGAATTCCCGTTCTCTCACGTATACAGTTAGCGCCCGGTGCCTATGAAGATGAGCCTGGTCAGATTGCCAGATGCTACGAAGAGTCCACGATTGTATTAAGGAAACTTGAGGCCTGCGAAGATCGTTCAGAAAAAACGAAGGTATGGTGCATACAAGGTGTTCTTGGAAAATCGCAAGACCCGTTGCTTTGTCAAGGTTTCACTGCCTATTCGGAATTAGAAAAAAATTGCTACATATATTTCTTTACCAACGAAGATAATCCGTCGATGTGTGAAAATATATCAGAGGTGGAAGGCAGGAGGGTAACATGCTATGCAAGTTACGAGAGGTTCAAAAAGAAAAGAACATAAAGGACGGTCCTTTATGGATTCTTGAATTGAGGGGTTTTTGCAGGCCCCTCCGTTGTTTTTATCACACCACCGTTCGCCGATTATCTCTACTTGCAAAAAGAGGCAGGTTGGATAGCATGCCCATATTATGAACAACATATCAGCGTTTTCGCACAAATTATTCGCATTATTCATAGTGTCGACAGTTGTTATTAGCTCGTTTGGCGTGTTTTTGAATACTGCAAGAGCCATCGAAGTAGAGGGCAGAGGTACATTCTGCACTAGCATGACGCGCATCAGTAGTCGGGTGTCTACACAAACCGCTGGCTTCACTGCAACAGAACCGGCAGACAGTGCAGCTGCACTACTTCCCACCACCTACAGCAACGGGGCATTTACCAATGCGCAGTGGATTACCTTCTCCGAACCAGTGTGGGTCAATCCAAATACTAATCCATCTTTCGCAGGATCGGGCGCTCTCTGGATTTCTAGTGAAGGATTTTGGATGGATGGTCCAAACAACACGGTAAATCAGTGGCGTCTCTTCCAAGACACCTTCACTGTCCCTGCGGACGCAACCGCGATAAGTGGTCAACTTTACTACGCTGCAGACAATGCAGTTGATGTGCACCTCAATGGTACCAGCACGCCTTTTGCCACTACCGGCAACACTTACGGTCCGTCGCTCGGCGGCAATGGCCCCGCTTTCTTCAACACTGCCTTGAGCGCGCCGTTTTCCCCGAATGCAGGTGCCAACACGTTGAGCTTCGTCGTCCGCAACTGGGCCGCACAAACAAGCCACAATCCTACTGGCCTCCTCTACAAAGCAGTCATTAGCTATTGTGTACCCATAGCAGGCGACCAATCAGCGCCTTCGAGCATTAGCGGTATGAAATTCAAGGATAGCAACCGCAACGGCGTAAAAGACGCGAGTGAGAACGGACTCCGTGGTTGGGTCATACGCTTGTTCTTGGTGGGCGAAGGCGGCAACACGCTTGTCGCCACCACGACGACCGACCTTTCGGGGAATTACCGCTTTGAAAACATCGCTCCTGGTACCTACAAAGTACGCGAGACGCATAAGGGTGGGACAGGATCGATAAAAGCACTGTGGAAGCGCATGAGCAAAAATCCAAAAGACATCGTGATTTCTGATGGTTCAAACGTAACCGATGTCAACTTCGGCAACATGTTTAGAAGCCCAAAAGAACGACCTGACACTGATGCTGACGACGACCGAGACGATGAGACAGAACTCTATTACGCTCATAGCGGCCACAGCAATTACGACAAAGATAAAGATTCGGAGGAGCACCGCTACCCCTTCCGTGTAAGTGGCGGAGAGTGGTAGTAAAAATTACTGAGGCAGGGCGCTTGACGCTCCCTAGCCTTCCGCTGTCGTTTTCCGATGGATGTCGAGTAACCTGATATGATGCGGTAACTATGGCTCGCGGAGCAAAAAAATCTTCATATCGTATGCGCGCAAAAGTCTGGCGATACGGCGGGGAAGCGGCGTGGTACTTTATCGCGATTCCCAAAAAGCAGTCGGTCGAAATAAAAGCACAATTCGGCGCACAGCACCGGGGGTGGGGCTCGTTACCTGTCGATGTTTCGATTGGCGCCACGGCGTGGAAAACATCGATTTTCTACGACAAACGATCTGCCGCGTACCTCTTGCCGCTCAAAAGCGAAGTGCGCAAAAAAGAGGGAATAGCCGACGAACATGTTGTGAATTTTTCACTGCGTATACGCATATGATTGGCTGAGACGCCGCTTGAAAGAGCATTCTTGTATACTGCAGTACATGGCACTTCAAGGCACCAAGGGATTTTGGCCGGTCGTTGCGGCTATAGGGGGCAACGCATTTGTGACCATCATCAAGTTTTTCGCCGCGTATACGTCGGGTTCGAGCGCTCTATTTTCGGAGGCAATTCACAGCTTGGCCGATACGGTCAATCAAGTACTCTTGCTCATTGGTATAGGACGTTCTACCAAGAAGGCCGACGATTCTTTCGAATACGGGTACGGCAACGAGCGTTTCTTTTGGGCGCTCATATCCGCATGTGGGGTGCTCTTTGTGGGCGCGGGAATTACCGCGCTCAATGGCATATCGGCACTCACCTATCCGCATCACGTTGAGTTTTCGTTTGTCGTGTTTGGCGTGCTCATCGTATCGTTTGCCATAGAGTTTTATACATTTTTGGTCGCCGCGTGGGCATTGAAAAAAGATTTTCCCAAAGCAGGATGGCGCGAACGCCTCGCTCGCGCCGATCCCTCGACGCTCTCGGTGTTTCTCGAAGATATGGTCGCAGTCTTCGGTATTATCGTGGCGGCCGTTTCGATATTCCTCTCGTACTACACGGGCAGTCCCGTGTGGGACGCTCTTGGCTCTCTCGTCATCGCAGGCCTCCTCGGTGCCGTCGCCATCACCCTCATTGTCAAAAATCGGTCGTATCTTATCGGGCGTGCGATGCCGGAAGAGCTTCAGGAAGAAGTGATAACGCTTCTCGATTTTGAACCAGTCATAGAAAAAGTGATCGATTTCAAATCTTCGACCGTCGGGTTCGGTTCGTACCGCATCAAGTGCGAGATAGAATTCAACGGCTCGGCCTTGCTCAAAGAAGCGTACCAAAAGCAATCATTGCGCGCGCAGTACGACGAAGTTCATGGGGATTTCGAAGCGTTCAAACGCTTTTGTGTCGACTACGCTGATCGTATCCCGCGCCTTATGGGGAAAAAGATAGATGAAATAGAAGCACGGATAAAGAAGCTGTATCCGAGCATTCGGCATATCGATATCGAGATCAATTAGTGATGATATAGTATCTACATAATGAAATTCAAAGCGACAGATAATCTGAATTTGCGCTCGGGGCCGAGCGTTACAAGCCCTGCGATAGGGCAGATACCCGCGGGTACCATAGTAGAGAGTGACGAATATACGTGGAAAGCGGTAACACTCCCTGATGGGAAAAAGGGATTCTGTGCCGCCGCGTATTTACAGGCAGTGCCGGAGCCACCACCCATGCAATGGAGTCGTCCGATGCCTGCGGCGAAATTTGTCGTTACCCAAACGTATCTCAAACAAGATTGGACGCTGTATCCCAAATTCGGGCATCACACGGGTGTAGATTATGGAGCTCAAGGACAAACGGGCATCCCGCTTTTTGCATGCGCCGACGGCGAGATTGTGTATCGGGAGGTGGCCAATTCCACATGGGGCGCATCGCTCGGTAATCATGCGGCACTCTATGTGCCTTCGGTCGACAAATCTTTTCTCTACTGTCACATGGCGGCCGCACCTCATGCGCTTGGAATGGTGAAATCAGGAGATCAAATCGGTATTATGGGCCAGACGGGCTTGAGCGCAGGTATACATCTCCACCTCGAGGGATTCCATGGCCGTTTCAATATCGCACAGCGTACCTTTGCATCTCTCAACGACATCAAACAAAAAACCTTCGACGCAGATTTATTCATCCGCCCCCGCGTCTCGTGAGACAGAGAGTTGACTTTATTTTTATGTATAGTACTATTTTTAGCGCATCAACAACAGGAGTTTCCGATGCAAAAGCCCACGCGTAATCTCAAGGGAGCGAAAGCAACGTGGCCGGCCGAGGAGCCGCCAGTCGAACCCACCGATCGGCCCAAGGGGATCACGATCCTGCGGCCGGCGGACCGCGCCGGCACGCCGTTCCGCAAGGACGACGGGCCGGTGTTCTTCAGCGGCAATCCGCGTCGCATCCTCGGGTAACGGCTGCCGTTACCCGAACAAATCAGGCTGGCATGTTGACGGAAGTCTTCGTGCCAGCCGCCTTCATTTTCAATAACGACAACAAGGATTGTTTACCAAAGATTTTAGCGGAGGAGTGGTACTCTGTAGGATATGCAACTCGAATTGCCCTCAAGAGAATACAAAGATTCTTTTATCGAAGCAGTGAGAGAGTTTCAGGCTGATAGAGGACATGTGTCGGCGGACACATGGTATCAAAAACTCTTGATATCGGAGTTGGAAACCGATTTTGATTCGTTTGTGGCGCATGAACGGAGTCATGCGCAAGGTGAGAATTTGCCAGAGGGGTATGTAGCACAATCTGATTTTTGGTTGATTGATGAAGGTGAGTTTATCGGACGCGTCAAAATTCGCCATCGCTTAAACGAACATTTAGAAAGAATTGGCGGTCACATCGGGTATGATATTCGGCCGAGCAGACGACGACAGGGGTACGGAAGTAACATTCTCAAACTCGCACTTCCAAAAGCCAAAGAGCTCGGTATTTCACGTGTGCTTCTTACCTGTAACGCCACCAATGAGCCATCGCGAAAGATAATTGAAAAAAATGGAGGTGTTCTTGAAAATCGCGAACCAAACCCAGAAACGGGAGTCGATAAGTTGCGATACTGGATTTCTATCGAGTAAATGGTCGGCCTTGACAGGCCGTTCGTCATCTGATACACTCTATGGGTCTTACTTTCTCTATCGGTTTTTGTCTTGGGATTACCAAGGCCGCCTGTAAGTACTGAGGCGAACCTATCCCGAGATCGTTCGACACTATTTTAGTCCGCCTCTGGCGGAAAAGCCCTTCAATGGGCATATAACAAATACACTCATATATGAGTCCACAATTTAGACAACGTGCAGATGCCCCTCGTGGGCGCAATTTTTCTCGCGGTCGCTCTTTCTCGCGGCCACAGTTTTCTCGCGGCAGAAGCAACAGGGGGCCGCAGGGTCAACGCATCGATGTTTCTCGATTTATCAACAAGATCGTCGTTGAAGAGAAGCAAGAGGTGTTCGAGCCAAAACATCGCTTTATAGATTTTGCGATACAAGATGCGCTCAAAAAGAACATCGCCAAAAAGGGTTACGAAACACCGACACCGATTCAAGACAGTGCGATACCGCATGTGTTGATGGGATCCGATGTGGTCGGTATTGCAAATACCGGTACGGGCAAAACAGCCGCTTTTCTCATCCCGCTCATCAATAAAGTGATGGGCGAGCGCTCCGAGCGCGTGCTCATCATGGTGCCGACCCGCGAACTCGCGCTCCAGATTGAAGAGGAGTTTTGGGATTTTGCGAGCAATCTCCGCGTGGGAGCTGTCTCGTGCGTAGGAGGTGCCAATATAGGCCGTCAAATCAGCACCTTGCGTCGTGACCCGCATTTCGTCATCGGCACACCCGGTCGTCTCAAAGACCTCATGGAGCGCCGCGCACTCAATCTCTCGCGATTTCGCACGGTCGTTTTGGACGAAGCTGATCGCATGCTCGACATGGGATTTATCGACGACATGAAATTCATTCTGGCACAGATGCAGACCAAAAAGCACACGCTCTTTTTCTCCGCGACACTCTCGCGCGAGATCGAATCGCTCATCGGCAGTTTTCTCAACAATCCGGTACGCATTTCGGTAAAAACGGGCGAGACAGCCAAAAGTGTCGAGCAAGACATCGTTCGCGTCGCCCCGGGCAAAACAAAAGTCGATATATTACACGACCTTCTCACACAGCCAGGATTCAGCAAAGTGCTCGTTTTTGGCAAAACTAAACACGGTGTCGAAAAACTGATGAAAGTCTTGAATGATCGCGGTTTCAAAGCCGAATCGATTCACGGCAACAAAAATCAGAGCAAACGTCAGCGTGCGCTCTCTCTATTCAAAGGCAATCACGTGCAAGTCTTGGTGGCGACCGATGTTGCAGCGCGTGGAATTGACGTCGCCGACGTGACACATGTCATCAACTACGACTTGCCCACGACCTACGAAGATTACGTGCACCGAATTGGCCGTACGGGCCGCGCAGGCAAACGCGGCAAAGCGCTTACATTTGTCGACTAAGCCGGTATGTCTAAAAATTTTCTCAAGGACGGAAAATGGATTGATAATCCCAAACAGCCGCTCGTCGTCGTCTGCGTATGTGGCAATAAATACATCAAAACGCGTACTGCGCAAACAGTTTGTCTCCGTTGTTTGAGATTGGTTAAATAGTTCGGAGACTTTTACCAAAATCGACCTCGATTTGTGTGGGCTGTTGTACAGGCTTGGAGACTTCCTTTTCTATGGCATAATCCCCGCCATGGAGAAATATTACATAACCGGTGCAGTAGCCCTTATTATAATTATAGGAGGTGGATATTATTTTTTAAGCGTGAAAACGGCAGTACAAAATCAGCCGCTTGAGCAGACAGAAGTCCCAATGCAGGTAGCGACAAGTACATATGCGACCTCCACATTTTCAGTAGTGTATCCGTCTGTATATACGAAGGATGACATGTACGCGTACAGTCAGGTCGATCCAAAAAAGCCGATACACGGTGTGAGATTTACAATTCCTCCGATGCCGGGTACCAACCTTTCGAGCGACACGTACGTTTCTGTAGAACAACTTCCTCGAGCCAAAAAATGTACGGGTGATATTTATCTTGCCGCCAACGTGAAATCGCAGCCTCTCAGTGATAATGGAGTTGAATATTCAGTCGCAACGTCATCGAATACCAGTGCGGAGAATCTCTACGAGGAAATGGTCTATGCGCTTCCGAACAGTTCTCCGTGTACAGCAGTGCGCTACGTCGTCCACTCTACATCGATGGATAATTACGCGTCGAGCACGCCGGCGCAATTCGATCGCACCGCTCTTTTCGAGGCATTCGACACGATACGTCGCTCGTTGACGCTTGGTTCGGCACCGATTGTCGAGCCGGTCATGACTCCGTAGTTGAAAAATCAGGGGGTCGAGTCTTATTCACAATATTTTTAGAGTACGATGGTACTCATGCGAGAGTACGAACTGAAAAGAAGCGCGCGAGCTCGTCGTATGCGCATTACAATCTCTCTCGATTCGCGCGTGATAGTGACTGTCCCGCAACAATATTCACTAGACGCTGTCCCACGATTTGTCGCGAAACACGCGGCGTGGATACAGAAAGCGATCGTCAAAAATCGCGATCGACACGTCATCCGGTTGGTGCGCAAAGATATTCCAATGCTCAAAAGACGCGCGGCGGTGCTTTCAAGCGCCCGCTGTGAGTACTTTGCGCGGCAGTATGGAACGGTATTCAAAAAAATTTCAATACGGGCGCAGAAATCTCGATGGGGGAGTTGTTCGCGAAAACGCACCTTGAGCTTTAATTACAAGATCGCGACCTTGCCGGAGCAGATACGTGATTACATTATTGTGCATGAAGTGTGTCATCTATTACATATGAATCATTCGCCCGTATTTTGGAATGCGGTAGAGCAAACAATACCTAATCATCGCGTGATCAGGAAAACATTGCGCAACACCGTTGTTATCTTTTCGTGATGAATAGTGTGGATAACCTCCGAACGCCAAACATATTTTAGGGTACAATGGTCGGTATGCCGCCGAACGAAAATCCCCAGCCTGTGCAACCACCTGAACATGCACACAATAGTCGACTCGGTCTTTTTATTGCTGCAGCCATAGCATCTCTCGTGGTTCTCATTGCTGTGGGGTACGGAACGTATGCACTCGATATGGAGTCTTTTATTGAAGAAGAAGACAGTACTTTAAATATCTCTGAAACAGAACAAAATGTTGCTGTCGAACAATCCGTCGCGCCAGTGGAAGGTTTGACTCCCAGTTCGGCTACGGAATCAGATTTGAATCCGTTTAGCGACGACTATAAGAATCCATTTCAGTAAAATATGACACATTTGATACATGTACGTGCGCTGATTTTCCTTTCTGTCATTGCGATTTTTTTGGGAACGTTCGGTATTGCGCGCGCCGTTTCCGTCTTTGATATCGTGTTTCCCGTTGCCGAGCTTGGAAATTGCGCGGATCGTGTGGCGTGCAAAGCATATTGTGAAGACGTCGCTCATCGCGACGCGTGCCATTCTTTCGCCAAGACATATGGTCTGACGGTGCGCACACAATCGCCGGAGGACTCAGGTGAAAAAGTGCGGGCAATATTGAAAGATGGTGGCCCGGGCAATTGCGCGGTAGACGTTATCGATCCAATGAGAGCATGTCGTGCGTATTGTGCGGATTCAGCAAATACCAAAACATGCATGGCATACGCAAAAAATCACAGCTTGTATAAAGGGGCGAAGTTATTGCAAGCACAAAAGATGATGGAAAAGTCGATGCGCATGGGAAGTACGACTCCCGGACAGCAAATGCTTCGTGATGACAGAGGAGCAATGCCTTCACAGATTACGGATGGCCAAGGTTTTAAAAACGGATCAACAACGCCGTATACAAAGCCAATGCGACAGGGCGCCAAGATGAAACAGATGCCACAAGGTATCCAAAAGCGCTTCCCGTTCAGTCGTCCGCCAGCAGGGGTGTCCGACCGAATGGACCAAACAAACGTGCCGACTTCAGCAACGATACAACCCTCGCCTACGAGTTTCATTGGAATTATTCAGCAGATGGCCGCCGCGACATTTTCTTTTGGTTTCTAGGATTGGTTGTTCCCCGAAATCTTCAAGAATCCACAAATGTATGCAGAGCACAGTGCCCAAATTAGAGGCATAATGCTCCGATGCCAACAATTCGCAATGCACCCGCGCACTTTAAACGGCGCGCACTCAACACCTTTGCTTCGCTCTCCATCCGGAATTATCGGCTTTTTTTCATCGGACAAGGTATCTCACTTTCTGGTACGTGGATGCAGACGGTCGCGCAAGGTTGGCTTGTACTGCAACTTACCGGTTCGGGAACACAGGTCGGGCTTGTCGTTGCACTTCAATTTCTCCCACTTCTTCTCGTCACTCCATTTGGTGGTTTGATAGCCGATTCGTTTCCCAAGCGTCGCATACTTTTCATAACGCAGGGACTCTTTTTTGTAGTCCAGCTGACGCTCGGTATCGTGGTAATGACCGGCATGGTGGAAATATGGATGGTGTACATACTTGCGCTTTTTTTTGGCCTGATTAATTCGATTGACAACCCAACGCGACAAGCGTTTGTCACCGAACTCGTGGGACGCGAACACGTACGCAATGCCGTTGCGCTCAATGCGACAGAGAACAACCTCGCACGTGCGGTCGGGCCCTCGCTCGGCGCCGTCTTTATTGCAGGGATCGGTATTGGGTTTTGTTTTATTGTGAACGCGTTCTCGACACTCGCCGTGATCGTAGCGCTCTTCATGCTCGACAAAAAACGTCTCGAACCACATCATCTGCCGGAGCGCTTGCGTCCGATCAAACAACTGACAGAAGCTGCACGATATGTATGGAAATCGCGGCTTATCCGCGACACGCTCATTATGGCGGTAGTTATTGGGACGTTCTCGTATGAATTTCAAATATCTCTCCCGATACTTGCGAAATTCGCCTTTGATAGCGATGCCGCTGCATACTCGCAACTCTGGGTTGCTTTTGGCATTGGCTCGGTAGTCGGCGGACTTTTGGCCGCTGGCCGCAAGCGCGTAGCACCACACCACCTTGTCGGCTCGGCGATACTTTTTGGCCTCTCTATGATTACCGTTTCTGTTATGCCCACGCTTACCCTCGCTGTTGTGGGTATGCTTTTGGTTGGTTTCTTTTCTATCAATTTTACATCGCTTGCAAACACGAGCTTACAACTTCGGGCGGACCCCACAATGCGCGGACGCGTCATGTCACTTTGGACAATGGCAATGCTCGGTTCGACCCCTATCGGTGGTCCGATTATCGGCCTCATCGCTGAACATTTGGGCGCGCGCTGGGGAATAGCACTGGGGGGAATAGCGGCAATTGCCGCTGGTATATACGCTACTCGTACAATTATGAAGAATGACTACTCCGAAGTAGTACCCGCGAGCATCAGAACAGCCGACCTAGAAGCCGAAGGACAAGAAGAAGCGAAATTTAAGTAGAACGTGGCCCGAATAGGCGGGACTTGCTTTTTTATTGAAACGATGTACAATGCATACATTATTCGCATCAAATAGAATCTTGTCAAGTTTTAAGCCATATTTTAATCCAATCCCTATGAATAAATTCATCATTTCAATCGTCCTTGCGTTCTCGCTCTTTTCGGGGGTTGCTTCTGCTCAAGTCTATTCTGCGGGCTGTGTTTCTGTGCCAGCGAGCCTATCTGTAGGTTCACGTGGTACTGATGTTACTCGTCTCCAAAATTTTCTCGTCTCACAAAATTATCCGGGCGGTGGGTCGTGGATGGTTACCGGCTACTTTGGCGCGGCGACGGCGGCCGGAGTGAAAAATTTTCAACGTATCCAAGGTTTGCCACAAACGGGCATGACCGACGGGGCGACTGCGGCGGCAATCTCGCGCGTATCGTGTAGCGGTAACGCAGGAGGCTCGTACCAAACGTACCCAAACATTCTTACGTACCCTGCACAGTATTCATATCCGTACACTTCTTATTACTCTGGCACGACTGCGATAACCTCGCTTTCGCAAAACACGGGTTCTGCGGGCAACAACATCACAATCTACGGCGTCGGTTTTGACCAGTGGAATAACACGGTCAATTTTGGCAACACCGTACTTACAAACATTCCGTCACAAAACGGCACGTCTCTTTCCGTCATTGTCCCGTCAAATTACTACGCATACTCGTTGGTCGGGACCAGTGTGCACATCACGGTGCAAAATAGCCGCGGCACATCGAATGCTGTTGCTTTCACGGTTATGGGCAATCCGTACCCTTGCAATATTTATTCTTCAATCCCTTGTAGTGGATGTTCGTACCCATATCCTTTGGGCTACAATGCGTACTGCAATCCGCAAAATACAGCGACACCGATCGTGAATTACCTCTCGCCTGCATCGGGCGCTGTGGGTACCGCGGTTACTGTCTATGGCGCGGGCTTTAGTACCAGCAACAACACCGTTCGCTTCGGGTCCGGCATTATTGCCAATCTCGGTTCGTCCGACGGTCGTGCTGTTTCATTCACCGTACCTTCACAATTGGTCGGATACGGTACACAGCCTGTTACGCTCTCCACGTATCAAGTTTCGGTGACCAACAGCTTTGGTATCACCTCAAACGCAGTACCGTTTCTTGTTACAGCACTTGCCGGTGGGGGTGCGCCTGTCATTACGAGTGTACAGGGTCCCGCCAATCTCGCGACAGGGGTGCAAGGTGTGTGGAATATCGCTGTCAACACAGCAGGGAATCAGTATCTTACTTTCTCGGTAAATTGGGGTGACCAAAATATGTACGGCGCGACACCGCAAAGTCAGCTCATGAATAGTCAGCAAACAAACACACTCACACACACATACTATTCTGCAGGCACCTACACCATCACATTCACCGTTGCCAACAACTTTGGCCAACAGAACACTTACACAACCACGGTCGTGGTGGGACAAGGTAACTCGGGCAATCTATCGCTCGCGTACATTTCTCCTATCTCGGGGCCCGTCGGCACACGTGTCGCTATTCAAGGTCAAGGTTTTAGTGCATACGAAAACACCGTACGTTTTGGCAATGGTGGCACTATGCATGTCCCATCCAATAATGGCACCACCATCTACTACACCATTCCTTCGTACGTCTCACCGTGCGACGTGCAAACTTTTGGCACAGTATGTGCGATGTACGCACAGCAAGTCACACCTGGTTCGTACCCAATCTATGTGACAAATGCGCAAGGAACTTCGAATACGTTGAATTTCAACGTGCAATAAGAGAACTACATTCCACGGTGCTCAAAACGGGC
This sequence comes from uncultured Candidatus Saccharibacteria bacterium, assembly GCA_964351105.1. GTDB lineage: Bacteria > Patescibacteriota > Minisyncoccia > Phycocordibacterales > UBA2100 > UBA10103. The sequence continues at coordinate 2,903 of CAYGMC010000021.1, read as the reverse complement.
CTTGCCGACAAAGCAAGGCTCGTTTTGTACGTGTTCGTATCTGAAAGTGGTACCATATGTTTGTGAATCATTTTCGGCGTTTTGTGATTCCGCTCTCCGCGATTTTTTTGTCGGTGCTGTTCTTTGCGCTTATTCCCGCGCTTTTCATGCGTCTTTCCACCGTGACGCATACGTATGTGGCAGAGAACGCACCCACGACCGACGTAGCCATTGTGCTCGGCGCATCCGTGGTGCGCGGCGCACCTTCGCCCGTGTTGGCGGCGCGCGCCGATGAAGCAATCGTACTCTATCGCGGCGGCAAGGTTTCAAAGATTTTGGTGAGTGGCGACAGTGGCACTCTCTCGCACGACGAGGTAACGCCGGTTCGAGAATACCTACTCGCCGCGGGGATTCCTTCGGAGGATATTTTTCTTGACCATGCGGGGTTTGATACCTACAGCAGTATGTATCGTGCCCATTCTGTGTTCGAAGTGCAGAGTGTCACCGTCGTTACCCAAGATTTTCATATGCCGCGCTCTCTCTGGATCGCACGGCACATCGGGCTTCCTGCGCACGGGGTCGTTGCGGGGAATCGTGGATCGATATACGATTATGCACGCGAAATCCCCGCTTCGATAAAAGCGTTTGTTGACACTTCAGTGGGGAGAAAACCAAAATACTTAGGACCTCCGATCCCGCTCTCGGGGGATGGCGAAAAGACATGGGATTGAGTGGTAGAATCATCGGATGAATTCTCTGCCGGTGCTCGAAGTAAATCAGCTAGAAAAAACATACGCCGATACAAAAGCGGTCAAGGGAATCACATTTTCCGTCAACAAAAACGAGATTGTCGGTCTTTTGGGCCCCAACGGCGCGGGGAAGACGACCACCATCAACATGATACTCGGCGTTCTTGAACCGAGCGGAGGGACGATTCGTATCGAAGGGATTGATGTGGGGAGTCGTCGTTCGGAGGCGCTCACGCGTACGAATTTTGCCGCTGTGTATGCGCAACTTCCCGGCAACATGACGGTTGCTCAAAATCTCCATATTTTTGGGCTTTTGTATACCGTCCATGATTTACAGAAACGTATTCAGGCGGTTTTGAAAGAATTTGATCTCGAAAAATTTGCCGACACAAAATGCGGATTGCTTTCTTCGGGGGAACAGACGCGTGTTTCACTTGCAAAAGCGATGCTGAATACTCCGCATCTGCTTTTGCTCGATGAGCCGACCGCCTCGCTTGATCCATCGACTGCGCATACGATTCGCGACAAAATCCGCGCGTTTGCAAATTCTGGGAGCGGCGGTGTGCTCTGGACCTCGCACAATATGCACGAAGTGGAAGCGATGTGCGATCGCGTGCTTTTTCTCTCACATGGCAAAATTCTCCTTGAGGGAAATCCCAAGACGCTCCCGCAAGAGCACGGCAAAGCGAATCTCGAAGAATTATTTATCACCGTCGCGCGCGAGCCGCTCTCGCTTGAACTTGAATGATTATGAACACCACCCGCATTTACGGCATATTTCTCCGACAAGTCTTCATCTTGCGCGATAACCCCATGCGCCTCATCCCGTATTTTCTTTGGGCCGTGCTCGACATCGTCTTGTGGGGATTCATCACACGATATTTACACACGGTCGATTCTGGTCTCGCGTTTGTCCCGACACTCTTGGGCGGCATACTGCTGTGGGATTTTCTCGTGCGTGTACAGCAGGGAGTAACAATGCCGTTTCTCGAAGATGTGTGGTCAAAAAATTTCCTCAACATCTTTGCCTCGCCGCTCAAAGTGAGTGAATACATGACAGGATTTGTGCTCACCAGTATTGCAACGAGTGCCGCCGGGCTCGTCGTGATGCTTCTCCTCGCGGGCGGCATCTTTGGGCTCGATCTCCTCGCGCTCGGCGTACTCCTTCTTCCATTTATTCTCATTTTATTTCTCTTCGGCATTGCGCTTGGCATCGTGGGGACAGCGCTCGTTCTGCGCTTTGGCCCTTCCGCAGAATGGCTCATCTGGCCTATTCCGGCGGTCTTGGGGCCGTTCGTCGGCATCATGTATCCCATCTCTGTGCTACCGTCGTGGATGCAGGCGATTTCATACATTCTTCCACCGACTTACGTCTTCGAGGGGATGCGCAACGCTCTCATGTCCCAAAGCCTCTCTTTTGCGCCGCTCATTCTCGGTGTCGTCCTCGCCACATGCTACCTCGCGCTCGCATACTTCTTTTTCGTCTCGACCTATCGCAAAATCGCCCGCGACGGCATGATCTCTCGCTTCGAAGCCGAAGGTCCCTGACATACAAAAGTACACATAACCATTTTTCATCTCGTATACACGATATTCCTATCCGTCGTCTATAGCGTGAAATAGGAATATGTGGATTGCGAATCACCTCGGTATGTTGAAGTGTTTTTTCACCCAATCGGCATTCTCGATGGACTCGACGATTGCATACAAGACATCTTTGCCGATCCGCATGTTTGCCTTGAGGAGCGTTATCAGCTCCTCGCAATCGTAGGGGAATACCCACACACTGTCTTGGAGGCGCAAGAAACCACACTCCTGCATCACACTGCGCAAATGGTCTCGATCGCGTCGACGACGCTGGGGGATGTCAAACATAACGAGACGCCACCGTTTGTCCCACCGTTTTCCTCGCTTTACTGCGAGTGAGGCTTTCGCACTCTCCAATGCAATTGCCCGCCTTCCAGCCTCGGTAATCTCCATGCGCTTCCTGCCATCTTTCTCTACGAAACGTACATAGCCTTTGATGGCAAGACGACTTGCCGCGGTGCGTGCTTGAAACGCGAGCCTATAACGCTTTTTCCCCATGATGTGCGGCAATGCTTGAAATATGTTGGGGGCAATCATTGCCACAGCGAGAGTCCCCGTAACAGCAAGCACACTAAGAAGTGCCTTCTG